>JAMDDV010000041.1 GCA_023488455.1 Actinomycetota bacterium | reverse complement strand
TCCCTGCTTTAGCTCTTGATTTTCTTATGAAACATTAATAAGCTAGCAACAATTGAGAATATTAATATCCTGTATTAATATCCTGTGTTTAGATTGGATATTTCAATATTATGTGTGATACTTTTAAATGATACTTTGAGAAAATCAGGGGCTGCAGTACTTAAGAAATGTCTATTTCTGCGATCATGAGAGCATTATTAGGAGAATAAAGATGCCGGCATTTGATAAAATACGCTCCGGAGTTGAGGGAATCGACAAGACCCTGGATTCTATCCGGCTTGGCGATAATGTAGTCTGGCAGGTCTCAGACATAGAAGAATATTTGTTCTTTGTTGAGCAGTTTGCAAGGTTGGCTATTAAGGAAAAACGAAATCTGATATATATGAGATTTGCTCATCACAAACCCTTGTTGAAGCAGCAGGAAGGCCTTAAAATAATCGAGCTGGATGCTGATGCCGGTTTTGAAGCCTTCACAGTGAGGGTTCAGGAGATAATCAAACTGGAAGGACAGGAAGCTTTTTATATATTTGACAGCATTTCTGAACTGCAGGCTGCCTGGTCAGCGGACCTGATGATGGGCAACTTTTTTGTAGTGACCTGCCCGCTTTTATTTGAGCTTAACACAGTAGCATACTTTGGCATCATAAGAGGCAGGCATTCTTTTGATACAATAGCAAGAATCAGAGAAACTACACAGATACTGGTGGATGTTTATTCAGATAATGATGAAATATATATCCACCCTCTAAAGGTTTGGAAAAGGTATTCAAACAGCATGTTCCTGCCTCATAGATTCGAAAAAAACAATTCAAATAGCTTTACTGCGCTGACAGGCGGATTAAGCGTAAGCAAGTTCTACGCACTGGTGGAAAAAAAGGCCAGTGTCCTGGATGACCAGAATTTAGACAGTTGGGACAGATTCTTTCTATTTGCTAAAATGAATCTTGGTAAGGCCGGACAGGATACAGCCAATGATATGTGCGAAAGACTTATGGGCCGAGAGAAAAAGCTGACGGACTTACTTACTGCTAACTTTAAAATCAAGGATTTAATTGCTATAAAGGAAAGAATGATAGGCTCAGGAAAGATAGGTGGCAAAGCCACCGGAATGCTGCTTTCCAGAAAAATTGTGGAAAATATTATACACCGGATATCCGCCAGGCTTGAACCCCACGATTCATTTTATATCGGGTCTGATGTGTATTATACATATATCGTGCAGAACGATTGCTGGAAACTAAGGCTAGCTCAAAAGAGCGAAGCAGATTATTTCTCAGCAGGAAAAAAGCTTAAGCAAAAAATATTAAACGGAATTTTTCCTGATACTACAAGAGAACAATTCAAGCGGATGCTGGAATATTACGGGCAGAGTCCTATTGTTGTTCGCTCAAGCAGCCTTCAGGAAGATAGTTTCGAAAATGCATTTGCCGGAAAATATGAGTCGGTCTTTTGTGTCAACAGCGGCAGTCTGGAGGAAAGGCTGAATAATTTTGAAAAAGCTGTAAAGCAGGTTTATGCCAGCACTATGAATGAATCAGCACTGGAATACCGGCTGCAGCGAGGCTTGAGTAAAAGTGATGAGCAGATGGCAGTTCTTGTGCAAAGAGTCTCCGGTCTTAGGTTTGACAGTGTCTTTATGCCTTGTGCTGCAGGAGTAGGTTATTCATATAATTCTTACCGCTGGCATAAGGATATAGATCCAGTTGCCGGAATGGTAAGACTGGTAATGGGACTTGGAACAAGGGCCGTAGAACGCACTGGTGGTGATTACCCAAGAATAGCAAGCCTTAATAAGCCGCAGTTAACTCCCCTAACCAGCAGCAACAGCAAAAGCCGCTACTCACAACACAGGATTGATTTCCTTGATCTTGAAAAAAATATTTTTTCATCAGCCAATTTAGCGGAATTAGCCCAAAAGCTTCCTGACTGGTACAGAAAAATAATGTTTGAGCATGATTATGAGACGGAAAGACTGTTAAGGGAGCAGGGAAAATATGAACAAATTATATTCTCCACTTGTGAAGGCCTTATAAAAATGGAGGATTTTATAGGCACACTTAAGCAATTGATGTCCGTAATCCAGAAAGAATACAACTATCCGGTGGATATTGAATTTACCTGTAATTTTACGGAACAAGGCGACTTTTTGATCAATCTGCTGCAATGCAGGCCTTTACAGGTTGGTGGAATTGGCGCAAAAGTAACTATTCCTGATATTGAAAATGGAAAAATTTTTTTTGAGTTATCAGGAGGCACTATGGGTGGTGCAGTGAGCCAGTCAATTGATATTGTTATACAGGTTGACCCTGCAGGCTATTATCGATTGCCCTATAAGAAAAAGCATACTGTGGCGAGAATAATTGGCAGAATAAACCAGTATTTTAAAGATAAAGAAAAAGCGATGATGCTTCTGGCACCAGGGCGTATAGGTACCACATCCCCGGAATTGGGGATAACAATATCTTTTGCTGAAATAAGTAATTTCAAGGTCATATGTGAGATTTATTATAAGGATGCAGGCTATATGCCTGAATTGTCCTTTGGCACTCACTTTTTCAATGACCTGGTTGAAACTGGCATTTTTTATGCTTCGATTCTTGAAGATGATAATACGATAAAGTTTAAACCTGATTTTTTAGAGGATAAAAAGAGCATATTACCGGATTTATGGACTGGCGAAAAGACGGATAGTAGTGAATTTATGAATATTATAAAAGTTTATGATGTGTCAAATATGGGGCTGATCCTTTTTTCAGATATGATTAGCAGCAAAACAGTCTGCGGAATATTCAAAAAATAAGAGAAATAAATTATTAAACTCCCATTTAATGAAAATCGCAATAGAGATTTACAGGAGAGGATATAATATGACAAATACAAGCGACAGACAACACCGCTCAATCCTGAAAAGAATTGCTCATAAAGCGATGATTGAGAGAGGACTTATTCCATATTTTCCAGATCAAGTGCTTACCGAGCTTAATGAAATCCGGAAACCAGCGACACAAGGCAGGGATTCAGTCCGTGATCTCAGGAACCTTCTTTGGTGTTCCATTGACAATGATGATTCGCTTGACCTGGATCAGCTAACTGTTGCTAAATCCAATTCCGATGGAACAGCCAATGTATGGATCGCAATCGCCGATGTTGACGCTCTCGTGAAAAGGCAGTCAGCCATTGATAATCATGCGAGCCAAAATACCACCTCGGTCTATACAGTCGCCCAAACATTTCCTATGCTGCCCGAAAAGCTCTCTACAAATCTTACCTCTCTTAACTATGAATCAGATCGACTGGCTATCGTTATTGAAATAGTTCTCTCCATGGATGGCACTCTTCAGAATTCGGAAATCTATAGGGCGGTGGTACGCAATCAGGCCAAGCTAGCATATAATAGTGTGGCTGACTGGCTGGAAGGTAACAAGCCCGTACCACAAGTAATAGGTACTGTCAAAGGCTTGGACGAAAACCTGCGCTTACAGGACCGCCTGGCCCAGAAACTGAAGACGCTTCGCCACCTCTATGGTGCTCTTGATCTTGAAACAATCGAAGTCCGTCCTGTCTTTAGCGGAGAGGAGCTCAAAGACTTGAAAGCTGAAACCAGAAACCGGGCCAAAGAGATAATTGAAAACTTCATGATCGCAGCAAACGGTGTCACTGTAAAATATCTCACATCAAACCAGTTTCCCTCGTTTCGCCGCGTGGTACGTACCCCTAAAAACTGGGATAGGATAGTCGAGCTTGCAGCAGAGCGTGGCTCAACTTTACCCAAGAAGCCTGATGCAATAGCTTTGGAACAATTCCTGGTATCAGCTAAAGATATTGATCCTCTTCGTTTTCCCGATCTCTCTCTGAGCATTATCAAACTCCTTGGTTCGGGTGAATATGTCGTCCAATTTCCGGGAGAAAGTATTGAGGGACACTTCGGCCTCGCGGTAAAAGACTATGCTCACTCCACTGCCCCGAACCGTAGATATCCCGATTTGATTACACAACGGTTGCTGAAAGCAGTCATGGTAGGAAGCACTGTACCTTACAGCAATGATAAATTGGAAGAACTTGCAGAACACTGCACAGCAGAGGAGGACACAGTGAAAAAAGTTGAACGGCAGATCACAAAATCTGCAGGAGCAATACTGCTGGAGTCAAGAATCGGGGAGCAGTTTGATGCTATTGTCACCGGCGCATCTGATAGAGGTGTATGGGTCCGCCTCATGCATCCGCCTGTTGAAGGAAAACTGGATAATAATTTTAAGAGCGTCAAGGTTGGCCAGAAGCTTCGCGTGCAATTGGTTCGCACAGATGTGGAGCGTGGATATATAGACTTTAAAAGAAAATAAATGCTTTAAAGAAACTGTTTATAGGATTTGCTTGCACGATATAACTGCAATTATAGTTTGAAAAAAAATTTATTTTTATGTAATATGCATACAGGCGTATATATGTTTGCATGCATAAAGGAGAATTATGATGAGTAAGAGGATGACAGTTGTCTTTAAGGATGAAAATACTTATACACATCTAAAAGTCGAGGCAGCTAAAAGAAATATGAATGCAAGTGAAATAGTTTCTGAAGCAGTTGTTGAATGGATTGAAAGCCAGGAGGATTTAGAGCTATCTCCACTTATAAAAAGCAGCCAGGGAGAAGTCAATTCAAGCGGTACTAAATCCTGGAAAGAGCTCCGAGCAGGAAAGGTGAGATATTTATGCCCCGCAGGATCCTGTGGAATTATTTCAAAAATCTTTTAAAACAACCATTTTATAAACTATACGAAAAGCGCCTGAGTTCAAAGGCTTTATTCTGGAAACTTCCCGAACATATTGGCATCATTATGGATGGGAACAGGCGTTTTGCCCAGCAACTGGGATTATCAAAGATCATGGATGGACATACGATGGGTGCCAATAAGTTGATGGAAGTAGTAAACTGGAGCTATGATATGGGTGTTTCGGTAATAACTGTATGGAGTTTTTCCCTGGAGAATTTCCAGCGTAATCCTGAAGAAGTGCAAAGCCTTTTCAATCTTTTTGAAATCAAGACGCTGGAATTAATCCAGCATAAAGATATCAAGAGAAAAAATATTAAAGTCCGCTATATTGGCAAGCTGGAAATGCTGCCGGAGAGCCTGCAGAAGGCAATATCTGCTGTTGAAGCCGCAACTGCCCATTATGAGAAATATACCCTTAATATCGCAATGGCTTACGGAGGGCGTGAAGAGATAACAGATGGTTTCAAGAGTTTTTTATTAAACCAGAACAAGTCGGGATATTCACTTGATGAAGCTATCGAGCATCTTGATTCAAGTGCGATTGAACCTTACCTATATACTTCCGGGCTTCCGGAACCTGACCTGATTATAAGAACCAGTGGTGAAGTAAGATTATCAGGATTTCTTCTTTGGCAGAGCGCCTATTCAGAATTTTATTTTTGTGATACATACTGGCCTGCTTTCAGGAAGATAGATTTCCTGCGTGCACTGCGCTCTTATGACCAGAGACAGCGAAGGTATGGGAGATAGTCCTGACAATTTTAAAATTTATTTTGACAGAAAAGGAGTAATAAAATGGCAAGAAATGTAAGCATAAGAGAAATTTACTTCTACGTAGTTTGTCTCATAGCCATCATTATATTTATCATTGGTCTTGTTGGTTTAGCCGACGGAATTATAAACTACTTAAAGCCAAACACTTATATGACTATAAGCAACCTGATACCTTCCTACAAAACCCAATATCCTACGATGTCTGATGAGGAATTGAATAAGCTAATGGAAAGGGAAATAGCAAACTCTCTCGCTAACGAAAGAAACTTTGCTCTAAAAAGCATGATAAGAAGCGCTATAATGATTATTATTGCAATTCCTTTATTTGCTTTTCATTGGAAAAAAGCACAGCAATTATGGCATATTAATCTGGCTGACTGAAAATAATATTAAGATACTATTGGCTACTCTAAGCTAAGATTTTATCTATTATTCTTATATACCAAAAGGATTTCAAGGTCCTTAACAGCCGGACTGTTTAATACTTTGCCGTCAAAGCTGAAACGCGAGCCATGGCATGGGCAGTCCCATGACTTTTCGGCATCATTAAATCTTAAAAGACATCCCATGTGCGGGCACAATGGATTTAGAAGATATCCATCTCCGTCAATATGTTTGTAAAGCGCGACTTTAGTACCTGAGATTTCAGCGATTTTACCATCACCAGGACTAAGATCTTTCAGGTACTTATCAGGATTCTCGATTTTTTTAATTTTATCATAAGGGTCAGTTTCTTTTTTAAACGCTATTCCAGCAGTTTCAGTTAGATTGTCTGCCCTTAGTTTAAACCTTGCAGGATCATATATTCCGGACCAGGGGTTTTTAACGCCGAGGATCATATCTGTTATTATCATTGCCGAAATTGTCCCGTGTGTCATGCCCCAGCCGTTAAAACCAGTTGCTATATATATGTTTTTTCCGTCAGGCAGATACCTTCCGATGTAAGGGACCATGTCAAAGGTATTATTATCCTGGGAAGACCAGCAGAACTCAATATGGTCTATGTCATAATACTGCTTGACATATTGAAATAAACTTACAAACCTTACCATTGTGTCTTCGACTTTTCCCGTGACATGTTCCTGGCCGCCTGCAATTATAAGTTCGCCATCCCTGTAGGGATGGGAGCGGAATGAATATATGTCTTTTTCAGCGCTAATAAATATCCCGTCAGGAAAACCGGTGTTCAGCTTCATTGCAAAAGAATAAATCCGGCCTGCCTCCATCCTTGCATAATATTGTCCGGGCTTATCATAAAATGGAAAATTTGTAGCGATAACGACATTTTTTGCTTCAATATCAGCAGCGGTGGTATTTATTAGAAAGCCTTTCCTGCCGTATTCTTTAATACCGATTGCCCTTGTCTTCTCAAAGATCACACTTCCATTGTACGGAATCATTTCTGCAAGTCTTAAAAGATATTTCCTCGGATGAAACCGCGCCTGTCCTGAAAAGCATACAGCACCTTTTACGGGAATCGGAACAGGCACTTTTTCTTCAATATAAGCAGGCAGGCCAAGACTTTTTGCTGCCTCAGCCTCAACCAGTACCTTTTCCATAGTTTCATCTGTTTCTGCATATGTATATGCGGTTTGGCGGGAAAAATCGCAGTCTATGCCTTCTGCTTTTATCAGGCCGGCAATTTTTTCTATTGCCGCCTGGTTGGCATCGGCATATTGTTTTGCCATCTCAAAACCGAATTTATCTATCAGATACCTGTAAATCAGTATATGCTGGGATGTGATTTTTCCTGAAGAATAACCTGATACCCCTTTTGCAACTCTGTCAGCCTCAATAAGCGCGACATCTACACCTGCATGCTTTAAAAACAAAGCAGTCGAAATACCTGCAATCCCACCGCCGATTACTGCAGTATCGACATTTATTTTTTTGTTCAGCGGCAGTGAAGGGTAGTCAGTACCGGGTGTAGTTGCAAGCCATATGGAATCCTCGTTTCTGCATATGCCCTTTTTCCCCTTGATCTGTTTCATCTTAATAATAAAATATCAGGTGAAATATATCTGTTTAATTTGTATTATTCATTATTCCAATAATTGCTTTACATATTTTGCAATGGCTAAAGAGGAAGTAAGCCCTGGTGAATCCATACCGATAAGATTGATACAATTTTGATATTTTGGGTCTCTCTCAATAACAAAATCACTATGGTCTTTTAATTTAGCTCTTATTCCTGTTTGATGTAAACTAATATCTTCTAATTTCAGATATGGAAAAAGAGGACTAATTATATTTAAAAAATATTTTTCATCTCTAGTCGGCCTGTAATCTTCTTTTCCATCAGGTTTTGAATAAGCAGGTCCAACAGTCACTGTATCTCCAATAAAATAATTGCTTTCTGTAGAAGAAAGGATATCGGTATTTGACCTGGGTGGCGGTACATTACCCAGGGTTGGTGTAAGATGAGCACCAACAGATTTATTTATTTTACCTTCACGGTACAATTTTTGAAATTCTTTAAAGTGGACATTAAACCGCTGGCCATCCGGCAGATAGCCAAAAGGCACAGGATAGATATTATGACCATTAATTGATATTTCCTCTCTTTTGGTATGATAAAATTTAGCAGATTCACCTTTTATTGGATTCATCTCATAATGGCTGCCGGTATTAAGCATTTTTGCAACCTCATCAGAGTATAAGCCTGCCGAGTTAATAAGAATCTTTGTCCTGAATACCTCAGTTCCATTATTTGACTTAATTGTAACCTGAAAGCCGTCTCCAAATGATTCGATTTGGACTACTTTATTTCCCACTAAAAACATTGCTCCCGAAGATTCTGCTATTCTGTAAAGCCTATCTGTTAAACTTGTGGAATCTATAATTCCTGAAGTCGGTACGTAAAGAGCAGATAATGCTTTTACATTAGGTTCAAGTTTTTTAACTTCTTTGCTGTCTATAATTTTGACTCCCGGGACCTTATTTTCTGTAGCTATCCTGTAGGTATCTTCAAGATATTCCTCCTCAAGCTGATTTGCAGCAACCACAAGCTTTCCTGTTCTTTTATGAGGAATATTATATTTATTGCAAAACTCATATATCAGATCGTTTCCTTCAACACACATTCTTGCTTTTAGAGGTTCCATATCCTTTGGGTAATAAATACCTGCATGAATAACACCGGAGTTTCTTGAGGATTGATTTTCCCCTTTAATCTGGCTGTTTTTTTCTATAATAACTATGTTTTGTTTGTAGTCTTTTGAAATCTCATATGCGATGGCACATCCAATTACTCCACCACCAATTATTGTTATATAGATCTCTTCAGTAGACATAGAATAAACCAGCTTTCTTTTTGCTTCGTTTTTCTTTTTGCTAAAGTTCATTAATAAAAGGTACTATAATAAAGGGTATTATAACTTATTCATTCTTTTTTCAATAATGGTTTCCCGGCCTTTCCCGGAGGTACATATCATTCCGCCATAGTTTATGGAATATAAAAAATTTTTGGATGGAAATTCAATCAGACAAAACAATGGCTGACCATAATTCGATATATCTAAAAATAGTCTTGACTATTTTTAGATATATGTTAAATTAGTCATAAAGAGAATTTTAAGATATTTTAAATATTGAACCATAATGGAAGAAAAAATAAAAAGAATATATACATCTGTTATAGCGGAACATTTCAAGAATCATCAGCAAATGATTTTTCTTAGTGGGCCCAGGCAATCAGGGAAAACAACAATAAGCCTTATGGCTAAAGAATTTACGAGTCAATTTTCGTACCTGAACTGGGATAATTTAGACCATAGGAGAATTATTCTTGAAGGTGTTGAAAGTGTTGCCGAGTTTTCTGGATTATATAAATTATCTTCAGACAAACCCATTATTGTTTTTGATGAAATCCATAAATATGGCAAGTGGAAAACTTTTTTGAAGGGTTTTTTTGACACATACAAAGAAAAGGTAAAAATCATTGTAACGGGCAGTTCCCGGTTGGATATTTATAAAAAAGGCGGGGATAGCCTGATGGGCCGATATTTTTCTTACCGGCTGCATCAACTATCTTTAGCAGAACTGCATAGGACCGATCTATCGGAAAATGAAATTAGTGAGCCTTTTAAAAGTGACAGCAGCGATTTTGAAAAATTGCTTAAAAACGGAGGCTTTCCTGAGCCGTTCATAAAAAATGATACCAGGTTTTTAAATCGATGGAAAACTCTGCGCCAGGAACAGTTAATACGGGAAGATATCCGGGATCTAAGCCGTATTCAGGAACTTGGGCAAATCGAGATTTTAGCGGAAATTTTAAAACACCAGGCTGGCCAGCTAACCAGTTACTCAAACATCGCTAAAAAGATTAATGTATCACCCGATACGATACGCCGATGGATTAAAACATTGCAGTCTTTTTTCTATTGTTTTACTGTTAAGCCATGGTCCAAAAATATTCCCCGTTCTCTTATAAAAGAACCAAAAATTTATTTATGGGATTGGATAAACATCGAAGAAGAAGGAAGTCGTATGGAAAACTTGGTTGCGTCTCATCTGCTTAAGGCTGTAAATTTTTGGACAGATCGTGGTTTTGGGCATTATGACTTATGGTTTGTCAGAGATAAAGAAAAACGAGAGATAGATTTTTTAGTCTCACATGATAAAAAACCATGGTTTTTAGTTGAAGTCAAATTATCGTCAAAAAATGATATAAGTAAAAATCTGGCTTATTTTCAGGACAAAATTAAGGCAAAACATGCGTTCCAGGTGGTATTTGATATGGATTATATCTCCAAAGATTGCTTTAAGTATTCAAATCCTATCATTGTTCCTGCTCAAACATTCTTAACCCAACTTATATAGAATTCCTGGAAATAAGATTGGCTTCAACAATTTATAGCAAACATTATGAATCACTCATAAAATGGTTTAATTATACTAATTCAAGAAAAGCCGAACATGGGTTGCTGATTAGCAATTCTGAAATTACGGTAAAAATTGCTAATAATATTTATAATTGTCACTGGTATAATATTTGATATGAAAAGATAAGAATCGATTTTTCTTGACAATCGTCAACCACAGTAATAATCTCAATTTAAAATAGTTAAAAAGGATGGTGTCTTATGAATATTATTATTAATGTAATAATTATAGTTGCTGCAGTTGTATTTTTCTTCTTCTTAATTGGAATAAGGATTGTCAGGCCGACACATCGTGGCCTAAAAGAAACGCTTGGTAAATATACCGGTTATGCCGAGCCCGGGTTTCACTGGGTTTTGGTTTTCTTTCAAAAACTTTACCGTGTTGATATCAGGGAGCAACTATTCAATGCAGACCCGCAGGTAATCATTACCAACGACAATTTGAATGCAACAGTGGATGCGCAGGTTTATCTAAAGGTTAAGGCTGATGAGGTAAATGTGAAAAACTCGATGTATAATGTAACAAATTACCGCCTGCAGGTAGTCAACCTCGCAAGAACTACCTTAAGAAATATCATTGGTACTCTTACGCTCAAATCGGCAAATAGCGAAAGAGGCAGGATTAATACGGATCTTGACCAGACACTCAAAATTGAGACTAAAGACTGGGGTATTGAAATCCTGCGAACCGAGCTGAAAGAAATTGATCCGCCAAAAGATGTCCAGGAGACAATGAATAAGGTTGTCAAAGCACAAAATGAGATGGTAGCTGCCATTGACTTTGCAACAGCTGCGGAAACAAATGCTGACGGTATAAAAAGGGCGGAAATAAAAAAGGCGGAAGGAATCAGGCAGGCAAAGATTCTGGAAGCAGAAGGCGAAGCGCAGGCAATTAAACTGGTAAATGAGGC
>JAMDDV010000005.1 GCA_023488455.1 Actinomycetota bacterium | reverse complement strand
TATATCATATTTATGATAAAATGCAATAATTTCTCGAATGCGAATTTGCTTTCTTAGAAAAAAGGGTATTTTAGGCTATATTTAAGCTTGATTTTGATGCGTTAGAAAAGAAGATGCGGAATTGCTGGACTTACAGGCTTACCTTTTCATAAAAGTTGGCGACGCCAGATGCAATGGAACGTGCAACCTTTATCAGGAAGGTCTCGCTGTTAAGCTTCTTTTCCTCCGCTGGGTTTGACAGAAAAGCAGGTATGACTTCAACTGCGGTCATCTTCGTGTATCGCAAAATATTATGATTTGCTCCGCTAATCTCAATCTCGCTCTGCCCACATTTTTTAACGATCTCATCCTTCACAATTTCCGCAAGCAGCTTTCCGTTCTGCGAAAACGAATTCCTACCTTTGAAAAAATAACAGGTACAGCCCTCGAGGTTGATATCACTTGAATTTCCGAGCTTTAAATATACCAGTGTATCAACGTTGGATTCATTGACCATATTCGCCAGCGAAAGTTCATCCACTTTCCCCTCTACTCCAACGAGCATGGAATCTATGTTTAAAAGAGCAAGCTCTTTCTTGCAGAGAACGGAAAGCCGCCCGTTGACCTCTGCCTCGGTGAGTCCGAGCACGCCGACCCCACCATCGTCGATATCCAGACGCATCGATGCCGCTATGCACAGCATTCTGTTCCAGGTGCTCTTCCCATCGCCATGTTCAATGTATCGCCTGTCCGAATATGGCATGGACTTCCCAAATTCAATTGCTTTTTTCAAATCATTAATCTGGGATACGGTCTGGCTACCCACTATACCGTCATCGGATATCTGCATATTCCGCTGAAATTCTCTGACTGCCTGATCGGTCTTCTCATCATAGATGCTCGTCTCCTCACCATCATAAAAACCGAGGGAGCGAAGGCTCATCTGCAGCTCACGAACATCATCTCCCCTGAAATAGGGGTTTTTCAGGTACAAAGACCTGTCCCCGAGCTGAAAACCAGCGTCCACCAGCTCCTCCCACGTGTCAGAGTCCACAGATCCTGTAACAGTCAGGCCGCGTACGTGTTGAAACTCCTTTACTGCTTCTCTGGTATGCTTACCAAACCTTCCAGGTTCATCACCCTTCAAGTCGAAACCAAGCGCCGCCAACCTCGTCTGTAGATCGACAACTTCTTTCCCAGTAGCATTCACGAAGAGAACTTCATTTAACTTCATGCATGTCTCCTAAAGCGATTCAAGATATCTGATCGCCGACATCGCAGCTATAGCACCATCTGAGACAGAAGTCGCTACCTGCTTCAAGCCAGACCTTCTGACGTCTCCAGCAGCTAATATACCTAACTGTGAAGTATAGCAATCCGAGTCTGTAATAACATAACCCCGTTCATCCAACTCAACAAGATCAGCCAACAAACTAGAGTTTGGTTTATATCCTACATAGATAAATACTCCCTGTGCATTTATCTCCTTCAGGCTGTCATCCTTCAACTTTCTTACCCGTACCGACTCAACAAACTGCCCTCCCGAGATCTCATCGAGGACTGCGTTTAATTCAAACCTGATCTTCGGATTTTCAAAGGCTCTCTTCTGAATAATTTTAGCAGCCCTGAGCTCATCCCTTCGGTGGATAACTGTAACGCAGCTCGCATAACGAGTCAAAAAAATGGCTTCCTCTATTGCCGAATCCCCGCCGCCCACCACTACTACTTCCTTCCCTCTATACAGAGCACCATCGCAGGTAGCGCAGTAAGAAACGCCTCTGCCATAAAATTCTTCTTCCCCCCTTATCCCAAGCTTCGATGGGCTCTGACCAGCGCAATATATGATCGCAGAAGACATCAGCTTCCCATCTCCCAGATCAAGAGCAAAGCCGCTTCCTGATCTTTCTATCGACTTAACTTCTGAAAAGGTAAAAATCTCGGTCTCAAAACGCTCTGCTTGCTTTGAGAACATCTCCATCAGCTTCATACCTGAAATGCCATCAGGAAACCCCGGGTAGTTCTCGATCAGATCCGTAGTCGCAGCCTGTCCACCGCATAAACCCTTCTCCAGCAGCGCCACCTTCACAAGTGCACGTGAGGCATAAATCGCAGCGGAAAGACCTGCTGGCCCTCCACCAACTATAGCAATTTCATATTTCATCTCAAATCCTTCTTATGTCCTGAGTTATTTTATTTTAAAAAATACTATTTTAAAACCTTCAAGAAGTCGTAAAATCTACTATCAAATGAAATCTGAACGAAATCTTAACTCAACATGTGATGAAGCACTGATATCAAAGGTTGCCAGGGGAGACAATCATGCCGCAACTGCACTGATCATACGTTATCAGGGCAAAATCTTCAACTTTTCAATGAGATTCCTGGATAATAGGGATGACGCCTTTGATGTGACCCAGGAAACGTTTTTAAGGATGATAAGAGGCGCTGTACAGTTCAGGGGTGAATCCAAGTTCTCAACCTGGCTCTTCAGCATAGCAGCCAACCTTGCAAGGGACAAAATAAAAGCGAGAAAAATTTTCATTGAAATCTCGAATGATGACGACGATAGCGAAATATTTGACTTTTCCTCAGACTACGACCTTGAGGAAGCGGTGATCAATAAAATCGATGGTCAATCTTTAATAGATGCAATAGTAAAATTACCGGTGAAATTAAAAGAGGTGTTGATACTTTGTGACATTTCAGGATTTAAATACGAAGAGATCTCAAGGATGGTGAACATACCCATTGGCACCGTAAAGTCGCGTATTAACAGAGCAAGGGAACAGATGCTGCGAACACTTAAGGGGAAGTGAACAAAAGCATGATTTTTTTGTCAAAAGGGATGATCTATAAGATGAACGCTAACACAGGCGAAAAACATTATAACAATGAGATTTCTTCGTTAATTGATGCTGAGATCTTGGGCAGACAAGCTGATGAAATAGTCGAACACCTCAAATCGTGCGTAAAATGCAGAAAGAGATATGAAACGCTGGCTAATTTAAAAGACAGGGTATCAAGCCTTGAAGAATGCACATTGAATGATGAGGAAAAAATCAGCATAATGTCGATGATCCCTTCAGCAATTCGAACTAACAGGCAAACTTCAAAGCCAGCCTGGCAGAGACACCTTGCTGTAACGCTTGCATCCGCGGCTGGCCTTGCAATTCTGATACTGACTGCAACAGTTGTGTTCAGGTTCCTTTTTATCTCAACTGCACCAACATTGATGACAGCCTCAGCCCCCGCTGCAGCAGAGTCAGCTGTTGCTGAAGAAGCTACAAAATCAGCACCGACGCAGGATACGATGGGAGCAGCCGCTCCCATGGGAGAAACCGCTGGTGAGCTCATGGCAGCAGAAACGATCGATTTTCCGATATTTGTGAACGTAGAAAATTTTTACGACACAGCAAAACTGAAGGAAGCCAAAGACATTGCTGAAATGGCTGAGAAGTTTTATCAGCAGATCAGCTCAGATGGTTCAATCAGCCAGCAGGAACTAATGGCAAAGCTCAAGTCTAGCCTTACCACGGCTAGACTGAATTCAGATATGATACCGATCATCCTCGAGAAAAATATCGATGAGATCGCAAATTCAAATAAGGATGAAATAGTTATATCCGAAAGCACCAGAAATCTTCTGCCATTTTACGCTGAAAAGGCGACTTATGAAGGTAATAACTCGCTTATAATCGCTTATTTCTTAAAGCCACAAAAAGATCTATACTACAGATACCTGCTTGTACCGGTGGCAAACAGCATCGATACCGGTGATATCCAGGACCTCACCACGATTAAGAAGTAGTTGTAAAGATGTCGCCTTATTTTAATCAGGCTTAAATCAGCAAAGTCGAGCCGTTTTGAACTATTTACGTCTGCGGCATGCATCCAAGATGCGTTCGTCCAGCTCCTCCTCCGTCTGAACGCCATCTATATTTAAATCCAGCTTCTCAAGAACGCGCACAGCACTTCTTACGATCATTGTATTCGGTATCTTCTTGCCACCAGTCCTTTTAGAACGCATGCCGAGCTTTTCCAAAAATTCAACCATATCAGCGGGCATGGTTATCGGGACCCTGAAGTAGTTTGCTTTATCTTCCAGATCCATATCTTTCTCCTTTTAGGCAAATGAGTATCAGTATTTTAGAACAAATTAGCAAATAGTGAAAGACCTAAAGGGGTGAAAACTTTAAATATAAAGACATAAGCATCTGCATTGATGCCATGATTGCCATTTCAGCGGCAGCAGAAAATACGGCGATTCCCATAGCAAACACGGCATTTTCACGTGTCTTTTTCCTGATTAACGCCATGATGACAATCAGGTTACCGAACCATATTGAAAGGAATACCGAAACTGCGACAACATAAAAGAAGATACGGCTCAAGAATAATACCGCCGCCCAAAGTAAAATTGGCATTAAAATATATATCGCCAGCGTCCACAATTCATCAAAGAGCCTTACCTTCTGAAGACCTGAAAGGCGAGAAAACCTGGTCAATATCTCAAAGAATACCAGCGAAAGGAAGGCTGAAATTGCAAAGCCAAAATAAAGCCCGGTCATCAACCTGATTTCATTACTTGACGGCCAGACATTTATCAAAGAAAGCCCGGCATCCAGCAACATGGGCACCGATGTCAAAACTAGAATTATCAGAGTAAATAGACCAGGGAAAATTGTTGGTGCCCGTCTGCGAGACATGTACAACAGCCCTGTTATGATGGCACCAAAAACTACGCCCGCATAAATGCCGGTATTGCGAGCACAGACAACATAATAAGCATTCCCTGCCATTAAAGTCCTGGCCAGATTTTGATGGCAGAGCCCGGAATAAAACCAGTATAAAAATTTCATGAAAATTAATCAGCTAAATATCGCAATATTAAAAAAGGGCATGAAGTTTTTCACAATCATGCCCAAACTTTACTTACCAGATTACTGATACTAAAAATTCGCTGGGCTGGTTAAAAATGGAATAAATGAGAATGCACCAACAGCTAGAAAAACTATGAGTACTATTACGCCACCAATAATACCCACTATTCCAGTTATTAAACCAATAAGTGCAAAGACTTTACCCTTTTCTGATGATTGGCCTGATGCGATTGCTTTTCTCTCCATTATCCCTAAGATGAGTGCAGCAATACCTAATATTATTCCAAGAATTCCAATCCCACACCAGCCAAAAACAATTGAACAAATTCCTATGATCATTGCTGCTAGTGCTTTTCCACTGGCTTTTTCTTCTGTTCCCTGGCCAGATACAGGTTGAGGTGCAACGGGTTCGGTCATTTCATCGCTCCTTTAACTTTTTAAATAATTAAACCACAAAGGCAATAAATTTCAACATTATTCTAAAATCGTAGGAGATTCTTTTTCCTTTGGCGAAAGAATAAATAGGATCCTGCACACCTCATCTTTTTGGTTGATAGGCCAGTGCACTACCTCAGGTGGGACAAAAAGTAGATCTCCTTTTTTAGCTATGGTTTTCTCATCATCTATAGTTACTTCTACCTCACCCTCTATCATGTAATACACCTCTTCTGTGGGATGCTTGTGAAGATGCTTTTTAAGGCGTTCGCCCTTTTTAAACTCTCCTATTAATATATCGATATTATTTAGATTAAGCGTACTGGTGAATGCTTTTAAAGCGCCACCAAAGCTCCTATCGATATCTAGAACCTCATCCCAATTGACTTTCTTGACATCTACTGCCTGAATATCCTTTATCATTTCTCCTGGGGCAGGTTCTAAAATCTCTACATCTATACCGTTTGCTTTTAAATATTCACTTGCTTCAGAGGTTATGTTGCTAACTTTCGATACCGTAACTCTTTTACAACCAGAGTTAACTAATCCTTTGGCGTCTTCCTTTGTTAGGATCTCACTGCCAAACTCACATATATCCATATTGTCTTTACAGATAGGTATTAGATCCTTATTTATAGGTATGTTAAATTTTATCGTTGAGTAACCCTGCCTATCTATCTCAGATTTATACCTGAACATCCCGCCATCTATCTCTTTTATATATACCTCCCCAACGGCTACTGATGAAAAACCGGGTAAAAGATGGCCACCATATGCATTGCCCTTCGTGTCAGCAAAGGATATGTGGAGGTGAACCATGAGATCAATAGCGTTATTATCATCATCCAGTATTGTGGATACATTTCCGTCTACAGAGGTGATCTCATGATAACCCGTTTTAAGTATCTCATCGTATCTTCCCGTCTCTATGTTAAAGGCTGCGATCGGTATCCTATCCGCTGCCCCTATTGCTGAGATAAAAGCCCCCCTGATGCCCTCCTCCAGACAAATTCTTTTTACTATTGGCACCAGGTCATCACCCTTAAACAAGCTTACCAGTATTGTTCTTTTTATTTTTGTTGTTGTTCGCTCGATCCTGTGCACTTCAGACATACCCTTGTATAGATCCAGACCTCTGTACACGGGACAATAGTTTGTTGAGAAATTGTCTTTTTCTGTGCTCATATTATATTCATTATTTTTTTGTAATATTAGTCCTTGACTTCAACCCCTGAAATATTCTCGTAATATTTTAACATTGCACTGTGATCTAACTCACCATAACCTAAAGAGGTTAGAGACTTCAGGGTTTCAAGTAATTGGGAAGAAAGCGGCAAAGGAATACTCAGCGACGAACCTGCATTAAGTGCATTTTGAAGATCTTTTTTATGTAACTTTATCTTAAAACCAGCCTTGAAATTTCTATTTATCATCATAGGGAATTTGCAGTCTAACACCTTACTTCCCGCTAAACCCTCCTTTATTGCATCATATACAACAGTTGGAGATAGACCTGCTTTTTTAATTAATAGCATAGCTTCACAGATTACAGCAATATTTGCTGCTACTATTAGTTGATTTGCTAATTTAGTAAAATTACCAGCCCCTGTGTCACCAACTAAATTATACGTTTTACCCATAACCTTAAATAAAGGAAGCGCTTTTTCAAAAATTTCCCTTTTGCCCCCTGCCATAATAGCAAGTGTCCCTTCGACTGCTCCCTGCTCTCCTCCGGAAACTGGAGCATCTAAAAAATCAATTCCTTTAACAGAGAGTTCCTTCCCTATCTTTATTGACACAAATGGATCTATGAACTCATATCTATAACCATTGTTCCTTTTACTGCTGATTGGATTATTCCCCCATTTCCTATTATAACTTCCTCACTTTGAGGAGAGTCAGGAAGCATCGTGATTATAATATTACATTTTCCTGCCAAATCCATTACCGTAGAAGAAACCTGGCCTCCTTCTTTCTGAAACTCTTTTAGTGTGATTGGATCAATATCGAATACTACAAGACTGTACCCGTCTTTAATTAAATTCTTAGCCATATTCTTTCCCATTATTCCAAGACCTATAAAACCTATATTTTCCATAATTGATTTATACCTCCCTAATTTTTCCTATTCTTACATTGTATGCTTGTATAAAAACAATAACCACATTACCTGTTTCTGCTTCAAGGATAACTCCCTGAATCCCTAATATTTCGCCATTTATAATTTTTCTTGAGAAATTAGCGACCTTGTGATAAATTCTTAAAAAATTTTTGACAAAACAGGCATGAACCAGGTTTTAGTTCTGAACGCAAGCTATGAGCCCCTTAATATCACCACGATAAAAAGGGCAATAGTGCTTGTGTTGAAGGATAAAGCGGTACCCATCGAGGTCATCATCGAAAGAAGACTTAAATCCGAAAAGATATCCATGCCCTATCCGCTTGTAATAAGACTGGTAAAATACGTAAAGATACCCAAGCGAATCAAGCTAAGAATATCGCGAAAAGCAGTACTGGCCAGGGATAACTACGTATGCCAGTACTGTGGCAAGGAAGATGATTATCTCACTGTTGATCATGTAGTACCAAAGTCGCGCGGGGGGATAACTTCATGGGAAAATGTCGTCGCAGCATGTCCACCCTGCAATAATAGAAAGAGCAACAAGCTTCTCTATGAAGCTAACATGTCGCTAATAAGACCACCAGAGGAACCATCTTACATCGTGTTCATCCTGCTCGGAACGCGGGTGATCAACGAGGCCTGGAGACCTTATCTCGCCACGATCCACTGACGATCGTCTTAACAAGTGCTGCTGCCACTATTATCTTCAAAACATCAGCACCGATAAACGGAACGACACCGAGCATCATGGATTTACCAATCGATTCAAAGATACCCAATCCCGAAAGTACAAAAAGGATGGCGAGCCAGGTAGCTCCAAAAATATATATCGTGATAACTCCGGTTGCTGCTGATAGAAATATACCCCAGTCATCCCTTCTCCTGTAAACGCGGTAAACAGTTCCGATCACAAAAGCGGCGAATATAAAACCCACTAGGTAGCCGCCAGTTGGACCGGCAAGAGCAACAACTCCGGATTTCCCTCCAGCAAAAACAGGAGCACCGAGAATGCCGGCAATTACATATTCCGCCTGGCTCAAAGCGCCGAGCCGTGGCCCAAGCGTAAGACCCGCCAGGATCACTGTCAATACCTGCAGGGTGATCGGTACCGGTGTGAAGGGTAAGTAGATGCTCGCCTGGCTGCCCAGATAGGTAAGCGCTGCAAATGTAAGCGGCATGAAAATATATAAAAACGCTTTATTGACTCTACTTTCAAAAACAGATGCTATCTCCATAAAAATCCTCCATATACCGATTCTCAAAAGAAATCATGTGAACGAAACATATTGACGCTTTGCGCTTACAATTTGTTTTAATGTCTGAAATGCCGTCTCCCGGTAAAGACCATCGAGACGCCGAGCTGGTTTGCTGCTTCGATCACCTCAGCATCGCGGTTTGAACCTCCTGGCTGAATGATCGAAGCTGTCCCAGTCTTAGCAGCTTCATCTATGGAATCCCTGAAAGGGAAAAAAGCATCAGAGGCAAGCACGGAACCTTTTGACCTTTCCCCCGCTTTCATTATGGCAATCTTCACCGAATCCACACGACTCATCTGACCTGCCCCTATCCCAACTGTTGCAAAATTACTGGAAATGACGATTGCATTTGACTTTACATGTTTGCACACAGCCATGGCAAATAGCAGTTCGTCAATCTGACCCTCGGTCGGTTTCAGGTCGGTCACAAATTCAAGCTCCTCCCTGCTCACAGTTCCAATATCAGCAGCCTGGAGGAGCAGGGCACCATCGACAAATCTGTACTCTGCATCTGATTGCATTTCACTGCTAATACTGGCCACGATGAGCTTTTCTCTGGTCCTCAATATATCAAGCGCATCATTGTCAATCTCTGAAGCAATTACCGCCTCAAAAAAAGTTCTGGTGATCTCAGTGGCCAGCTTCGCATCTATTCTTTTTCTTACGGCTACTATGCCGCCAAATGCTGACAAAGGATCACAACCAAGCGATTTCAAGAAGACCTCCATTTCATCGCTGCCGATAGCTGCACCACATGGATTGTTATGTTTTACGATAACACAAGCAGGGGATCGCAGGTCAGAAACAGCTCTCCAAGCAGAATGAATATCGAGCACATTGTTATATGAAAGCTCTTTCCCTGAAAGTTGCTTAAAATTCTTGAAGAAGCCCCCTGATGTACCCAACTGTGCGTAAAGGGCAGCCGGCTGGATCGGATTTTCTCCATATCGCAGATTGATGACCTTTCTATAGTTCAGTGTCAAATTACCTGGAAATAGTTGTCTTTCCTGATCAAAATAGGAGGCTATTGTTGCATCGTAATCAGCAGTATGCTTGAAGACTTTAGCCGCAAACCTCTGCCTTGTCTGTAGAGATATATGGCCATCTTTCTTTTTTAATTCTGCAATGATCTCAGGGTAGTCATCGGGGTCGACCACGACCAGCACACCACTCTGGTTCTTAGCAGCAGCCCTTATCATCGTAGGCCCACCAATATCAATATTCTCTATTGCTTCAGAGCGACTTATGTCCGGTCTTGTTATAACCTCGGCAAACGGGTAGAGATTGACGACGACCATATCGATGCCACTAATCCCCATTTCTGCCATCTGATTAACATGATCTTGATTGTCTCTGTCAAATAGTATGCCTGCGTGGATCAGGGGGTGGAGGGTCTTCACCCTTCCGCCAAGTATCTCAGGAAAGCCCGTCATTTCAGAAACACTATGAGCTCTGAGATTTGCCCTGGTAAGAGCTTCAAGCGTACCTCCTGTTGAGATTATCTTAACCTCAAGGCTGCTCAGTGCTTTTGCCAGCTCGATCAGTCCCCTTTTGTCAGATACGCTGATGAGTGCAGTCCTTATTCTCACCTCATTCAATTAAAAGTTCACCGAGCCTTTCGAAAAATTTATCCAAGCCTCTAAAAAATATCTGAAGATCAAAACAGTTTTTGAGGGTCGGGGGAGAAAGCGATCTGGCAAGTTCTTCATCAGCGAAAGCGAGTTCCTGCAAGTTTTCTCCTGTCTGATGTGACCTCAATGCTATGCGCTGAACGTTCTCGTAGGCTTCCTTTCTGGTCTTTCCTGATTTGATTAACTCAAGCATCAACTTCTGCGAAAAATATCTGCCTTTTGAAATGTCAATATTTTGTTTCATCCTGTCGGTGTCAAATACCAGGTTCGATATTATATAAAAGAGTTTATCCAGCATATAACTCAGAAGTATAAACGATTGTGGAAGCTCAAATCGCTCAGCAGATGAGTGCGAGATATCCCGCTCACCCCACAATGCAATATTTTCAAGCGCGACCATTGCATATCCCCTGATGAGCCGCGCAAGGCCACACAGCCGTTCGCACAATATCGGGTTCTTCTTATGCGGCATTGCAGAAGACCCTTTTTGCCCAGCCGTAAACGGCTCATTTAGCTCACCGATCTCCGTGCGTTGGAGCGAACGAACATCGGTTGATATCTTTTCTATCGTCCCCGCCACAACGGCAAGCGTGCAGAGCACATCCGCTGCCATCTCGCGGCCGATTACCTGCGTCGACCCTCTATAGATATTCAGGCCAAGCTTATGCAGCGCTTTTTCTTCAATCTTGGAATCCACAGTTGAGTAAGTGCCAACAGCTCCTGATATCTTACCAACACTGGACTTCTCCAGAGCCTCATCCAGGTTTTTCAGATGCCTTTTGAAATCAAAAGCCCAGACTCCGAGCTTGAAGCCGAGCGTTATCGGTTCCGCATGGACTCCGTGAGTACGACCCATCATGGGTATCTCCCTGAGCTCTAATCCTCGCTGGGCTAGCAGCCTCATAAACTTCTTAACCTGGGATCTGATCAGGTCAAGTGATCTCGTGATCTGCAGCGAAAGCGCAGTGTCCATGACATCAGAAGAGGTAAGGCCGAAGTGAAGAAACCTTGCTGGTTCGCCAACATTTTCAGCAACATTTTCAATAAACGCCACCAGCTCATGGTTTGTTACGCTTTCGATCTCAGCAATCCTGCTCAAAGAAAAGCTTGCCTTCTCCTTTATAATTCTGAAGTCAGCTTCGGGCAATAGTTCTGCATCCCTCATCGCCTCACAGACCGCCAGTTCAACCTCAAGCCAAAAATTAAAGCGACTCTGCTCAGACCAGATATCCGCCATCTCCTTGTTCGAATACCTTGAAATGCTCAAAATACATCTCCTCTCAGTATGCTTTGCTCCCTGCCCGGTCCAACCGATACGATCTTAATTCTGGTTCCGATTAGTTCCTCCACGCGCAACACATAGTTCTGTGCTTCAACTGGAAGATCATCAAACCTGTTCACACCGGAAATATCACTCATCCACCCGGGATGCGTTTCATATACCGGCCTGCACCTATTTACTATGGTCTGATGTGCGGGAAGCCTGTCATAGACTTTACCCTCATATTCATAACCATTGCATATCTTTATCTCCTTAAACAAGGAGAGCACGTCAAGTTTCATAAGCGCAAGTGAAGTGAACCCGTTTATGCGGGTAGAATAGCGCACGACTAGTGAATCAAACCATCCGCAACGCCTTTTCCTGCCAGTGGTGGTACCATACTCCTGGCCTGCTTCGCAGATTATATCACCGCACTCATCACTTAATTCCGTTGGGAATGGGCCTTCCCCAACTCTTGTTGTATATGCTTTTGAAATACCGATGACCTGATTTATCCGCAAAGGACTGACTCCTGCACCCACGCATGCACCCCCGCTTACCGGTGAAGATGATGTAACAAACGGATAAGTCCCGTGATCCAGATCCAGCATGGTACCCTGAGCGCCTTCGAATAATACATTTTTACCTGCATCAAGCATGTCGTTTATGAGATCAGTTGTATCCACCATATACTTTTTTAACTTTTCAGCATAATCAATATATTCACTAATTATTTCATCGACTGGCAGGGGTTTAAGACCATAAACTTTTTCTATCAAACTGTTCTTTATTTTTAAAGTCTGCTCAAGCTTCAGCTTAAAAATCTTTAAATCCAGCATATCCTGAACTCTTAAACCGACCCTTGCTGCCTTATCCGAATATGCAGGCCCTATTCCGCGATTGGTAGTCCCAATGCGAAACCTACCAAGCTGGTATTCACTGTGAGAGTCAATTATTATATGGTATGGCATTATCAGATGAGCGTTATAACTTATCCTCAGTTTATCTGTACTTATTCCCCGCACTGCCAGTGCCTCCATCTCGGACAAAAGCAC
>JAMDDV010000040.1 GCA_023488455.1 Actinomycetota bacterium | reverse complement strand
TTTTAATTGTGTCTTTCTTCTGGTTATCAGTATTATTAGGTGCAACATCAGCTCAAAGAATAATAAAAAAAATAGAAGAAAAAAAATATCTAATAATAATTGCGCTTATCTCCCCTCTAGTTCTTTCTGTAATTACATTTTCATCCAATATAACAGTAAAATTTATTTTTTCATTTATATTTGGATTACCAATTGCTGGTATATATCCTTTACTTTTATCCATCCTATTTTCCAACAATCCAAAAATAATAGGTGGTATTTTTAGTCTACTGGGATTTGTTGGATATTCATCTGTAATGATATTTCAGCTCATAACAGGCTACTCTGTAGAAAATTTTGGGAAGACCTCAATAATGCTGATAATATTAACAAACAGTATAATCTGTTTTATTCTTATTTTATTAACAAGTAGATATAAAACTATTGCGGAAAGAAATATTAATAGGTAATGTCCCAGTCCGGCTTTATATCCTGAGCTATGGACTCTGATATATAGAAATCAGTTCTAAGAGTCTGTAAAATGGACTCTGGAATTAAGGGTGTAACGGGACCATGAGCAACAAGCCTTGTAATAAACCTCTGCCAGGATACACTTGTGCCCAAAACTGTAAAATAGTTCCAATCC
Source organism: Actinomycetota bacterium (assembly GCA_023488455.1). Next base: position 123,910 of record JAMDDV010000040.1, on the reverse strand, counting down.
AGCCTTGCCTTTGCCTCAATCACCTGAGCTGGACCAATGGTTGCTGCCTTAGGAGGGACTAAAGCTAAGTCTCCACTCATGCCAAAGCTTCCATGCAGAGAGTTTTGAGCTATGGTAAACGGACTTAACGTTACGATCCTTGGGCCCATCTTCTTCCATTCCTCCAAGCTGCCCTCAAACTCTGCTGCATCTGGTTCGATAAACGCAAGATGACCAGTCCATCCAGGCCCACTGTAGCATACATCTGCTCCCCCCAACTCGGATATCATCTTGCCATAATCCTTGAGGTTCTCATTTGTAAAGGCAATGATCTGACTTCTTGGGGGTCTTAGCTCCTCATCGATTTTAGAATAAAAGTTATTTAGCATTGCATACATGAATCCCTGTGGCCAGCTCTCTGGAGCAATGTTCCCACCCTCATCTGCATATTCATCCATGTTAAAAGTGTAAAGATTTCTGCAGCTAACCCTGAACTTGTTTATGAGATAAGCAACTTTGCTGTACAGGGGAGCAGGTTGAGGGGTTATCATGACCAACCTTTTGCCTTCATCTGATGCAGTTTTAATCCTATAAAACATATCGGTTATCCATATGAACTCGATCTCTGAATCCTTGACCACAACTATCTTAAAATCTGGATTTGGATGTCTTGTAATATCTTCTCTTTTAATATTCCTGACCCTTTCCAAAACTTCTTTATCCCTAAATGGCACCCATTTAGATGGGTTGTAATCGAACTCATTCATCTTTATTACCTCCAATTTAATTCTTCTATGAGCATTATAAAATAGCAACAAACTTTCTTCATCAGATAAGGAAAAACAACTGGATCAATCAACATTGATACGATCCTAAGAAACAACTTCATATTTGTCAAAATATAAGTTGACATGATGTCATTTCGCCACTATTATACTTTACATTATGACAGAATATTTAGACCGTGAAATTTCTCCTGCCTTGGAACATGCGCTCGAAAACATGCCCGTTGTTGTTTTAACAGGCATGCGGCAGTCCGGTAAAAGTACCCTTTTAACCAACCAGTCATCGCTCAAAAACCGCATGTATATATCTTTTGATGATTATTCCCAGCTCGAATTTGCAAGAAAAAATCCAGAAGAGCTATTATCAAGCAGCGAACTCATAACAATCGACGAAGTGCAAAAATATCCTGACATACTCACCACAATAAAACAGATTGTAGATAAAAAAAGAACCCCTGGAAAATTTCTACTATCTGGTTCAGCTAATCTTTTACTCCTTAATAAAATTTCCGAAAGCCTGGCAGGCCGAGCTATATATCTCACTCTTTATCCCTTTAATAAAAGAGAGATAACAAACTCAACATTTAAAACTCCTTTTCTGCTAAAACTGATCGAGTCACCAGATGAAATAGATATTAAAACTCAGTACCCAATAATAAAACTCTCTGAGGTTCTAACAGGAGGGATGCCTGTAGTTTGTCTGAAAAAAGTTGAAGATCCTGAAATCTGGTATCGGGGATACGAACAAACTTATCTAGAACGAGATATAAGAGATTTATCCAAAATATCAGACCTCATTCCATTTAGAAACCTCCTCAGACTAACAGCATTTCGAACAGCTCAGATTCTAAAAATCAGCGAACTCTCTAGAGATGCAAAGCTTAATTCTGTTCGGACGAGCAGTTACCTATCACTGATGCAAGCTTCATTTATCATAAATTTGATTGAACCATTTCTTTCCAGCAGAGCAGCAAGGTTGATAAAATCTCCAAAACTATACTTTTCTGACTCAGGCATAGCAGGGTATTTAATGGGAGTTGACCATTCAGAGGAAGAAAGCGAAGAGCCAATCCGTGGAGCTCTATATGAAACCTATGTGGCACAGAATATTCTGAGCATCTTGGTCTCAAAAATACCCAGGTCAAGGTTAATGTTCTGGAATATTCAAGGTAGGCATGAGGTAGACTTCATAATAGAATCAGGCCAAAGCGTTATAGCCATAGAAGTTAAATCCAATACGAGGTGGACAGAAAGCGGCCTGTCTGGACTTGGAGCTTTCATTTCAAATACCCCTAGCTGTAAAGCAGCAATACTTGCTTACAATGGCGAACGTATTGTTAAACTTGGTGCCAACATGTGGGCAATACCTCTGAGCGCACTACTCTCCTGATAGAATGCTCAACTTTTATTGAGTTTTTCCTTTTACGGCGACTATGTCACCGACGTGGCAACCAACATGTTTAGCAATCGGAGGACATTTAGCCATCAGAAGAAAATACGTCCTATCATTTGTGCCATAAAGCGATTCATAATTACCATGACCCTTGGCTATTATCAGATCACTTGATTCAAATTCTTTCAAAAACTCCTCAGAACAATCTCCAAGCAGGCATCCAGGAGCATTGATACCAGTCTCGATCACCCTAACCATATCAGTAATCCCAGCGATTCTGGCATCCTCCATCAGCGCATCATTTATTATTGGGCTGGGCTTCACCGTATAGGTCACTTTTTCATACGGCATCTGTTCAATAAATAACCTGTCAAGAAAAGTCTCACCGACGTTGTCCCCCAAATAAAGTATCCTGCTGGCCCCCGCTACATCTTTCTTCAATTCCCCTATATTATCGATTGCAAACCCGTTCTCAAGCCCCTTATTGAACTCATCCAGAACAAATTTCTTATTTAAATGCCTTTTCTGGCCAACATCTATGACGTTACTTGCCACAGCGAGTTTAGCAGCAGTTAAGAAGGGATCCTTGGAGTTTTCTACAATTCTCCTTAAATCGGGCATAACTTCTGCCATGAATTTATTGCATTCCTCTTTAACCTGTTTATATGGATCTGCAACACTGCTCATCTCCTTAATTATGTCGTGGACCATCTTGACGATCCTGGGGCCGCTTTCCTGAAACGTAAGTTGGGACGCTTCTGCACAGACCCTTTTTACTATTGCCCTGCGCAGTTCGTGATCATCCGTCGCCAACCTCGCGGCCTCCATCGATTGCCTGATAAAGCATGGCACACAATCCAGAAATATTTTCATACCCACCTTGCCAATATAACAACCCATAAATTTTAATCGAAAATTGCAAAAATCCAATCCGCAAATGCTATATTCATGTATAATTCACAGAATTTTTATCTAAGCAAAGTATCATAATAAAAATGAAGCATAAAGACATGCCGATTAAGGCTATTTTAAGATGAAAAAGAAAACAATTGCAATTCTATTTGCCGGACATTTGTTCATAGATTTACACATAAACCTGCTGCCGATGCTCTATCCGTATTTCGAGCAGAAGTTCAACCTTTCATACAAGCAGATAGGGCTCCTCTCAACCATGCTGCTCTGTGCCTCAGTCATACAGATAGGAATTGGTTATCTCTCCGATAGAATCAGGACCGAATGGTTGCTTCCGCTTGGGATCATTCTGGTGGGCACATCAGTAAGCCTTACAAGCATATTCCCCACATATTGGTTACTCTTAATATCAATGGTATTCATAGGTATAGGATCAGCAATATACCACCCACGCGGTTTGATGGCTACTTATCTGGCTAGCTCTGGGCGCAAGGGGTTTGGCGTTTCCATATGGGGTTTAGGCGGTAATCTTGGGTACTCGCTTGGTCCTCTGCTCGGGGCACTCGTCCTGACCACAGTCGGCGCTAGAGGTATGCCATACTTGATAATCCCAGTCTTGTTAATAGTTGCCTTCTTTTTGCTTTTGAGGAGAGAATACTACTATTTACCCAAACCTAAAAAGTCAAGCAGTAGCATGTTAACAAAAGCGAGAGGGGCTCCATGGAATCAGCTAATCAGCATCGGAATTGCAACCGCAACCATGTCGATGGCAAGCCATGTCGTCACCTCATTCCTACCTCTCTACATAGATAAATTGGGTTACCGGCCGGGAGTCTCGGGTATCCTGCTTACAGCATATCTTGGACTTGGCTCTTTAGGAGCAATACTGGGAGGGTGGCTATCCGACAGGATCGGAAGAAAGCCTATTATGTTTGTGTGCCTGGCGATGTACGTACCATTGATACTAGGGTTCTTATTTTTCTCCGGGATATCAAGCTTTATCTTATTTGCTGTAGCTGGTTTCTTTATATTAGCACCAGTTACATTATCCCAAGTGCTGACACAGGATCTTTCACCATCGAACATAGGACTCATGTCTGGTTTCTCGCTAGGAGTTTCATTTGTGATGGGTGGACTAAGTGGATTCGTTTTCGGAGCCATTGCAGATGCATTCAATTTAAAAATCTCTCTGCTATCAGCCTCACTGCTAGTAATAATATCGATCGCAGCTACCATGTTCATAAAGGAAAAAAGAGGTACAGCGTTCAGGCCAAACCAAACAGCTAGGGTGTGAGTTCCTATTCTAAAAAGTATTTGACCTTTGAGATTCAATGGAATTTAATAATAGACATTTGGAAAACGAGGAGATTTGACTTGGAAATAACCAAGCCCCTGACAGGATTAATAGTATCTGACGATGAGGAATTCTTAATAATATGTCCTGAGCTCTCGCTCATCGCAAAAGGTGAGAATATGCTGGATGCAAAGGAAAGTCTCTACAAGCTACTATTCGACTTCTATTTCGCCCTCTCCTTCAACAGGGCAAGGCTAAATAAGGAACTCAATAAGAGTTATGAGATATTCCAGAAAAAAGTATTTCCCTGGTCAGGGCAGAGAAGAGGTATCCTTGGGAACCTATTTTCAAGCGGCGACTCAGGTGGGGGACTGATGGGCCTGATAAGAAGACAGGACGAAAAAGCGGAGTTCAATTGGGAAGAAGTTATAGATTTCAGGATTTTATAAAGGTATTGAAACAGTTAAAGTTTAAAGAGTTAAGAGGCAGCTTAAGTGGCCTTAACAGATTTTTTATTAAAAACGTGAAGTGCCTCGGTGAAGTACAAAAGACTGTGCTAATACCATTAAGTATAAGAAAAAATGAAGAATTAAGCGGTGTGTATTTCAAAGCCCTGATTTTGGCAATGGGGTTAAGCGAGGATGAATTCAATGCTGCGCTTGAAAAAAAGTTCACCGAGAAGAACTATCTGTCCAAACTATATCAGACGCCCCAATTGGAAATCGACTCAGCTTATTTCGTGAACAGGCTACCCTGAGAAATCAAGCCTCATCTGCCCTTCGAAGATAGGTATCAAGCTTCCTCTTCACCCTTTGCAGTGCATTATCGATGGATTTAACCTGTCTATCCATCTTTCCCGCGATATCATGATAGGTATTGCCGTCCATGTAAAGGCTCAATACGGTAGCTTCCAACTTGCTCAACAGCTCATTGAAGCAGTATTTTATGTCGCCAATCTCCTCATGTGTTATCAGCAGGTCAATGGGATCACAGATGTAACTCTCAGAAATTATGTCATCAAGCGATGAGTTGCTATCATCTTCATGATCCAGCGACTTGCTCAAGGAGACGTACTGATTTAAAGGTAGATGCTTCTGTCTCGTCGCCCCCTTTATCGCAGTTATTATCTGCCTCGTTATGCAGAGCTCAGCAAACGCTTTGAACGAAGTATCCTTGTCATCGCGAAAATCCTGGATTGCCTTGTAAAGTCCGATCATGCCTTCCTGGATCAGGTCTTCTTTATCCGCGCCAATTAGAAAATATGACTTTACCTTGAGCTTAACCAGATATTTGTACTTGGAAAGGAGGGTCGCCTGAGCCTGCATATTACCCATCCTGGACAGTCTGATGAGTTTATCATCATCTAAAGCTTCATAGTGCTCATAAATCGAGGAAACAGAACTAGCACTGGACCTTGCCATCTTAGCCTCCAGCTATATAAAAATATAAGCTGCCCGGTGTGCTAGCTCTTTGTATAGTGCATATAAAAAGTAACCAATATTTTTACATATGTCAAGATGTAATCTTCTTCATGTAAAATATACACAGGATACTTAAGCCCTGAGCGTCAACTCTAGTAGCTGAGTTTTGGATATAAGCTCCATCTAACGTGTGGAACGCAATTCTTCTTCCATAATCTTGTCTGCGATAAAAATCTTCAGCAATGACTGGTAAGGGACATCACGTTTATTTGCCAGTACTTTAAGTCGCTCTATCATCAACTCCGGCAGGCGAATGGAGATTGCCCGCATTGTTGGACGCAAGTTTGGGAGTTTAACCCGCTTTGCCTTGCGCCAATCGACATACCCAGTGGAGTCGTGTGACGACCAGAACTCTCGTTCCTTATCTTCGTTCTCAAACTTCGGTATCTTCTGAATCCGCTTTACTTCGACCACTTTCATACTCCTTCTTTTCTCGCTTGCTCATATCTCGAGCAGAGATCACTCTTAGCAACTCACCTCGTATGGTAAACACTACAAATAAAAGTCGCCCCGTATCTGTCTGGCCGAGCGCATAAAATCTTGGTTCAATACTTAAGTGCTCGATGTCCGACACGACTAAGAGCGGCTCGTTGAAAAATAACTCCTCACATTCAGTCCAATTGACCTTATGCTTGATCCAGTTCTTGTCGGTATTACCATCATCCCATTGAAAGCCAGTACATCCTAAGAGCTGTTCTAGCATATTGGCCATTGCTTATGTATACGCCTGATATATACAAATGTCAAGATGGTTCTTTTATTTAACTTTGATTTTGGATTAAAAAATGTTGGCCTATGAAGAAAACTCTGAACGGAGCTCTAAGAAAATTCCTATTGTACATTCTTCTGGCTTTTCCTGATCTTCTCAAGCTTGGCAAGGACATCGTCTGGTAATCTTTGTGAAATAGAGAAGTCTTTGTCGCTGCGTGAGCTGTCAAGCACGGACCTCAGCCCTGAGCGCATTGAGTCTATCTCAAGCGAGATCTCTCTGGCGGATTTCCTGTAAACCCCCTTACCGGAGGCGATCTTCTGTTGCGCGTAGTCCAAGGTTACTATGAAGAGATTCTTCTTATGCCGGGCCTGATATATCATTCTTTCAATGTACTCATCAGCGCTTTCGCCCCTGTTCGTGTAAATGACCTCCACGTCCATACTCACGCCCTTGCTCTCAACATTGTTACCGCGCTTAACACCATCAAACACCAGTATCAGCCTGGCATTTTTATAGGAGGCGAAGTCCTTCATTAAATGAATAAAGGAGACCCTCTGATCCTCAAAGCTATCTCCTCTTGTATACTCCTTTTTCTTCAAAAAGTTCATGAGGTTGTAGCCGTCAATTATATATATCTGCTTCTCGTCATTCATTTATTGCCATCTCGCAAATAGAAAATGCGCGAAAGGGATATTCCCGCAGCTACGGAGACGTTCAATGAATCGACATCACCTCTACCCTTAATCGAAAATGTTTCATCGCACTTATCCAAAACCAGCTTGCCGGGACCCTTATCCTCCGCTCCAAGCACAACTGCAACTGGAAAATTGAATTCTACATCCTCAAGTCGCTTGGCCACCCTGACATCCGCGCCATATATCCAGTAACCCTCTTTTTTAAGGAAATCAATTGTCCTGGGAATATTTACTTCGCGACAAACCCTGACCCTGGAAACTGTGCCGGCAGATGCTTTATAAACTGATGCTGTAATAGGTGCGGACCTGTGAAGCAAGGTTATCACAGCATCCACGTCGAAAAAAGCAGCTGATCTGATTATCGCACCAAGGTTCTGAGGATCGTTAATCCCTGATAAAATCAGTATGATCGATTTTTTTATTGAATCTTCTTTTTTTAAATCGTCAACTATTTTTCGGATTTCATGGTACTGATAGGGCGCCATGGCAGCAGCAAATCCCTGATTTGATGCGGGAAATGCCTCAAACTTGTCTCTGGGCAGTATTTCAACCTCAATCCCAAGATCATTCGCATTTTTTAAGATGGATTGCCCTCTTTGCTTATCAACCACAGATCTATTGATGACGATTTTTTTAATCGGCACGCCAGATTGAATGGCTTCGTAAACAGGGTGAAATCCAAAAATGGTAAATCTATTTACGAAGTCTCTCTGTCCTTCAGCAGCCATCTCGTGCCTTTTGCAGTATCCTCAAGTGCAATGCCTATCTTCTCAAGCTCGCTCCGAATTCGATCTGAAAACTGCCAATCCTTACGCTTTCTTGCATCATCCCGCAGACTGATCAAAAGCTCAAGAAGCGAGCCTGCCAGCTCATTACCCAACTTCCTCCCTTTGCCAGGCGCAAGACCCAGTACTGAACATAATTCCTTTATTGCTGTCTGTGCCTTTAATGCAAAGGTTGCTTCATCCACTCCTGGTTCAAGGTTCATTTCGTCAAGCGCTTTGTTTACCTCCCTGACCAGGTTAAATATCACTGCTATCGCGTTAGGGGTATTGAAATCATCATCCATCGCTTCCATGAAATCTTTTTTTGCCTGGTGAAGCATCTTTACATCTTCGTAGCCATCAGGTCTTGATGCTATACCTTTTTCCGTGCCTGAAACATCTTCTAATCTCAGGTAAAGCTCACTGATCCGTTCAAAAGCATTGCGCGCAGCGATCAGATTTTCCTCGGAAAAATCCAGCGTGCTGCGATAGTGCGTTTGCAGCATGGATAACCTGACGGCATTGAAATCATGTAGTGACATCAGATCCCTAACGGTGATGAAATTGCCCAGCGATTTATGCATCTCCTGCTCACCTATCTTGAGCATCCCACCGTGCATCCAGTACTTCACAAAAGGTTCGTCGGTGAGTCCCTCAGACTGCGCGATCTCATTTTCATGATGTGGAAAAATCAGGTCAACCGCTCCGCCGTGGATGTCAAAACTGTTCCTCAGGTATTTAAGTGACATGACCGAACATTCAATATGCCAGCCTGGTCTGCCCTGACCCCACGGACTGTCCCATTTTGGCTCCCCTGGTTTCGAAGATTTCCAGAGCACGAAATCGGCAGGATTCCTCTTCAAATCGTTAACCTCTACCCTGCTCCCGATCTCAAGCTCTTCAAGCTTCATCCCCGAGAGCTTCCCGTAACCGTTGAACCTTGACACCTCGAAATAGACATCACCGTTGACGGAGTAAGCCATCCCTTTTTTCACGAGTTCTTTTATGTGCTCGATCATCTCAGGAACGTGCTCCGTGGCCTTAGGTTGAACGTCTGCCTTCATGATGTTCAAACTTTCAATATCGCTGTAGTACTCTCGCTCAAATCTCTTCGCAACCTCAGAAGCAGGAATCCCGTGTTCATTTGATTTCTTTATTATCTTGTCCTCAATATCGGTGATGTTCTGGACTAACGTCACATCATATCCACGATATCTAAGGTACCTATTTACCACATCGAAAGTAACAAACGTCCTCGCATTTCCAACGTGGATGAAATCGTGCACGGTCGGGCCGCATACATATACATATGCTTTCCCCAGCTCCCGCTCTCTGAACTCTTCCTTTTGTTTTGTCAGCGTATTATAAATCTTCAGCGTCAATCTTCTTCGACCTCGACTGCAGCTTCTTTATCTCGCCCTCCAGGTAGTCGAGACGCCTGTGATAGCAGTTGAACATCTCAAGCACCGGGTCCGGCAGGTTTGCGTGATTTAAATCAACAGAGGGTATCCTTTCACCATCTCTTACAACTACCCTGCCAGGCACTCCCACTACCGTACAGTTATCCGGGACTGAGGTGATCACAACCGCACCAGCACCGACCTTGACATTATCTCCTATGTTTATATTGCCGAGTATCTTCGCTCCTGCAGAGATGACGACGTTATCGCCGATGGTCGGATGCCGCTTACCCTTCTCCTTGCCTGTTCCACCAAGCGTCACTCCCTGATACATCGTAACATCCTCGCCGATGATCGAGGTCTCCCCGATCACCACTCCCATTCCATGATCAATGAAAAATCTCCTTCCTATCTGAGCACCGGGATGTATCTCAATACCGGTTATGAACCGCGTAAACTCGGATATCATCCGAGGAAGCAGCACAAGACCTTTCTTATACATCCAATGTGATATCTTATGCGTGATAAGAGCATGAAGACCAGGGTATGTGAACAGGATCTCAATGGTGCTCCTGGCTGCCGGATCCCTCTCCTTTATAGTTCTTATCATTTCTTTTAATCTTATAGACAAAACATCTCCTGTACGTGGTTAATTTTTGGCAATAGTTTATCAGTTTTGACCTGTTTTGCCGAGAAAAGATGCCACAGCATCAGATAGCCGGGCCACGGTTTCCATTGCGCCCAAAATATAAACTATAGAGACAACCTCAAGACCGGTGGCTCGACCTATGAGCACAATCCTCAGTGGATGATAGATCTCTTTTTTCGAAGATATTTTTGTAGAAAGTTTCGCTGCTACATCTGCTATGGCTTTTCTTACATTATCCAAATACAATTCCCTTAACTCACCTATCCTATTTGATGTCTCTTTTAAAACCAAAAGCGTATTAGTTGGATCGTACTGTGATAAAAGACTCCTAGTAAGATCCCTATCAGGTCTCGTAATCACAGATTCAAATATCTTTGCAGCCTCAAGCATGTTCTTCGTCTCAGGTGAGATCACCGAATGAAATCTGGACAAAAGTTCCTCGTCTGACCTGATAGCAGGAATGCTCTCTAAAGCCTCATGTGAATATTCAGAATAATACTCCTTGAATCTTTGCAGATAATCTTCTACTGAGAGCGACTTCATGTGTTGAAAATTCACCCACTGCAGGCGCTCGGCATTAAATGAAGACGAGCTTTTGGAAATCCTGGAAAAGGAGAAGTTCGAGACCATGTCAGTCAAAGAAAAGATTTCAGTTCCCTGTGGGTGCGACCAGGAGAGCAGCGCAAGATAGTTCACAATCGCATCTGGGAGACAACCTTCACTGCGCAATTCATCAATAGCAAATGAACCAATGCGTTTGCTCAATTTCTTGCCACCCTCATCAATGACCATCGGCAGATGATAAAAGGATGGATATTGCCATCCAAACGCATCATAAATTGACAACTGTAGAGCTGTATTTGAAAGATGGTCCTCACCCCTAATTATATGGCTTATGCGCATTAAATGATCATCGATCACAGAGGCAAAATTGTAGGTGGGCGTCCCATCGCTTTTGATTATTATAAAATCGCCATAGGCAGAAAGATCAATGCTGACCTCGCCCTTTATCCCATCACAAAAACTCAATCTCCTTACTGGAAGCCTGAACCTCACAGCATAACTGCGTCCCTCTCGAATAAGCCTTTCCGCCTCTTCCGCAGCCATCTCCCTGCATCTTCCGCTGTAGCGAGGAGACTTTCCACTCTTTCTGCTCTCAGCACGCATTTCACCAAGTTCCTGAGGTGTGCAAAAACAACGATAGGCAAGTCCTGCCTCCATCAGCACTTTCGCGTGCTCCAGGTACAGTTCTTTTCGCTCACTCTGCTTGTAGGGCCCATAATCCCCTTTGATATCAGGACCCTCATCCCAGACCAAACCAAGCCATTTCAAAGACGAAATGATATCTGTTTCGAATTCAGGTAGCGATCTTGAAATATCGCTATCCTCTATTCGCAGGATGAACTTGCCCCCCTGACTCCTCGCAAAAACCCAGTTAAACAGCGCAGTTCTTGCTGAACCCAGATGAATCTTACCGGTGGGACTGGGAGCAAATCTTACCCTGACCATTTCTCGATTTTCCTTACTTGTCAACTGATTCAGTCATCGCGACAGCGTAACAGGCTGCTCCCTCACCGCGTCCAACGTAGCCAAGTCCCTCCGAGGTGGTGGCCTTTATGCTTACATCATCCTTGTTTATGCCAAGAGCCCTTGCGATATTCTCGCGCATCTCATCTGAATGCGGCGAAACCTTCGGAGACTCCAAGAGTATCACGCTGTCAATATTGACTATCTTCCTGCCAGCTTTTTGAAGTATCTTCCCAACCCTGGAGAGCAGTTCAATGCTTGAGATGTTCTCAAACTCTTTGTCCGTATTGGGAAAGTGCTGGCCTATGTCTTTTTCGCTGAATGAGCCCAGCAGCGCATCCATTATCGCATGAACAAGGACGTCTGCATCTGAATGCCCGAGCAGACCCTCTTCATTTGGAATCCTCACACCGCCAATAACAAGATCACGACCCCTGGTGAACCTGTGGACATCAAAACCAAGACCGACTTTAAGCATCTGCTACCTCTCGTTCATGATGACTTCAGCAATTGTTAAATCAATTGGAGTGGTAATTTTCATGTTTTCCTTCGTCCCCAGCACGATGTGTACCTTATACCCAAGTCGTTCCATAAGACTTGCATCATCCGTGCCTACAAACCCCTCTTCATTTGCGTGCTCGATGGCTTCCTTGATTAATTTAAGCGGGAAGACCTGAGGGGTTTGCACTGCCCATAACGAGCTCCTTTTCGGCGTCTCAACCACTATCCCATCCTCGCCGACAATCTTTATCGTATCCTGTGCAGGAACAGCCACTACTATTCCGTTCTTATCATCAAGTAGCTCTACTGTTTTGTCGATCAGCTCAGCTGTCACCAGTGGTCGAGCACCATCATGAATGGAGACAATTTCAATGTATGGGCTCAATGCAAGAAGCCCGCTGTAAACCGAGTCCTGTCTGTTGATGCCCCCGCTCACAACTCTTCTAACCTTCTTGAAGTTATACCTTTCAACTACATTTTGCCTGTAGTAATCGACTACACCTCTGTTAACCACGAGCACTACCTCGGATACTCTGGCCGACTTCTCAAACTCACTCAGAGTATGCGCAATAACGGGTTTACCCCGCAGCGGTATCAACTGCTTGCTCATCCTGCTGTTCATTCTTGTGCTGGCACCGGCAGCACATATGACAGCGCCGGCTTTCCTGTCTACCATGGTTCTGTCTCTCTACTAAGACTCTTCAAATTTTGCAAATATCATCCTGCCAGCAGGAGTTTGCAGAACTCCGGTAACACTGACCTCAACCTGGGTTCCAACAAACTTCTTGCCCTCCTCGACAACAACCATGGTCCCATCATCGAGATAGGCAACCCCCTGGTCTGCCTCTTTCCCCTCTTTAATCACATTGACCATCATCTTTTCGCCAGGCAGGACTATCGGCTTAATTGCATTGGAAAGATCGTTTATGTTCAGCACTTTGACACCCTGAAGGTCAGCCACTTTGTTCAAGTTATAATCATTGGTAATTATCGAAGCGTTCATCTTCTTCGCAAGCGTGATGAGCTTAGCGTCAACAGAAGGTATTTGCGAAAAATCCTCGTTCAAAATCGTCACCTTTACGTTCGTCTCGCCTTGCAGTCTTTTTGCCACATCCAACCCTGCCCTTCCCTTGTTCCTCTTGAGGCTATCCGAAGAATCAGCGATCTCCTGCAACTCGCTCAAAACAAAGTTGGGGATTACCAACTCTCCTTCGACAAATCCTGTCGAGCAGATGTCTGCTATCCTGCCATCGATAAGTACGCTTGAGTCAAGAATCTTTAGTGTGAGCACCCTCTCCTGGCTACTGCCTTTCACTCCTCTTTCCCTTATTCTCAAGAGATGCCTCAGCCTCTCCTTATTGCGTATCGACAGCCTCACGCCAATATATGCTGCTACTACGATAATAAAAATTGAAATGAACTTCCCAACTACTGGAATGAAAAAAAACGGTATGGAAAGCAACAGGGCAACTATCAACGAGAAGACAAAGCCTGCAACTATGGCCAGAACATCCGAGCCAGGCAGCCTGCCAATATTTTCTTCTATCCTTGCAAGCGTCCGCTGTGTTCTCCTGCCCAAATAATTGCCCATGAAGAATCCAATAGTGGCAAAAACTATTACTGATATGATAACTATGAGTACATTTTTATAAATTTCTTCGGTCACAAAGTACGCTCTCTGCTGGATAAATATCCCGACTTCATAACCAAATAAGCCACCAAATACCGCAAAGAATAACCTGAATATCCAGATCAGCATTAATTCCTCCAGTTTAGATAATAACCTGAGACCTCCCCCCTTATTAATTGTTCAGTTGAATATTAACACAAAAAGAAAAAATGGGATAAGACGAAATCAGGTGGTTTTTACGCCTTCGCTTGTGATGCTTTCCTTAAGCGTGTTCAAGCTCTCAATTAAAGACACGGCCTTCTTTATGTCGAGCCCATCAATTGAAGATAGATCTTCCTGCTTTGCTTTCAAAATACCTTGCAGATCTTCAAAACGAGAGATCAAAATCTCATACATGGATTGAGGCAACTTCAATGCCTTGCTCAGGATTCGATATCCCTTTGGCGTGACGATCCTATCTGCAGGTACTTTATCCTTTGAGTATCCAAGCAGCTCAATGATCTGCTCCAGTTTTGCTATCTTCTCCGATCTCTGCAGCAATATCCTATCTTTTATATCCTGTAATTCTCCGTCCTTTGAGCTTTTCAGATAATCTTTTATTAAATCCACGCAGTTAAAAATGACATCGGCCATCAACTCTTTTTTCTGCATCTCAATGAGCCTTCCCTCAATTCCCAGCTCATATATATATCTATCAACTTCCCTTGAAACAGTTATCAGCATTTGAATACGCTGGATAACCGAGGTAACGTCAAAAAGCGTGACAAGATTTTTGATCTCAAGCATTGTCAGATTTAGATAGACTTCATTCAGCCTCGTCTTATATCTCTCAAGGGTACGTAGCGCCTGATTTGCGCGTTCCAGCACGACGTTTATATCATCAAGCACATGTTTCATGCCATCAAAATAAAGCGAAACCACATCGCGCTTCTGTGATATTGAGATCACCAGTGCGCCGGTCTGCTTGGCCATTCGCTCAGCAGTCCTGTGCCTTGTGCCGGTCTCATTTGTAGAAAGACTGGAGTCAGGGATCAGTTGAGTATTCGCCTTTATTATCCTGGTTATATCGCTATTCAGGATGATGGCACCATCCATCTTGGCAAGTTCATAGAGCCTGAAAGGAGTAAATTCGCAGTTAATGAAAAAGCCCCCCTCGGCTATGTCCATGACTTTTTTGGAATCTCCCACAACGATCAACGCTCCGGTCTTAGCCTTGATGATATGATCAATCCCGTACCTGAGATCAGTACCAGGAGCCACCTTCGAAAGGTGCTCAATAATTACCTTATCCCTCTTTTGTTCCACCAGCATACCTGATATCCCTGATGCCAAGCTTCCTCATAGCATCTTCAATATTATTAATTTCTATTATATCTAATCGACTTTTGGTACTGCAAATCTTCTTTGAGGACTTTGGGGAAAGAACCCTCTTAAATCCAAGTGACTCTATCTCCTTAAGTCGCTGCGCAGTATAGCTTACCGACCTCACCTCACCTCCGAGACCAACCTCACCGAAAATTGCCACATCTGGGTCCACCGGCCTACCATAATAAGATGATGCTATGGCAACTGCAACAGCAAGATCACATGCAGGTTCGCTCATCTTTAGCCCGCTCGCCACATTTAAATAAACATCACTTGAATAAAGTTTGAGGCCGGCTCTCTTCTCAAGCACCGCGACCATAAGCATTGCCCTGTTGTAGTCGATCCCATTACTCGACCTCCTGGGGTAATTATCGTGACTCCTGGAAACAAGCGCCTGTATCTCCACCAGTATTGGTCTGACTCCGGCGACCGTCGGCATTATCACAGAGCCTGCTGTGTTCTGAACGCGCTCCGAAAGAAAAAACTTTGATGGATTTTCAATGGGAGAAAGTCCCATCTCGGTCATCTCAAAAATGCCTATCTCGTTTGTAGGTGAAAACCTGTTCTTGCTGCTCCTTAAGATACGATTGCCCCTATTCTCGTCCCCTTCAAAAGATATGACTGCATCGACGATGTGTTCAGTTATCTTTGGCCCCGCAATACTGCCTTCCTTGGTTATATGGCTTATCAATATTGTCGATATGCCTAATTTTTTCGCAACAGAAGAGATAGCCAGCGTACCATCGCGCACCTGTATAATGCTGCCTGCTGAGGAAGCGATATCCTTGTTGTAAACTGTCTGAATCGAATCAACGACGAGCAGATCCGGACATTCTGTCTCCATTGCAGCAACGATGGAGCTTACCTCACTTGCACTTGCAAGAAAAATCTCATTTGAGTCGGCATGTATGCGCCTGGCTCTCTGATAGAGTTGGGAGAGCGACTCCTCACCTGAAAAATAAAAAACCTTTTTGCCCTGTCTTGCTATCGCATTCGCAACCTGCATCAAAAGCGTTGTCTTGCCGATCCCCGGCTCTCCGGCAATAAGACATGTAGAACCCTTCAGTATTCCCCTTCCTAAAACCCTGTCAAATTCAGAAAGACCAGTTGGCATCCAGCACTCGACAGGGGATTTGATATCAGAGATCTTCTTCAGTTCAACTTCATGAAATTGGGTATCTAGCGCTTTCGTAAACTGCTTCTGAACAAATGTATTCCATGAATCACAGTGCGGACATCTACCAACCCATCTGGGTGACGTGTGTCCGCACTGTTCACACTCAAAAATAACTTTATCCTTGGCCAAGTATCACCAGAAATCTATATTGTAAAACCCCACCTGGTATATGACTTCAAACCTCATCTGGCTGAGACCTTCTCTTTCGTATGAAATACAACGCCTTCCTCGAGGTAATCAGCCTCTACCGTATCCCCATCCTTCACATTACCCATGAGTATCTCCTCCGACAGCGTGTCCTCGATCAACTTCTGAATCGCCCTGCGCATCGGCCTTGCTCCCAGGGTTACCTCATAGCCCTCAGATAGCAGGTGCTTCTTCATCCTCTCAGACAAAACTATATTTATCTTCCTGTCCTCAAGCCGCTCTACCACCTTCTTCATCAACAGATCGATGATCCTGTAAACATCATCGTCGGTCAACTGATGGAATATTATGATGTCATCGACACGGTTTAAGAATTCTGGTCTGAAAGTTCTCTTTAATTCATCAATTATGAGCGATTTCATTTTTGCGAAGTCAATTGCCTTGCCATCAGATTTCTTGAAACCTAACGGAGTAGCTTTCTGTATATCTCTTGCACCAAGGTTGGATGTCATGATCACAATAGTATTCTTGAAATCAACCTTATGACCCTGAGCATCCGTAAGATGCCCATCCTCAAGTATCTGAAGAAGTACATTGAAGACATCCTGATGTGCCTTTTCGATCTCGTCGAAAAGTATCACCGAGAACGGCCTTCTCCTGACCATCTCGGTTAGCTGACCTCCTTCCTCAAAACCGACATACCCGGGAGGTGAGCCGATGAGCCTTGAAACCGTGTGTTTCTCCATATATTCGGACATGTCAAGCTGGATTAATGCATCCTCGTCCCCAAACAGGTATTCCGCCAGTGTCCTGGCAAGTTCAGTCTTGCCCACTCCGGATGGACCAAGAAAAATAAAGGATCCGGTGGGTCTTTTGGGATCTTTCAGCCCGGACCGCGACCTTCTTATGGCGCGTGAAACAGCCTTGACCGCATCATCCTGCCCAACTATCCGCTTATGAAGTTCCTCTTCCATGCGCAAAAGCTTGGACGATTCTTCCTCGGTAAGCCTTACGACCGGAATGCCCGTCCAGCTTGAGAGCACCTCGGCAACCTCATTCTCGCTCACCTTTGCCTGGACATCATCACGAGGCACCCTCCACTCCGTCTCAATCTTGCGCTTCTCCTCCATTAGCTTCTTTTCCTTGTCTCTGAGCTTCGCAGCTTTTTCAAACTCCTGCGCTTCGATGGCAGCTTCCTTCTCCTGTCTCACCTGTCTGATCTCTTCCTCTATCTCTTTAAAATTCGAAGGGGCTGTCATCGTCTTAATCTTAACACGCGATGCAGCCTCATCAATGAGGTCAATAGCCTTATCCGGGAGATAGCGGTCAGAGATATAGCGATGTGAAAGCCTCGCTGCAGCAACAAGCGCTTCGTCCGTTATCATAATTCTGTGATGCGCCTCATAACGGTCCCTGAGACCCTTTAATATCTCAATGGTATCCTCGACCGAAGGTTCATCAACATAAATGGGTTGAAATCTTCGCTCAAGCGCAGCGTCCTTCTCGACATACTTTCTGTATTCATTCAATGTAGTGGCACCGATCGTCTGCAGCTCCCCGCGCGCCAGCATCGGTTTCAAAATGCTCGCAGCATCAATTGCACCCTCCGCAGCGCCTGCTCCGACAAGCGTGTGCATCTCATCTATAAAAAGCATGATATCACCATTCTGCTTGATCTCTGCCAGGACCTTCTTCATTCTCTCCTCAAAGTCACCACGGTAGCGTGAGCCTGCAACAAGAGAACCCAGGTCAAGTGAATAGATCTCCTTACCCTTGAGCGAAAGCGGTACCTCGTTAGCAACTATATTCTGGGCAAGTCCTTCTACGATAGCAGTCTTGCCTACTCCTGGCTCGCCAATCAAGACCGGGTTATTTTTCGTCCTTCTACTCAATATCTGCATAACGCGCTCGATCTCCTTCTTCCTGCCTACGACCGGATCGAGCTTATTTTCGCGCGCAAGTTGGGTCAGATTCCTTCCAAACTGGTTCAAAATCTTGCTCTGCTTGGTGCCTGACTGACTATCCTGACTCTCGTAGGAAACCTGGCCACGAAGCAGGTCCATTATCTGCTCCCTGACCTTTTCAATATCCACTCCGAGATTTGACAGAACCCTGGCTGCGACGCCCTCGCCCTCGCGTATTAGCCCAAGGAGGATGTGCTCAGTGCCTATGTAGTTATGGCCCATCTGCAAAGCCTCCCGCAGTGAGAGCTCCAGGACCTTCTTCGCGCGCGGTGTAAACGGTATATGGCCCACGGGCTGGATCTCGCCCTTACCAACTATATCAATAACTCCCTTTCTTATTTCCTCAAACCTTAAGCCCAGGTTCGATAAAGCCTTAGCAGCAATTCCATCTTCCTCTTTTAAAAGACCAAGGAGCAGATGCTCAGTACCTATGTAATTTTGATTTAATTTTTTAGCTTCCTCCTGAGCCTGAACAACCACTCTTCTAGCTCTTTCGGTAAACCTTTCAAACATTTAATTTCACCTTCTCTAATGTATTTTATTCAGTTCTAACTTTGACCTTATAAAATTAGCCCTCGCGGAGCACTCCTCGCTCTCACCTAACTTGCTTCCGACCATTTTTGAAATATGAGAGCTCCTGATCGATATCATGATCTCATTAAAATTAAGGTCAGGACTCAGCGTTATGAGATTAAGGTCAGAGCCCATCCTTATCATTGATAATAACTCAATTGCCTCCTCATAGGTTAATGTAATGGCATGAGTCAAAATACCGTACGCCCTGGAGGCGTTGTCCATGATCTTCTCTTTTGATTCGCTGAGCAGCAAAGAGCGCGCGTTCTTCTCCTTCTCGACGACATTTAATATTATCGAATTGATATTCTCCAGTATTTCGTCTTCGCTTTTGCCAAGCGTGATGTGGTTTGAAACCTGAAACAGGTTTCCCGCGACATTAGTGCCCTCACCAAAAGCACCACGAACCACCACGCCAACCTTCATCAACATAGTAGTAAGATTATTCATCTTCTGTGAAATCACCATCGCCGGCAAATGTAATAGCGCTGAAGCCCGAAGTGCTGTACCGACATTTGTAGGACACGCAGTCAAAAACCCAATCTTCTCCGAGAAAGCGAATTCTATTTGCTCCTCCAGAAGTTGTTCCGCGCTAAAAGCCTCCTGATAACACTTCTTTATATTCAGCCCCGGAAGAATGCATTGTATCCTCAAATGATCTTCCTCGTTTATCATTACGCACACCTGTTTATCATCGCGCAGTGCAATTGCCCTTCCTATTTTGGACTCCAGGAATTCGTAGCTGATCAGATATTCCTCAGAGAGGTACCTCTTATCGATATCAGAAATATCATTAAGCTCATATACCTTGAAATTCGACAGACTTTTATACCCAAAGGCCTTCTTCACGAGATTTAAGATTTCGATCCTTTGCTCATCATTAGCCCAGTTCGGGAAGGGCATCTTCTCGATGTTCCTCGCCAGCCTGACTCTCGAGGTGAGCACGACATCATTTTCGGGCCCAGATATCGATATCCAGTTTTCACCTGCATCTAAAATAATATCCTTGCTCATCGTTTATTCTCTTTCTGATGAGAATTGACATTTATTTCCTTCTCAAGTACCCTGATCTGATCTCGAACCCTTGCCGCTTCCTCGTATTGCTCCAAAAGTACATGCTCTTGTAGCTGCTTTTTCAACTTTGCAATCTCCATAACATGAGTGATCTTTTTCTCATCCTTCTTTATGACCTTTCCAGTATGTTCGTAGCTATTCTGCATGGATTTAATTATCGGCTCAAGCTGATCGGAAAATGATTCATAACAGCTGCTGCAACCCAGAACTCCAGTGCTCTTGAAGTCCTTATACGAATAACCGCACCCACTGCAGGTCAAGAGGTCCTCAAGCGGGTTCTCACCAACGTTTGCAATCGAGATCCCAAACATTTCCGCAACAAGTTGCGGCAGGTTAAAAAGAAACTTCGTTGGATTCATCTCGGAAGCCAGTTCAGCAGCGCACTCCTCACAGATACTATATTTATTCGTTGACCCCGCATCGATCTTCGTTAAAAAGATCTTGGCAGGATTTTTCTTACACTTGTCACATAACATTCTATTTCACCTCTTGCGGATAAATTATATCACCAAAAAGTTAAAATTTAAAATAATATTAGTAATTATTATTAGTAGTAATTAAATTAGATGCTCCGGGCGCATCTGTGGAAAGAGTATAACATCTCTGATTGAAGAGGAGTTTGACAACATCATGATAATCCGATCAACACCAATGCCCAACCCACCGGTGGGAGGCATTCCGTATTCAAGTGCTCTTATGAAATCGTAATCGACCCTCTTTTCGACCTCATCATCAGGCTTCAATCTGGCCTGCTCCTCGAACCTTAAGCGCTGTTCAATCGGGTCAATGAGCTCAGAAAATGCGTTTGCGACCTCCTCGCCAGCGATAAAAAGCTCAAAACGCTCGGTGAGATTACTGTCATAATCGGTCGTGCGCGCGAGCGGGGAGATATCCTTGGGATAGTCTTTTACAAAGGTCGGATTGATGATATCGGGCTGAACCTTCTGTTCAAAAATTTCGTTTAATATCTCGCCTCTTCTCATATTATCGCTGATTTCCACTCCGATATTGCTAGCAAGGTCTTTCAGCTCTTCGAGCTGCATATCAAAATTAATTCTCAGGCCGGTCTTCTTTTCGATCGCTTCCAGCATGGTTGACTTCTCCCACTGCAGGGAGAAATTGATCTCAAATTCGCGAAATGAGACCTTTTCGGGTAGATCGATCGATCTCAAAACATGCTTAATAAGATCCTCGGTAAGCCTCATCATATCTTCATAGTTAGCGAATGCCTGGTATATCTCAAGCATTGTGAACTCAGGATTATGCTTGTAGGAAATTCCCTCATTTCGAAAGTTCCGGTTTATCTCGTAAACCTTTTGGAAGCCACCGACGACCAACCTTTTTAAATATAGCTCAGGAGCAATTCGCAAAAAGAGTTCCATATCAAGGGCATTGTGGTGCGTAAGGAAAGGCTTGGCCGTTGCTCCCCCTGGTATGGGCTGCAGCATCGGTGTCTCAACCTCCATGAATCCACAAGAGTCCAGAAAATTCCTGATCTCAGCAACTATCCTGTTTCTCAAGACAAAAACAGCCCTGACATCCGGGTTCACAATCAGGTCCAGATATCGCTGGCGATACCTTATCTCCTTGTCCTTGAGTCCATGGTGCTTTTCGGGCATGACACGCAGCGCCTTGCTTAAAATCTTAAACCCATCGGCATTAACGGAAAGCTCGCCGGTACGCGTCTTGAACACCTCACCCCAAACGCCCACCCAGTCTCCTATATCAAGAAGTCTCAATTTTTCGTACTGCACCAGTAACTTTGCCTGATTGAAATAAAGCTGGATTTCGTTTTCACCATCACCAACATTGGCAAACGTAGATTTACCGTGCTCTCTTATGGCTGCGACTCGCCCAGCAGTCCTGATCATCTGACCGGAGTGTTCCGAAGCCTGGAGGTGAAAGTTTCTCTTCCTTATATCCGAAATTTCGTCATTTTTTTTGAAATCCTCATAATAGACAACATCGCCCGCTTCCTTCAGACTGGCGAGTTTGCCAAGACGTTCCTGGGCAATACCATCATGATGTTCCAAATTAATAGCCCTTATGTTTAATCTATATCCAGAATTTCGTATTTTATGACACCGGCTGGAACTTCTACTTTAACTGTTGAGCCGACCTTCATATTGATAATTGAAGTACCCAGCGGGGATTCATAGGAAATCTTGTTATTTAACGGGTCAGACTCAATTGAGCTAACCAGTTTATACTTAACAACCTCGTTTGAGTTAATATTCTTCAGAGTGACGAAAGAGCCTATTTTCACGGATTTGGTGTTATGGCGCTCCGAGACGATCTCTGCTTTAGACAGGATCTCATTTATCTGCAAAATTCGGCCCTCGATGAAAGCCTGCTCATTCTTTGCATCCTCATATTCTGAGTTCTCGGTTAAATCACCAAAATCCTTTGCCTCTTTAAGACGCTCTGCAACTTCTCTTCTTTTATTTCTAATAAGATCCTCAAGTTCATTTTTGAGATCTTTATAGCCACTTTTAGTGATAAGAATTTTCCTATTCATATCCCTTTCCCATGAAGTAAAAATTTGTGCGGTATTATATTTTAATAAAATAACGGTGTCAAAAATATTTTCAAAATATTTTCAAGCATAATCCCATGCTTCTTTTTTGTTGTTAGGGGATTTGCTATGTCTCTAACGATGGCGTCACCCACACCAGGGCAGCGGCCTTAGTTCCTAGAGAAAGTGGTCTGGTGTCTATCAGCACTTTCATAGTGCCGACGTAATCGGTTACTTCTTCAACTTTGATGATAGCCCCGGGCTTGATCATTGACCTGTCAAAGAACTCCATGAGTTCGGGCAACCGGTTTGCCTCTTCCGATATTCTCTCCACAATCATTGTGGTACCAGCAGCCACGGTATCCAGAGGCACACCTTGAATAGAAGGCAGGACATCATCCACAGGGATCGGGTTACCATGAGGGCAGGTTGCTGGCTTTCCAAGAGCCTCATATAGCCTGTCCACTATCCTTTCCGAGATTCCATGCTCAAGGAGACATGCCTCTTGGTGAGCTTCATGCCAGGGGACCTTGAGAATATCGGTCAGTAGACGTTCCGCCAATCGATGACGCCGCACAATGCTCATGGCAAGCTTCATTCCCTTTTGGGTCAGGGAGACTTCTTTTTTCTCATCAGTGGTTATCAGCCTGTCACGCATCATACGCTGTAAGGTCGCTGTTACTGTCGGTGGCGACACATTTAGCCTTTCCGCGAGGCGTGCGCCAAGTGCTCTTTTGCCTTCGATAGCCATATTCAATATTGCTTCCAGATATTCTTCGATAGTGGCAGTAGCAAGTGTTTTGTCAGACATCTGCTCATCCCTGAACGGGGTAATTAGACATTGTTTCGACTGTATATTATCTAGTATTAATTTTAAGCAAGAAAAAGGCGGAGGTCAACCTCATGTCCTAGTTCATAGCATGGAACCGCTAACCGCCTGTAGATCCGTGTATAACTGAGGATTTAGGGTGTCAGATATCTATCTCACCATACCCTCTTTCGTCATGGCCAATATCTAGGCTATCTCTGGAACTCCAGGCCCATATTATCTTGTTTTTACCTCTCTGGAGTTTCTGATCGTACTTATCGTCAGTCTCCAACCGCCGCTTGAACTCAATTGTGGTATACCCGTTTCCCTCAGTACCACCAAATGTATAGATGTCGTTGCTGCCGCCAAGATCAACATCTGGGTAGTGAGGATTAGTGCCATCGGAGTATAAATCGTAAATGAACATTTTGTCATCCAGGACATATCCCAGCACTATGTCAGCTCCTTTCTTTTTATTTTCTGGCTTCGGTTGGAAACCTATTGAGACCCAACCACTCGTACGAGCCTTCATAGCTATGTAGATATTTTCCCCATCGCTGTTCCAATACAGAACAAAGTTGTCGCTCAAGACTCGTTGGGCGGCATACTCATTGGAACTGACAATACCGTCGGCTTTCCATTCGACTGATGATATCGGTTCTAATAATTCGCTCTCTTTTGTCTCTGGTGATGTAGGTACACCCTGGCACGATACAACCAGAAGAAGTAGCGAACACATCACGGCCAAGCCGACCTGTCGATATGTCCTTACACTGTTCCTGGTTTTATGCTTTTCTTTTAGAAACATTACTATCGACCATTCTGGGATACAGTTCTATTAATGCTCCGAATAGCTCCGTGCTCGAGGTTCACCTGACGATCGGCGAGCTTTCCGATGTCCGGGTCGTGAGTGACTATAATTATGGTGTGACCATCGCAATGCATAGCCCGGAATAATTCCATTACCAATTCCTCATTTCTTTGATCCAGGTTACCCGTAGGTTCATCGGCCAGAATCAACTTTGGCTGGTTGATCAGGGCACGGGCGATACACACCCGCTGCTGTTCACCCCCTGAAAGCTGGGACGGCAGATGATGCAATCTATCGCCCAGCCCTACCCGCTCAAGGGTCTGTTTGACCTCTTCTTCATCGGCGATACTGTGGAAGTATTGAGCGAGCATCACGTTTTCCAGAGCATCAAGATAGGGAATAAGATGAAACTGCTGGAAAATTAGACCTATTGTATTTCTGCGAAAGCAAGTAAGTTCGATACTATCAAGTTTGTTGATATCTGTGCCGTCAACCATGACGAGACCGTCACTTGGCTTGTCCAGGCAACTGATGATGTTAAGCAAAGTCGTCTTCCCTGAACCAGAGGGCCCCATGATGCTGAGCCACTCACCTTGCCGAATTATAAGGTTGATGTTATCAAGGGCATGCACCTTGCCATTGTAATACTTGCTGACGTCTATTAACTCCACCAGCACATTATCACTCATAATCTATTCACCTCTTAAAGTAACTATTGGCTCTAAAGATAAGGCTTTGCGCACCGGGACAAGGGCGGCCACCGTGGCTACAACAAAAGCAATGATCATGGTTAGCGGGATAGCCAGAATCTGAGGCGATAGATAGGAGTCAAAAACGCTCTTGGATATTGCTTGAGCCATTCCCAAACCAAAGACGTTTCCCAGTACTCCCCCGGCGAGGCCGATAGCCCAGGCCTCCGCCAAGAAGATTAGAGCTATCCAGTTATTCCTCGCTCCCAGTGCCTTCAACAGGCCTATCTCCTTCCTCCTATCCAGGACACTGGTAGTCAATGTGCTGAAGACCGCAACTGCTGATGCTATAAGTACTAACACCGTAATCAGTACCATCAGTATCTGAACTTTGAAGAGCACTGATTCCTCAGCCTCTGCGATTTGACTGATGACTTTAGCTTTAACACCTGAGAGGCTTTTCTCCAGCTTGACAGCTATTTCAGACAAAGGATGCTTCTTGGTAGATGACCTTATCTGCACCACATCCACCTGTCCAGGCCTGCCCAAAAGAAGCTGAGCAGTTTTTAGACTTACGAAGATCTGATTATCCTCAGAGCCTCCGACATCGGCAATGCCGGTAACCTTAAATCTCCGGGATACCTCACGAAAACTCAGGGTGAACTCGTCGTCGGGATGCAGGGCAAATCTCTGAGCCACCTTTCCCCCAAGGATGGCGCCCATTTCGCCCTCGTTGACATCAACCCATTCTCCTTCAATATTCCAGTAGGAGGCTATCTCTTTTAACCCCTCAAAGAGAGTACCCACGATCACTACTTTTTGCCCTTGATAGGTGGCAATGCCATAGATATATGGAGCATAACTCCTCACTTCCTCTATCCGACCAGACTCAAGAAGGGAAAGATTTTGTTCATCGATGTAATCCTCAGCCACGACCTCTCCCATGGCCAGTCCCCCTGTCCCTGCTGGAAGAGACATTGCTTCAGGCAGGAGAATAATATTGGCTCCATAAGCTTCGAGCTGCCGGCTCGCCTGGCCCTTCATGCCTTCTAAGAGAGTTACCAGACTGGCAACGAGGGTGGCTGCCAGAAGCATAGCCACAGTAGCTACTACCAGGTGCCTTTTTCTAACAAACAGAGATTTAGCAATTACTCGCCTTAACATTATGACTTTAGACCTCGCGTAAAAGTGTTACCGGTTCTGTTTTTATGGCCTGCCTCACTGGCAAGAAGCTTCCAACCAGTGCAATAGCAATTGCCAGCAGCAGAGTCACTGGAAAGGCAATGCCACTGAAGGAAAAGGACATACCGAACACCTCTCGTCCGATGTAC
Organism: Actinomycetota bacterium; assembly: GCA_023488455.1. The sequence goes on along the minus strand of JAMDDV010000040.1, from coordinate 97,734 downwards.
TGGGCCAGCCCGAGTCCTCCAAGATAACCGACCAGCCCACCAGCCAGACCAATAATCCCCGCCTCAAGAAAGAAGATAGTAGCCACCTGAGAATCATGGGCACCAATTGCCTTCATCAAGCCGATCTCACGGCGTCTCTCCAATATCATTGTGTTCATAGCTGTCGCAACTCCAAGAGCAGAGGCGGTCAGTGCTACCCCGGTGATAAGAAATACCAAAAGTTCGGTCTTACCGACAAAAGAACTTTCCGCTTCAGCAATCTGACGAATGGGATTAGCATCAACCTCCGAAATAACTTCTTCAATCTGAAAGGCAATGGATTCCACCAGCGGCGTGCAGTACCAGATCTCATACTCTTCAGGCGTCATCTGTCCCGGGTTTTTGCCTCTTATCGCAGGAGAAATCTTGTTCTCCGGGGTTACCAATGCGCTTACCAGCACTTTATCCACCCCGTAAGAAATCCCCATTAGCTGTTGTACAACAGGCAGGTTTACGAAAACCTGATTATCCTCAAAGCTACCAGTAGCGACAATTCCGATGGCTCTCAAATTGATGGGTTTGCCTTCATAGTTCAGGGCAAAGCGATCACCCAGAGCTATACCCATCCTCTTGGCCACTTCCACGCCTACCACTGCACCCTCACTGTCACCTTCCGATACCCAGTCTCCCTCAAGCTGCCACCATGGCATTATTTTTCTCACCCCGGTAGTGAAAGTTGACTCTTCCCTTGCCAGGGGTGCTTTGCCTCCGAATTGCTTGGGGGCCAGATCTGGTATGGAAAATGTCCTCTCAAACCATGTACCGGTGAGCACCACCGGATTACCATCCATCTGGGCCAGAACACTCAGGAAAGGAGCAAATCCGACTATATTGTATTTCCAGAAAATGGTCTTGATTTTCGGCAGTTCTTTCTCATCAAGGAATACCCGTGCGCTGGGAGGAGTATAGCTAATGCCACCGATTTCCAGCTCCAGGCCTGATGACCTGGGCCGCACCAATATATTCGCTCCATAAGAGCGTAACTCCTGAGACATCTTGCTGGTGATGTCGCCATAGACAGTAAGTAACGCTGATGTCAGCGACGCCCCCATCAGTACCGAAACAAATACCAGGGCTACCCATTTCTTGCGGCGCAGGAATGTCTCTTTAATGATGCGCAGCAGCATATTCATTTAGTCCCTCTCCATGACCTACTCAAATATGGGCTTTGCCTGAATGAGCTCATCAACCGAGACGACTACGATGTCACTTGCTAAGCCAGCCGCCAGAGGCAGAGGATTGCAGCCTCCTCCCTGACCAATAGTGTCCAGGGCGATGGGAGCGTTACACCTCTTACAAATAGCTGTTTCGCCCTCTTGACCGTATCCTGATGGACCGCAGATCTGGCAGGCATCCAGTGCCGTAGAGATCGCACCATCGGGATAGCGTACTATCAGAAACCTTACACCAGTTCCACCGGTGTCATAGACATACTTCGCAAGCTTCCCTTCAGCTAACTCAGCAACTGGAATTCTTATCTCGCCACCAACCGGGGCTACCGGGATAGGCTCAGGGTCAGTAAAGCTATTAGCCGCCAGCAGTACCCAGCCCATGGCGAACATTATGAAAATGCTTGCGATGACAAGACTTAACCGCCATGCTCGCTCCTGTCGTCTCAACGCCAGATGCTTTCTCTTCTCCACAGAACTTTCACCCTTCATCAGAGATACGACCCCGCGGCTCCGAACATCCCATAGAATTACCAGTAGCGGTGCCATCAGCAGCACCATCAAAAGCACTGTGGAGGTATTTTCTCTAACGAAAAAACCGACGAAGGACATAATACCCGGAGTCAATGGGATGGCACCTACCTCACCGAATTCATGCAGGCTTCCCAAGACCAGTTTTAGCGCGAGAACCAGCAGCACAATGCTGGTCACTGCAAAAAAGCGCGACAGGTTCATCCTCAGGCTACCCCTTATAAAGAAGATGGCAAAGAGCACTGCCAGACCAAGTCCGATCGCACCCCCGATAAAGCTCAATAATTCGAACCTGCCCAGGGTGGCGCCCATTAAGAAAAGAACCGTCTCCGCACCTTCCCTGAATACCATAAGGAAGGTGAAACCAAGCAGTCCCACACCTTGAGCCCGAAGGTTTCCTCTGCTCGATATTACGTCCAGTTTTCTTTCCACATTTTCCCGAATTGATTTGGCTACGCGCCACATCCACACCACAAGGCTAGCTACCAGGATACCAGCTATTCCCAGCAAGGTACCTTCCAGATATTCATTTTCAGGGTTTAGTTTCAGTGCCTGAAACAGCATTGCGAAGGCAATGCTGGCTATTACGGCTGCCCCTAGTCCTAGATATACCATTCGGTTTAGACTAGTTTTCCCTGTCTTGTTAAGATAAGCCAGGATAATGCCAACCACCAGGGCTGCCTCTACACCCTCTCTTAACGTGATCACTAAAGATTCTATCATCTCGTCCTTCTCCTTCCCTGTGTAGTTACTCTAACTTCATGGACATAAAATCTTTTAAATTCTAAGTAGCAAGAAAAGAACAAAATCAATAATTTGTATATACTAACATTTTGTGTTAGTGTATGCTAATTATCACCGATTTGTCAAGAGCAGTTGATAGAAGGTAACAGGTAACGTACTAATTTCTGTAGCTTACTGCCTCATAAAACGCTGAGGCAATATTTTGAGGCTTTATATCTGCCTGAATATTATGGATCGTGTTAAAAACATATCCACTATCTTTACTGAATATTTTTATTCTCTCTCGAACATCCTTTCTTACATCCTCGGGATCACTTAAGGGGAGAACGTGCTGTGTATCAACTCCGCCTCCCCAAAATGTTAGATATTCCCCAAACTCGTTTTTTAATTTTTGTGCATCCATGCCGTACGCGGTTGTCTGAACTGGATTTAATATTTCAACTCCAATTTCTATCAGATCAGGAATAATTTCTATTATCGAACCACATGAATGTAAAAAGACTGAATAATCACTATTATGTTTAACAAAATCAAACATTATTTTCTGCCTGGGTTTCAAAAACTCACGGTATATTCGGGGCGAATACTGTAAGGATTGCTGAGTTCCCATATCTTCGCTAAAAACAAGTATATCTATATTGTTACCGACTGATTTAATATATCTACAGAGATTTTCCAAATTAGCTTCAAGAATTCTGTCCAGCATATAATGAGCTAACTTGGGTTCTGACCCAAGTAATATCATAAACTTATCCCAACCAAATAGAAATGTGCCTTGTTCAATTATGTCTCCAAATGTAAAATCGCCTAAAATTGCTTTATCTGGATATTTCTGTCGTATTCGAAAAGATTCATATTCTAACCATTTGATTTCTTCAGTATCGAGCAGGTGCAAATTAATTTCATCCACATCCTTTTTAGATTCAATTTTCTTTATTGAAAACTCCTTATAATCAAAATATAGAGCTGTTTTAGGCCGAACTGCAATAGCACCATCTACATCCAAAATCATATTCCCTTCTTCATCAATTTTTGGATTAAAATCAAAAGGGACCGTAAACATACCATCATTAATATTGATTTTTTTCCATTGCTTAATAGATAAGTTTAGAGCCGGTCTTAAATTACGAACTTGTCTTGTATCAACTTCGAATTTATCCAGCACATCATCATCAACAATAGCAATATTCTGCATGAGGTCATAAATCTTTATATCAACTTCGGGCAATCTTAGAAATTTTCTTAGATTTCTATATGCAATAGACGCAATAGATGTGCACCTTGAACCATCAAGATCTATTGGTAGTCTGTCTACTTCTTCGTGTTTAATTGCTTTTAATACTCTTTCCTTTGAAGTCAATATTTTCCTCCTTGTTACTTTTTTAAAAAATCTTCCTTTAAATATTGACAACGTTGCCAAGATTATATAACATTGTGCAAAATTAATCAAAAATTATGAACATGGGAAAAATAGACACCAAAACAACAAAAATAAATATAGAAAAAATAGCTGAAATAGCTGGTGTTTCACCATCTACTGTTTCAAGAGCTTTGCGCGATGATCCAAGAGCTAATAAAAAAACCAAAGATAGAATTATAAAATTAGCAGAAGAATTAAATTATCATCCCAATTTTCTGGCTAAGGGTTTAAGGACAAAAATAACAAAAACTATAGGAGTTATATTCAGTAACCTAATAAACCCATTTATTTCAGAAATATTAAAGGGTATTGAGGAAATTTTGCTGGAAAAAGGCTACAGCATTATCGTTTTTGATTCAAATCTTAATATAGAACAGGAAAAAAGAAATATTTACAATATGATCTCCAGAGGCGTTGATGGTGTCATTATGACCTCGATAACAAAGGATGCCAAACCTATAGAGATGTTGATTGACCATAACATTCCAATTTTTCTTCTTGACGCTGGCCCAATAGAAGATAAGTATAATTATTGTTACACAAATCACAAAAATGCTGGTTATATTGGCACAAAATACCTTATAGAAATGGGCCATAAACGAATTGGTTATTTTGGAGTTCTTGGTCTTGTTTCCTCAGAAGAATTCTATAAAGGATATCTTTTAGCATTAAATGAAGCGGGGATAAATGTGGATTATAATTTGATAGTCTATGCAGGGATCTCTATTGAAGATGGTTACCAATCTACATTAAAGCTTATACGCAATGGAATAGACTTTACCTCGATAATTTGCGTCAGCGATCTCTCAGCTATAGGGATTTACAAAGCTGTTACCGAGTTAAAGAAAAAAATTCCGGATGATATTTCTGTATGTGGTTATGACGATATAGAAACAGCACAATTTTTAAACCCTCCTCTTACTACTATAAGACAAAGTAAAGTAGAAATTGGGAAAGATGCCGCTAGAGCACTCCTTATGAAAATAAAAAATCCATTGACTGATAGAGTTCATAAAATTTTAGAACCCGAGTTAATTGTTCGTGGTTCAGTTTCTAAATTAAAACGACAAAAATAGGATTAAGCTTGAGGTAACAGAAATGAATAACCCACAAGGAGCAAAAGTTTGGTTATTTGCTGATGGCGATCTACCAGAACCTAAAAAAGATGGCGATCTTTACCCACATGAAGCACTGATGGTCTTAAACACATCAGATAAAGATGCAACTATTACTTTGGATTTCTATTTTTCAGACAGAGAACCAATTAGCGGAATCAAGGTTAAGGTTCCAGCACGCAGAGTAGTAAATTTTCGCATGGATAAACCAGAGACAATAGGAGGAGTAAAGCTTCCATATAGAACACAATATGCCCTAAGAGCAACCAGTAATGTGGAAGTAGTTATGCAGTTTGGTCGTCTTGATACAGCTCAACCAAATATGTCTTTCTATACTGTCACACCATTTACAATTTAGAGTCAAGGAGAAGCAAAATGGCTACAATGCCAAAGGATGAATTTGAAAAAAGAATTGCCAAGGTAGTAAATCTAATTCAGGATAAAGGAGTTGAAGCAGTCTTCATCTATTTTAATGAATTATTTATCTACAATGGAAGATATCTAACGGATTGGCATCCCACAGTTGAGCAAGGGGCAGTTTTAGTAACTGAAGCTGGCAAATATTGTGTTCTTTGTGGACCGGAGGCAGGCCCTGGTGCAAAGTTCGACTCAATGATAACTGAGACCAGAAATTTAAGTTGCTTCATGGTACCCGAAGAAGAATATCCAGGTGCATATATTTCAAGCTTTAAAGAGGTATTTGAAGAATTTGTAGGTAAATCAGAGATAAAGAAACTTGGTATTGCGGGTTTAGAGGGAACACCGTACGGGATTATTAAATCTATTCAAGATGAGCTGCAAAAAGTTGAATTAGTTGATCTAACTTCAGAATACGAAAGGCTCCGAGCCGTAAAATCAATTTGGGAAATAGAAAATATTAAAACAGCATATAAGATAGCTGATGAGGCAACCAAAGCTATTATGCTATTAATTAAGTCAGGGATCAGAGAATACGAAGTAGCTGCAGCTGGCGAATATGCAGCCCGCAAAATGGGCGCTAACGGCTTTGGATATCAAACAATAATTGGAACAGGTGATAGAGTAAAAGGTATTGTACCAGTAGCATCAAATCATAAATATGAATCTGGAGAAATAACTACAGTTGGTATTTCGCCCAGATACAACGGTTATAATGCGACTGCAGCACAGACCTACGTAGTTGATGGAAAATGGACAAATGAATTCAAGGACTATATGAACATTGTCGCTGAAGCCTTGTTCTTAACTAAGAGTAATATAAAAATCGGAAATGTTGGCAAAGACATAGATAAGATAACTCGCGGATTTATTAAAAACAAAGGTCTTGGTGAGTACTCAATAATGCCGTATTTACATAGTACCGGCCTTTGTGAGTATGAGATACCCTTCTTTGGGCCAAATAGTAACGATGTGATTCAGGAAAACATGGTACTTTGTGTTGATCTATCATTATTCAATCATCCGAAGTTTCCTGGTACACGTATAGAAACAGGATGGATTGTAAGAAAATATGGTCCTGAACCTCTTTCTACTTTCATGGAATCGCAATTTAAATATTAGAACAGCTACTCAAAGGAGTAGCATATGTACTTTTGATCCTATAAAAATCTAATAAAGCAGGTGGCATTATGGTTACGGAAATTCCAGTAAAAGAAAGAGAAGAAAGAATAAAAAAAATCCAGGATGAATTAGTAAGAAGAGACCTGGATGCTTACCTGGTACATTCGACCGAAATAGATTTTGGTAATGTTTTATATTTAAGCAACCACTGGAGTATATGGGAGACACTTGGAGTTATTATCCCAAAAGAAGGTGAACCAATACTTCTAATAGGTCCTGAAGCCGAAGGATATGCCAAGAGCAGAAGTACTATTAAGAAAATAAGAAAAATGCTTGAATACAGGGAATCGGCTGAACCGGAATATCCAGATATACCTCTTACAAGTTTTGAAGATATATTTGATGAAATAAGTGGCGGAAAGGGAGTAAAAAAACTGGGACTGGGTGATTACACTATTTTACCGATGGTTGTCTATGATAGCGTAAGAAGAGCGCTGGGCAAGGACGGAACAATAATCAGAGCTGAGAATATTATCTCAAATTTGCGCATGGTAAAAAGTGAAAATGAAATATCTTTAATGAAACAGGCGGCAAAAATAAGCGAGAAAGCCCTGGATGAAATTCTGGGAAAAATAAAACCTGGTCTCACCGAAAAAGAAGTTGTGGGAATGGCTCTGGAGGCGCTCTACAGGAACGGAGCAGAATGTGAAGCCTATCCTCAGTATGTATTTAGCGGCATAAATTCAAAAAATCCTATTAACCGAAGCACATATAAAAAAATTGAAAAAAATGAGATGATCCAGATGAATATAGGAGCAAGGTTTGGCGGATATGGTTCATCAATTGGAAGAGCACTAGTTATTGGAAAGATGCCAAAGGAAATAAAAAGAATCATTCAATTTGCAATTGATGTCCATCAAAAAAATTATGAATGGATCAAAGATGGCGTAATAGCCAGGGATGTCGCTAAAAAATACAAAGATTATTTTATAAAAAATGGATTTGAAAAAAATTATTTATATGGTCCATGCCATGGTACCGGAATAATAGAAGTAGAAAAACCATGGATGGAGTTAAATTCAGATTATCCTTTAGTAGCAAATATGACTTTTATGAATGATAACCATATTTTTACTCCTGAGTTTGGACTTATTTGGGAAGATGGATTCAGAGTTACAAAAAATGGTGTAGAACCGTTTACTAATTGCCATCAAGAAATAATTGAGCTTTAAGCGAAAGGCAAGATAAGGTAAGAACAGCTGTCAAAGAAGTGGGATATGACTTCTAGAGAAAGATTGCTTATTGCAATTCAGCACAAGGAACCAGATTATGTTCCTTGTTCACCTTGGGATACTCACCAATTCCCATCAAAAGTACAAAATATTCCTTTAGAAAAACTTGATGGGGCACTGGGCGTAAAAGAGTATACATGGTTTTGGAAACCTCAACTGGAAACCAACAAGCATTTTGGCTTTGATAGCATCATAATAAGTCCACTGTGTATAGGGGGAGGAGAATATATTCCATATATTAATCATTCTCGCTCTAGAGTTAATGTCAAAATAATTAAGGACAGTGAATCCCGTTATAAAACAAAAATTGAGCTGAAAACAAAAGCCGGTGTTCTAACCGAAGAGAGAATTTCACCAATTGGTTCTTCTGACTATTGCACTTCACACATATACAAGGATGTAGAAAAGGATTTTGAGAAGATAAAATGCATCTACCCTGAGCCCCAGGAAATGAACCTAAACTTACACTTAGATGCTCAAAAAGAGATGGGGGAACAGGGACTGCTTATGCTTGGTTTTGATACCCCGTGGACCTGGTGGATACTGAAAAGAGGCGCAGATGGATTCTATGATCCTTTTGATAATCCCAAGATGATGGATGAGTTCACCGAATGGTACACCAACTACATTATTAGGTATGTAAAGTACTTTGATCAGTTTAACCCAGATATATATTGGGTTCATGGAGTAAACGACAGCTTTGCAGGACCGAAGTTTTTAGATAAATATGTCTACAGTTTCATAAAGAGAATAAGGAGTGAAACGAAAACTTGCTTCAAGCATTTCTTCTCTGGCTCCATGTCTAGTTTCTTAGAGAAAGAAGTTGATGCTGGTGTTGATATCATAGAGATCCTAGAACCTCCTCCCCTGGGTGATGTAGATTTAAAAGATGCAAAAAAGAGGGTGGGGAAAGATATAGTTCTGCAGGGGAACCTAGATCCGATAAATGTTCTTGAAAGAGATACGCCAAAACAGATAGAAGAAGAGGTAAAAAGATGCATTGATGCTGCAGCTGAGGGTGGCGGATACATATTCTCAACTGCAGATCAGATAACGCATATAACTTCCTATGAGAATGTTGAAGCAATGGCAAAAGCTGTAAAAAAATATGGGAGGTACTAATAACTTATGACCTGTAGAGAAAGATTTCTAATTGCAATTAATGGAGGGAAACCAGACAGAGTTCCAATATATGATTTTTTGGAGGGTAAAAAAATTTTTAAAGAAGTTTTAGGGAAAGATATCAAGTCACCTTCTGGAATAGATATCACTGAATGCTCTATTAAGCTTGGGTTTGATGCAGTTTTTATAGCATATGGTGGTTTCTATACCATAGAAAATGTTGAATTAGGTGAAATATACACTGATGAATGGGGGGTTGTTTATAAAAATACTGGAGTTTCGTGGCCAATTGATGCTCCATATGACAGTGCAATTAAGGATAGATCCGATCTTGAAAAGTGGTTAAAGAATATACCGGATCCCTACTTAAAAAGCAGATCGAATGACATAAAAAAAGCAATGGAGATATCAAATGGTGAGATAGCAGTAATTGGTGGGGTAGTTGGACCACTGACTCATGCTATTTTAGTACTCGGTTTTGAGGGTATGCTAATGAAATTAATGGATGAGCCAGATATAGCTGAAGAAGTATTCAGAATTTCAAGTGATTTCTATAAAGCTGCTTCCGACAAGATGATTGAAGCTGGAGTAGATGCAATATTTGTCTGCGAAGATCTTGGGCTTAATGATGGGATATTCGCATCACCAAAGATTTATAGAAAATATTTATTCCCATATTTGTCCGATTTAATCAATAGAATTAATGAAAAAAAAGTACCGGTATTGCTTCATTCCTGCGGAAACATAAACGAAATACTTGATGATTTGGTAAGCTTCGGTATTTCCGCACTGAATCCCCTCCAAAGAAAAGCAAAAATGGATATTGAAAAAGTTAGAAAAAGGTATGGAACAACATTGTGTCTGATTGGAAATATAGATGCTTCGGATACTTTACCGTACGGCTCTATAAAAGAGATTGAAAACGAAGTAATAAACACTATAAATATTGCAGGAAGAGATGGTGCGTACGTTCTTGCTAGTGACAGCGATTATCATGATGGTATTCCCCCGAAAAATTTTATTGCGATGATTAATGCTGCTAAGCGGTACGGCAAATATCCTATCAAATTATAGTATAGATTTAAAAATATCTTCTGCTCTTTCTGACATGGGTTCTAGTTTATTGTTATTTATATGATAGGTCGTTTCAATTCTGCAACCACCATGTTTTTCCAGATTAAAAAGCCCGATATCTATAGCGAGCAACATACCATTTTGAAGAGTATCTTTTTCGTTATTTGGCCCAAAATAAGGAGCCTCAAATTCACTTAAGCCGTTACTATGTACAAATGCAAATGGGATATTTTTTTCATAACTTCTATCAATAAAAAACTTTCTTATTAGCGAATCAATTTCCTTCCCGTTCATTCCAACCCTAATATTGTCCCTGGCATAAAAAAGGCCATCTAATGCAGCATTAAAATATTTCCTTTGTAGGTCATCGTACTTCCCATCAACGGCAAGTGAGCAACAAATTGTTGCTGCGTAGCCGTTGTATCTAGGGCTTATACCACTAAGTACGAATTCTCCGCTTATAAGTTTTTTCTCACTTGCCCTGACTACATACATACCAGCTCTTTGAGGTCCTGAACCTATAATTGTGCTATATCCAAAACCATCTGCGCCAAGCGATCGCGCTTTTTCTTCTGCAGCTGCTGCGACCATTAGCTCAGTGTTTCCACTAACAAGTTCATTCTTGAAAGCTAAAAATGCTTCATCTGCAATAAAATAAGCCTTTTTCGATGTTTCAACCTCCCAGGTTGATTTAATTGCCCTTAATCGTTCATATTCCATCGTTATATCCACTATTTCAGCTTTTTTATTTAAAGCATTCATCATCTCTTTATAAACCATATGGGTTATAGCTGACATACCAACAATGCCTACTCTCTTTATCGTAGACAAACCCATAACATTGTCGAACAGCTCCTTAAAAGCAATTATCTCTGATCTCGGATATTCCTCCTCTGGAATTTTAAAAGCATCAATATTCCTATAATTTTTTATGTATGCAGTTTTAGCGAAATCTTCACTTTCCGGACCGCCGATTAGAACAGGATCCCCTTCCTGTGGAATAACAATAGCGCTCCTATCCAAAAATGGATACCACCCTGTCAGATAATTTCCGTTCATATGGTTGTATTCATCAAAATAGACTAAAGCAACATCAATTTCTTTTTCTTTTAGTATATTTTGAACTCGTGACATTCTAGCTTTGTATTCATAATCTGGAATACTCATTTTGATTAACTCCATTTATTTGTATTGGCAACGTTGCCAATATATTATATAATTTAGCGAATGTCAAGTAAAAAGCTAATTAACTATAGTCTATTCTATTCAATGGTTATTTTCGCCATAACCTTTACGATCGCCAGCCCAATACTAATAGAGATTGGTCAAACATTATCAGAAGATGTTTCAAAAATGGGACTCCTATTTACTTTCTTTTTTATAGGGTTTGTTTCAGGTTCTATTTTAAGCGGAATACTACAGAAGGTATTTTCAAAATTTACAATATTATTGGTTAATTTTTTTTCACAATCTGTTTTTATTTTGTTATTTTCTTTTTCAAAAAATTTCACTTTTGCAATGTCAATGTATTTTGCTATTGGTATGTGTGGGGCACTTAGTGAGACGTTGGTAAGTAATTTACTTACTGAGATAAATGTAGGTAAAGAGGGGTATTATCTAAATATTTCTCAGATGTTTTTTGGTATAGGAGCTTTTATCGGTCCTTATATCAGTTCTATGATGATGATAATTGGAGGCAATTGGAATTCTGTATTTTATATTTCTTCATTTTTGGCATTTCTCAATTTTATGATATTTGCCTATTTAAGATATAAAAAAGTGGATATTCCGATACGCTCAAAAGAAAAAAAAGATAACGCTGAAAATGAAATAATAGTAAATAATCAAAAAAGATGGAGCCTAATGTCAATATCGGCATTAATATTAGCCTCTCTGGCTATGTTTATGTATACTGCCTCTGAGGATGGTTTAAATGCTTGGCTTCCAACATTTTTTAGGGTTGAAAGAGGATTTAGTCATTTGGAATCTGGACAGATACTTTCCTTTTTCTGGTTAACAATCGCCATTGGTAGGTTGGTCTCCGCTTTCTTAGCAAAAAAAATCAATCTGGCAAAATTAACAATTATTCTAAGTGTTGCCGGGCTTATTTTTGTGTTAATGGGACTTTTTGTTTCAAATAAATTTATCAATTTCGCATCTTTCTTAATTGCAGGCTTTTTCTATTCTGGTGTATGGCCAAATATTATTGCGTTCACCTCAAAATATTTATATAAAAACAAGGATGTTTCGATATCGACAATAATTACGTTTGGAGGAATAGGGGCTCTTTTTGCACCTTGGTTAGTTGGAATTGTTTATATTAAAGTAAATCTATTGGCTGGACTATTAATATGCGCAGTATTTCTGTTTATTGAGATATTGCTATTATTGTTACTATATTCATTGATTGAGAAAAGTAAGGCTATTAAGAGCAATAAAATATGAAGGGACTGACAGTATTCCAATAGACTTAAGTGTTTATATTTGCTTTTCAAAAATACAAAAAGTTAAAATCAGAGGCTAGTAAGCACTAACCTCTGATTTTTTAATAATTTGAGAATCTGCTTTTAGAACTCCGATTTAAATTCCTCAACATTATCCAAAGTTATTCTTGGATTATCAAGAGGAAGATAGAATGGATCTAATTTGTCCTTTCCGCTTTTCAGGAATTCTATTGCCCTTTGGGCTTCAAGTATTCCTTCATCAATCGGTGACTGCAATACTGTTCCATATACCCATCCATCTTTTATCAGCTGTAGAACCTCACTTATGCCGCCTATTCCGGTTATCTTAATATCTCCAGCTTTATAACCGGCTTCCTTCAGGGATACGATTACTCCAGTAGCCATATAGTCATCGTGCGGATAAATCCCGTTTAAATCAGGGAACCTTGTTATTAAATCCTGGGTTACAGTTGATGCTTCCTCAACAATCCAGTTGGCAGTTTGACTTGCCACTACCTCAATTTTAGAGTTCTTCTCCTTCAAAACATCAGCTAATGCTCTATCGTAATCTATAGTGGCGCTGAATCCAGGTGCTCCTTGAACTACAGCAAGTTTTCCTTCATTATTAAGAGCCTCAACCATAAGCTCTGCTTCAACTTTTCCCTGTTCATAAGTGTCTACGCCTGTATATCCTACTATATATTGATCTGCCTCTTTGTCAATCGGGCTATTTATTGGCATTACGGGAATACCGGCATCAAAAGCTTTTTTTACTGCCGGAATAATACCTTTTGGATCAACTGCCATAAGTAAAATCATATCTACCTTTAGGGCAATTGCATCATCCATCTGGGTATTTTGCTTTGTTGCATCCCATGCTCCGTCAAATGATTTCGGAATTGAACCAAGACTCTTTATGGTATCTTGCATAGATTTATCAAGGGGAGGTATATAGGGTGAGTCAGTTCCAGCCCACATAAGAGCTATTGTCCACTGACCTCCCGCTTCAGTTGCAGCTGCAGTTTCTTCAGCTGCAGTTGTCTCTTCTCCAGTATATTTAACCTCTCCCTTGCCGCCGGTTACCTGAGCTGCTGTACAACCCGTAACTAAAATAGCCAGCAAAGTACCAATTGCTATTATACTTAAAATTATCTTTTTCAAAATCTTCACCCCTTCCGTAATAAATTTCTCTTCTATTATAAATTTAAACTGTTAAGACCACCACCTCCCTTCTTATGAAATAACCGATGAATATGTGAAAAAATTATATTATCTCCTCTTTGCACCAAAGTATGCGTCTATAGAAACAATCAAAATTAAAATCAAACCTTTAATTACCTGTTGTAAATACGGTTGTACATTTAATAAAGTCATTCCATTTGCTATAATGCCGAGTACAAGCACACCCTGAAAGGTCTTGAATAGATTACCATACCCCCCGGATAGTAAAGTTCCGCCCAACAATACAGCTGTAATTACGTTAAGGTTTGTATATGTTCCCAATCTTCCAGAAGCTATGTTTACCCTCGCCATTGTTATTAATCCGGCAATCCCACAGAGCAGCCCCGTAAAGAGAAAAGAAAAAGTTCTGTAATTTTTTTCATTAATTCCTAAAAAATTTGCAGCCATGGGATTTCCTCCAATGGCATATATGTGCCGACCAATCTTTGTCTTGCTCAGTAATATGCCGACGATAATAATCAAAATTAAAAAAACTATAGCTGGATAGGGAATCATTAATAAAGTACCGTACCCGAAGCCGAGGTAATAATCAGTTGCTCCCATTACACTTTCGCCTTTGACGAGGTAATAAACAACACCTCTTAAAAAGTACATCATTGCCAGTGTGGTTATAAAAGAATTTATACGAAGACGACTGACCATTATGCCGTTCAAGTAACCAGCAAAACTGGAAGCTAAAAGAGTTCCCAATATTGTTACGACCGGGCCATATTTTTGTAATATAATTGCTACTGTTGCTGCGAATGCTAAATTTGATCCAACAGAAAGATCAAAAGTTTGTTCCAAAATAAGAATAGTCATCCCTATTGCTATTAAGCCCTCAACTGCAATTTGAAAAATAACATTCACCATATTTTCATATGTGCGAAAAGTTGGGCTAAGGAAAGAAAGAAGAATGACCAGGATAACGATCATTAAGATTATTTTGTTGTCATTTAATACTCTTAAAAAAGTTTTCGTATTCATGTCTATATGTTCGTTGACCTGATGTCTAAATATACAAATATTGCCAATAAAATTGCCTTTACCATATATTGAAAAGAAAAGTGCAGATTAAGAAGTACCATTGCGTTTGTCAGGCATGCAATAAATAAAACCCCCAGCACCGTTTTTGGCAAACTTCCCTTTCCACCAAAAAGGCTCGTTCCGCCGACAACTACAGCAGTTATCGCATCAAACTCAAATCCAGTTCCGGTTTGCGTAGAGGCGGTGTTTAATCTGGAACTGATTAATATTGAACTGAAAGCAGCCAGCACGGCGCTTATAATAAAAGTAATTATTTTAATTCTTTCCGCATTTATACCAACCACTCTACTGGCTTCGAAATTGCAACCAACGCAAAATACATTTCTGCCGAATTTAGTCTTGTGTAATAACAAACCCAATATTGCTGCAATTAAAAAGAAAATCACTATCTGATTTGAGATCCCCAAAAAAGCACCTGTTGATATTAAAGTATATGGTGAACCCAGTATGCCATCTATCATTCTGCCGTTTGTATAAAGCAAGGTAAGACCCCTTACCGCGGTAAGTGAACC
The DNA here is from genome assembly GCA_023488455.1 of Actinomycetota bacterium. Next base: position 82,465 of record JAMDDV010000040.1, on the reverse strand, counting down.
AAGGGTTACGATTACGGCATCTACTTTAAATCTTACCGTAACATATCCGTTGATAAATCCTATCAACGCCGCAACCATCAAAGGAACCAGAATAGCTAGCCACAAACTTCGGTATAAAAAACTGATTGCCAGGACTCCCGAGAGACCAACTACTGAGCCAACAGATAGATCAACGCTACCCCCTATCATAACAATAGTCATAGCGCATGCTATTATCCCTATTGCAGAATTTTGTCTAAGAATATTCAGAATATTCCTGAGGTTAAAAAAAGATGGAACAAAAAGCGAAAGCAGTATTAAAAGTAATATAAAAGCAATTAAAAGAATTTGGTTCAAAAGAATTTTTTTCACCAAATAATTTCTCTTCTAGTAAGATTTTTTATCAAACTCATCAACTTTCGCAGTATTATTTTGCCCTATCATGGTTTTAAGCCAGTAATCATAGCCACTAACTCCCTATGCAGGTTGTTAGAGTCACTGCGATTTGAGATTTGAACACTACCTGCCCTTTGACCTTTTCTTAATACAATTGCCCTATCAGCAATTCCAATTATATGTTCAATGTTGTGACTTATAACAATCATACCTCTAACTTTATTAATTAAGTTTTTTATGAGATCTAATAATTTTCCTGATTCTTTTACGCCTAATGCAGCGGTAGGCTCATCCATAATTAAAATCTTTTTCCCCCATTTTATTGAACGACTAATAGCAACAGATTGCCTTTGACCTCCAGAAAGTTTTCTCACCTCTTCCTTGGGATTAGGAATTTCAATTCCAAAATTCTCTACCAGTAATTTGGCTTCCTTATCCATCTTTCCTTGATTAAGCCACCCAAATATTTTGCCCAATCCTCCGGCAATAATCTCTCTCCCTGCAAAAATATTCGATGAAGCTGATAGATTATCAAATAGCGCTAGATCCTGATATATTGTTTCAATTCCAAGTTCAATAGCATCCTTAGGACTATGTATCTCAACTTTCTTGCCTTCAAAATAAATTTCACCACTATCTGGAGAATACACACCTGAAATAATTTTAATAAGTGTTGATTTTCCTGCGCCGTTATCTCCAACGAGTCCTACTATTTCATTCTCATACAGTTCAAAATCAACTTTATCTAATGCAACCACTCCGCCAAACTTTTTAGTTATCTGTTTTAATTCAAGTATTTTTTCCATTTTCTCAACTTCCCTTATAGAGAAACATGTTTTAAAAAATAATTTCAAAGGTATAAAATCATCTTTGCCAGTGGATATTACCAAAAAGATTTATTGGTAACGTTTGTATTTTAATTATATAATAAATGGTAACGTTGTCAATAATTGGAAATTTTATCGGTTTAAGTCACGTATAATCTTCAAACCTTTTAGGGTTAAATCAGGATCATTTTGTTCGATAGAGCGGCTGTGTGGTGAAATCAGGTAAGCCAGGCCTCCAGTGGAGACCACCTTTGGCTTACCGCTCATCTCGGCCTCAATCAGCTCAATCAGGTGATCGACCAATCCAGCGTATCCCAGTACTATACCAGAGCGTATGCTGTCCTCCGTATTTTTGCCTATAACCTTCGATGGAGCTCTTAATTCGACCTTCATCAGCTTTGCCGCCTGTGAAAAAAGCGCCTCAGCAGAGATCTCAACTCCCGGGACTATCACGCCCCCAAGGTACTGGTTTTCATTATCGATGATGTCAAAAGTGGTCGCGGTGCCAAAATCAACCACCACACACCTTGGGCCAAACAGATTTGAGGCTGCGACGGAGTTAGCTATCCTGTCAGCACCCACTTCGCGCGGATTTTCATAGGTGATATCAAGTCCTGTCTTTATTCCGAACTCGACGATTAGCGGCTCAATGTGAAAGTACTTTTCGCTGAGCTGATAGAGCTGTTCCCTTAGCCTCGGCACCACAGTTGAGATAACGACATCCTTGCAATCGGAAAAGCTAAAATTGCTCATCGAAAAAATGCCGTAGATAAGCGCAGCTATTTCATCTGAAGTCCTGGCCTTGGGAGTCAGGATCCTCCAGGAGTTAAGGAGATCATCGCCCCTGAAAAGGCCAAATACGGTCTGAGTGTTACCCACATCGATTGTAAGAATCATGCAATTTCCTTTTTAAAATTTACCTGAACATGGTCACCTCACTGTGACCATAGCTGGATTTACGATTTCCACTGTCAATGATATCTAACAAACCGCTATCACTGATCCCTGCGCAAAGTCCGCTAACTTCATTGCCTTTGACAACAAGCGTGACGGGTTTACCCTTCCTATATAGAATTGAATTAATCCTGTCAATCTCATCCGCACCAAGCAGCGGAAACTTTTCAAAATAACCAATGGTGAGAGAGGCAACGGCATACATTAAATCCAGCACGTCGTACTCCTCCCCAGCTTCGATCAGGAGCGAGGTAGCAGTTTCGTAAAGACCTGCTTCCCTTAAGACCTCTTCACTGATATTTATATTAATTCCAATACCCAAAATTGCCCTGAGCCTGCCATCAGTTCCCTTCATGGTCTCAATAAGACACCCTGATACTTTTTTCTCGCCTATTAGAACATCGTTTGGCCAGCGTATATGGGCTTTTATTCCCAGCATGAAAAGTGCATCACTCAGGGCCAGCGCTGACTTGAAGAGCAGCGCAGAGGCTGATTTGATATCCGAAATTTTTAGTACGAGGGAAAACCATGCACCTCCACGCGGCGATAACCATGATTTACCATACCTGCCCCTACCAGAGATCTGCTCAAAAGAAAAAACGATGAAATCCTCCGACTTACCAGAGGAGAGTAGCCGTTTTGCGTACTCGTTCGTCGAATCCACAGCGTTTAAAATTACAAATCGCTTATTTATCCTGTTTATCGATAGACCTGTTTTCTGATCTTCTTCCACGCAAAATCCTGACCCTTATAACTACGACAACCGTTATTATAACAACTAATATAGCAACAAACGCTCCCCAGCCAATCGTTTTAATAACCGTCTCAAGTAATTTGTAATTCTTCCCCAAAAAGTACCCAAGTGCTGAGTTGGCAGCAGCCCATAGCAATGAGCTTAATAAATCATAGACCAAAAACTTGAAGTAGTTCATCCTGTACATACCGGCAAGCGGCGCCACAAATATGCGCAGGTACTGAGTCCACCTTCCAATCACAACGGTCTTCACACCGTGCCGCGCATAGAAATCCTCGGCCCACTGCATCTTCGCCGGGGTTATCCTGAAAAACCTTCCATATTTTAAAAAAAGCGGTCGCCCTCCTTTCCTGCCAAACCAATAAGCAAGGTTGTCGCCGCAGACCGCGCCGATAAAAGCGATCGACCCGACTACAAATATGTTAAATCCACCCAGTGAAGCATAAAAACTGGCTGCCAGCAGGAACGTTTCACCTGGTATAAACAGCCCCAAAAAGGCGGCATTTTCAAGGAACACGACGATGAAAAGTATATAATATCCGTAAGTCTCAAAAAATTTCATGACGCTGATCAGCGGATTATCTGTCAAAAGATCACCACTTCTTGTAAAAATTCACTTCGTCATCCTCTCCGAGCGCAAGCAGCGCAGCTTTCAGGCTGCCTCCATCTGGAAGCTTTATTTTTTTATCTATTTCCAAAAGCGGGATGAGGACGAATTTACGCAAAAGCATCCTTGAATGCGGTATCCGAAGCCCTTCCTCATCAATCTCCATCTCATCATACAGCAAAATATCAACATCGACTTTTCGAGGACCGAAACGGAAATTCTCCTCTCTTCCAACGTCCTTTTCGATTTGCTTGCAAACTTCTAAAAGCTCCTCTGGAGTAAGTGAAGTCTCTGCCTCAAGAGCAACGTTCAAGAATAGAGGTTGATCAAGATAGTGCATTGGTGATGTCTGGAATATGGAGGATACTCTGGTCACTCTTATCTCTGGATGACTGGTTAAAAGGTCAACAGCTCTTCTCAGGTTGATCTCCCTGTCACCAATATTTGAGCCGAGGCCAAGATAACACCTTATCTCAGCCACTCTCACCCCATTTTCCATAAGTACAGTTCGCCTGCGCGAAATCAACTCTGTACGCTGCCGATGGTCGCATTTTCCGCACCTTTACCTCTACAGCCTTTACCTTCTCGATAGTACCTATCTCCCTGGCAAGTCGATCCGCGAGCGACTCAATGAGGTTATAGCTCTCTTCGCCCACTACCTTCTTCACTATCCTGGCAACTGAGCCGTAGTCAACAGTATAAGCCAGGTCATCAGATGCAACTGCTTTGCTTCCGTCCATCAATATCCTGACATCAACTTCAAAATTCTGGACTTTTCTTTTTTCCCGTGGATATACGCCGTGCTTTCCTTTTACTTTTATGCTTGAGAGTAAAATCTCCATGCTCAAATCCTAAGCTTTCATTATCTCTTCAACTACCAGAAGTGCACGTTTCGCCTCTTTTACATCGTGCACCCTCACTATACTTGCTCCCTGCACCGCGCAAAACACTACAGCAGAAAGCGTCCCCTCAAGCCTATCGCTTACAGGAAGATTGAGTATATTGCCAATAAAGGATTTTCTGGACGGCCCAACCAGAACGGGATAGCCAAGCGACCTGAAGCTATCAAGCTCTTTCAGGACCTCAAGGTTGTGCGCAGTGGTCTTCCCAAACCCGATCCCGGGATCGATTATAATTTTTTTTCCGTCTATCCCATGGTTCCTGGAGTATTCGCACCTATGATAGAGGTACTGATAAACCTCATCACAAACACTCTCATAAGTCGGACTTTTTTGCATGGTCAAAGGATCGCCCTGCATGTGCATAAGTATGATAGGACAGTTTTTTTCTGCTGCCAGCTCCACCATCTCCTTGTCAATCGTAAGCGCGCTTATATCGTTTATTATCGAAGCACCCGCTTCAAGCGCTTCCCTGGCAACTCTTGACCTGTAAGTATCGATGGAAATGGTGATATTGTTCATGCCCGCAGTTTTGCTAATTACAGGAATCACCCGCCTCAGTTCTTCATCAGAGCTAATCGGTTCTGCGCCAGGCCGTGAGGACTGACCCCCCACATCTAAAATATCTGCACCTTCCTGTGCGATGAGAGCTGCCCTTCCAACCGCCTTATTCTCATCGAAATATTCTCCTCCATCTGAGAACGAATCTGGGGTTATATTCAAAACTCCCATTATCGATGTCGCATATGGTCTGATAAATGCAAGCGCGCTCTCACCACGGTGGTATCCACCGTTGTAATTTTTAATGGCAGTTCCCGCCATCTTTGATTGCACGAACGCCTCATCGCTTACCCTAACCGATTCAGACGATAGATACTTAATCTGCTTATCGTCAACCGCAATGTAGAAAGACCTCTCCAGTTCTTCTGGCCCAACCGCCTTCTCAAGGTTAAACGGGATATCTGCCTGAGCACAGACATCCTTAAACCAGAAACATACATCAGTAGACTGCTTATAGAACTTCACAACGCTCTGTCCGTATTCTAACTGTGGGAAGCTGCTTCTTGCCTTCAAACAAAAAAGGCTCTCATCGGCAAGCGAGGAGAGCACACGGGGAAAATATTTCATCTTTCCTTTAGGAGCGACATCGCCTCAGCCCTGGTTGAGGCGTTGGATCTGAAAAGACCCCTGACGGCTGAAGTCACGGTCACCGAACCTCTTTTTTTTATGCCCCGCAGGCTCATGCAAAAATGTTCCGCCTCGATCACAACCATTACACCTCTAGGCTCAAGTGTCTCATTGATCGCATCTGCGATCTCCGTCGTAAGGCGCTCCTGAACCTGAGGCTTCTGGGATGCGACGTCAACAACTCTTGCCAATTTGCTCAAACCAACTATCATGCCGCTTTCATTGGGGATGTAAGCGACATTGGCTTTCCCAATGAACGGCATTAAATGATGCTCACAAAAGGAGAAGAAAGGTATATCCTTGATCAAGATCATCTCGTCATGGTCTTCCTCAAAAAGATCGCCTATGACGCTCCTTGGATCCTTACCAATACCTGCAAAGACATCGGAATACATTTTGGCGATCCTCTTCGGCGTGTCCATCAAGCCTCTTCTATTTGTATCCTCACCGATCCCCTCCAGGATAAGCCTTACTCCTTCTTCTATCTTTTTTAGATCCAAATTATTGCTCCTTGTGCAGAGAAATTAATTGCAAAAACCTAGTCTGTTGCGGGTTCTGGCTTTAATATAACTGGTCCTTTTGGTGTTTTATGTCTGGGGGTTGATGGCTTCGCTTCGTGCTCAGCCTGCTTCGGTTCATCACCTGCTACCTTCTGGCCCGAAATGATCTCTATGATCTCATTCCTCGCCAGGGTCTCCTTCTCGATGAGCTGATTTGCAAGAAGTTCTAGCCTATCCCTCTTATCCTCCAGTACGTGCTTTGCCATGGAATAGGAAAGCTCGACAATTTTCTTTATCTCCTGATCTATCTCATAAGCAATCTGGTCGCTATAGTCAGGATGACTTGCAAAGTCTCTGCCAAGAAAAACCTGTTCCTCTTTCTGGCCAAGCGCAATGGGCCCAAGCTTATCGCTCATACCGTATTCGCACACCATCTGTCTTGCTATCTTGGTCGCCCTCTCAAGGTCGTTCTGCGAACCAGTGGTCACATCGCTGAACATCATCTCTTCTGCAACTCTTCCCCCGAGAAGTTGTGCGAGATTCTGCATAAATTCAGCCTTCGAGACAAGGTACTTATCCTCGGTTGGAAGCGTTATCGTATATCCAAGCGCTCTTCCTCTTGATATGATAGATATCTTGTGCACCATCTCAGTGTTTGCGAGCAGATGTGCCACAATGGCATGTCCAGATTCATGAAATGCGATTATTTTCTTTTCCTTTTCACTTATTATACGGGTCTTCTTTTCCGGCCCGGCTATAACTCGCTCAACCGCCTGCTGGATTTCCTCATCGCCGATCTTTTTCTTCCCGTGTCTTGCAGCAAGAAGGGCTGATTCATTAAGAAGGTTGGCAATATCTGCCCCTGTAAAGCCTGGAGTCTGCTTCGCAATAGTTGCCAGGTCAACTCCACTTTCAAGCGGTTTGCCCCTGGCGTGAACTTTCAGTATTGCCTCCCTGCCGTTCAAATCGGGCCTGTCAACTGTGATATGTCTATCAAAACGACCAGTCCTTAAGAGCGCAGGGTCTAAAATATCTGGCCTGTTCGTGGCAGCAATTATTATCACGCTGTCATGGACATCGAAACCGTCCATCTCAACAAGCAGTTGGTTCAATGTCTGTTCCCGCTCGTCATGTCCTCCGCCAAGACCAGCACCTCTGTGCCTGCCGACCGCGTCAATTTCATCTATAAATACTATGCATGGCTCGTTGGCCTTGGCCTGCTCAAATAGATCCCTTACTCTTGATGCACCTACGCCAACGAACATCTCGACGAAGTCAGAACCGCTAATGGAGAAGAACGGTACTCCTGCTTCTCCTGCCACCGCACGAGCCAGCAGGGTCTTGCCTGTACCCGGAGGACCAAACAATAGAACACCCTTGGGAATCTTAGCGCCGAGCGCCTGGAATTTAGTCGGGCTCTCCAAAAACTCCTTAACCTCTCTCAACTCCTCAACAGCCTCGTCCACACCGGCGACATCCTGAAATGTAATTTTCGGCTGATCCTTTGTGAACATCTTAGCCCTGCTCTTGCCAAATGACATCACTTTATTCCCACCGCCCTGCATCTGCTGCAGGAAGAAGAGCAGGAACCCAACCATCAGGATAAAGGGCAAAAGCGATGAGATGAGCGACCACCAGCCCGATTGGTTCTGCGGGTCAACTTTTGCATTAATGCTGTTATCAAGGATTATCTTCGAAACATCGTAGTTCTGAGTATACGACACCTTGAACTTAGTACCGTCTTTAAGCGTACCAGTTATAACCTGGTCCTTGTCCTTTATCAGCACGTTCTCAACGCTGCCACTCTTTGCCTCGGACTCGAACCTGTTAAGGGTGAACTCTTTTACATCAGTCGTGCTAAATAGCTGGCTTCTGAAAAGAATTATCAGAACAATAAAAATAAATATTAAAAGCACAAAATTGCGTAATCCACGTTTCAAATTTCATTCAACTCCTAAAAAAATTTCCATAAAATATTATACTCCTAAAATAAATAGTCAATTAATATTGAGAATTTTATAGACAGCCAGCTAAATTATCCAACTATTCTCCCAAAAAGCTCGGTTTCAGGGTACAAATGTCAGGTAGATGTCTGAAATCCTCTGCGTAATCAAGCCCATAACCGACTACAAATTTTGAAGGAATGGTAAACCCAACGTATTTAATCCTGATATCGGTCACGCGTTCCGAGGGCTTGTCCAGCAGTGAGCAGACCTCCAGGCTGAGCGGAGATCTTGTCATAAGGTTGTCGTATAGATACTTAATCGTCCTGCCCGAATCCACTATATCATCAACTATTATCACGTTCTTGTCAGCTATATTCATATCGAGGTCTTTAACTATCCTGACCACCCCGGAACTCCTGACAGAAGAACCGTAGCTGGAGACTGCCATGAAATCAAACTGCGCAGGTATCGTTATGCTTCTGGCAAGGTCTGCGATGAATATAAATCCACCCCGCAAAATTGCCACCAGTATGAGTTCTTTATCCACATAATCTTCAGAGATCCGTCTTCCTAACTCCTTAACCCTCGCTTTAATATCCTTATTCGGTATTAAGACCTTATCAATACAGTTGTTCATCTTCTCGCAGCGCCTTCCATCGAAAAGTTTAAATTTTACTTCCAGACTGACTCTATCCTCAAGACTTTCTCGGTGCCCTCGCGAACCTTCACGCGATCATCCAGCTTAACACCGGGAATCCAGATGATCTTCTCCTGATCACAGAGGATAGGCCACTGCCTGCGCTTTTGAAACGGAATTTTTTTGTCCACGAAAATATCATGAACCTTCTTTTCAACACCCATCCCAAGCGGGATCATGCGATCACCTTCATGCCACGGTCTGACCTTGATCTCCCCCTTTATTGCATTTAAGTCTATATTTGCCATGCACTCATCCCTCAAGATATGAACCTGGCCCCCTTCATATATCCTTGCCTTAAATGATATCGAGATTTCGTCAATTTTAAGATCCCCCGGTATATCCAGATATCTTTCTTTAAACTTCTCTTTGGCAGCCGGCTTCCGGGAAAAAATGATCCAGTCGTACTCTGATTCAACCTTAATTCCCGAACCAACATCTACAGTTTTATATCCGCCGGAACTGTTCAGGATTTTAAGTATACTTTTAATTGACTCCTCGTCAACATCAGCTACCTCACCTTTTACTAAAAGCAGGATTCTTCTTAAAACTCTTTTCAGAATAGCATCAGGCTGCCTTAGCAGATCTGCTTTTAAAATCCGAATCTCATCCTTACTCTTCACGGTTATCTTATCAAATTCAACGGATGAAATATCCTCAAGAGCCACGTTATCCTCCTCTGCCAGTTCTGCAAGCCTGACAAGTGAGCTCCTGATGTCCCTGTTAAATAGCTCGTTTACAAGTGGGATGACTCTATTTCTTATCCTGTTCCTGTCACACGACAGATCGAAGTTGGTGCGATCAACTCTGTATTCATATCCGAGCTCTTGACAGAACTGTTCACTCTGCTCTCTGTATATGCATAATAGCGGCTTGATGAAAATCCCGGACAGAGGTCGCATTGCTGATAAACCGTTCAGTCCGCAACCTCTAATTATCCTGTAAAGTACCGTCTCAGCTTGATCGCTTAAGGTATGACCGGTCGCAATCCTGTCAGCCTTTATCTCTTTTGCACGAGCGCGCAACCTCCTGATCCTCTCTTCTCGTGCAGTTAGCTCTATCGACTTTTTCTTTTGTTCTGCCAACCTCAGGATATCGCATGTCTCGATATATGCCTCAACACCAATCTCTCTGGCAACTTCAGCCACGAAAGCAGCATCCGCTTCCGAATCATATTCGCGAAGCATGTGATTTAAATGAAATACAGAGATGGAAAGGTCAAATTCTTTCCCGAGACGATGAAGCGCCAAAAGCATACAAAGCGAATCAGGACCTCCGGAAACAGAACAGATTATCTTCTGACCATGTATTATTAGATTATTCTCGGTAACGAATTTTTTTATCGTTAAATAGATATCGCGCTGGTGCATTAAACGACAACTCGCATTACCTCTTCTATGGAGGTAATACCGTTTATTACCTTTCGAAGGCCATCGTTACGAAGGGTTATCATGCCCTGCTCAATTGCAATTCTTTTTATATCATCAGATGTCCTTCTTTCCACTATTAAACGTCTTACCTCCTCTGTAATCGGCATAACCTCAAAAAGCGCAAGCCTGCCTCGATATCCGGTATCGTTGCACTCCCCACAGCCAACAGCCCCGTAAAATGTATAGTTCGAGATCATTTCCGGAGGGAATCTGTTTGCCTTCAACGACTCCTCAGTCGGATTATATGACCGTTTACATTTTGGACAAAGCTTTCTGACAAGCCGCTGTGCGAGCACACAGTCAATTGCAGAAGACACCAGGAACGGCTCAACTCCCATATCGATCAAACGCGTCGTTGCTGATGGTGCATCGTTGGTATGAATGGTGCTTAAAACAAGGTGACCCGTTAGAGCGGATTCAATGGCTATCTTGGCTGTCTCCAGATCTCTAATCTCACCGATCATCACTATATCAGGATCGCTCCTCAGAATCGACCTCAGCCCGCTTGCAAACGTCAGGCCGGCTTTCACATTAGTTTGAATCTGGTTTATTCCAGGAAGCTGATACTCAACTGGGTCTTCAACAGTTATTATATTTTTATCCGCATTATTCAGAATGTTTAAAGTGGCATACAGGGTAGTTGATTTCCCGCTGCCCGTCGGCCCCGTTACAAGAATGGTACCGTACGGTTTCATGTATGAACTCTCATACCGCACCAGGACATCGGACTCAAATCCCAGCTCATTAAGCTGCTGAATGATGCTCCCCTTCTCCAGTATCCTCAAGACTATCTTCTCACCCCATATCGTGGGCAGTGATGCAACTCTTATATCGATCTTTTTGCCCGATATAATAAAGCTGGCCCTTCCGTCCTGCGGGATCCTGCGCTCAGCAATGTTCATCTCCGAGATTATCTTCAACCGCGAAATTAAGCCGGCCTGGATTCTCTTTGGAGGTCGCATCACCTCATGAAGCACGCCGTCAATCCTAAACCTGATGCGAACATCCTTTTCATGGGGTTCCACGTGGATATCGGATGCGCGATCGCTTACCGCCTGGGTAACAAGCATATTCACCAGCTTAACTATAGGAGCCTGATCAACTGCCTCCCTTATATCCTCTATCTTCAGCTCATCTTCGCCTTCGATGCCAATCGCTGCGGACTCCACGACCTGTTTCGCCTCTGAATCAAACCTGTAATAGCTTTGAATAGCAGCAAGAATTGATTCCTTGGTAGCAAGATATGGGACGATCTCATACCCTGAGATGCTCCTGATGTCATCGATAACGACGATGTTGGTCGGGTCCACCATTGCTATGCACAACCTGCTATTATCAAACTTAAAAGGGAACACTGAATACTGCCTTGCTTTATCTGGCGGCAGCGTTGCTATTGCGGCTATATCGATCTTGGCAGTTGAGAGCTTGATAAAGGGCACTCCCAATTTGCTTGCCAAAAAGTTGGCAACCTGATCAGCAGCCAGAATATTCAGATCAACCAGTACCCTGATAAACGACTTCTTCGTTTTTCTTTGTTCAGTAAGCGCAATCTCTAACTGCTGCTTCGTGATTAATTTGTTTTTTAGGAAATATTCGTAAAGATCCTTAAAATCTTCTTCCATCATTACCCTACTCATAAAAATCTACATTTTATAAATCGGTGATACTGTCAATTATCTTAACTATGAGCCTGCGCGAAAGGTTGGGATCGCGTTTCACATTTTGGCCCAGGACGATCTCCTCCCCTTTTTCCTCTTCTCCTCCAGCAACCACCACTGCCTCCACAGGCTTGACCTCCTCTGGTTCCTGCGCTTTTACATCAGATCCAGCCACTGGAGCTTTCCCCTCCGTCCTGACTGGCCCCTCCTTAACCGCAGGAGAGAACGGGAGAACCACCTTTTCGCTGCCTGGCTTAACTCCATAAAGATGAACCTTTTCACCAACCACTTCAACGAGACCTCTTGATAGAAGATCTAACAGGCTTGATTTTATTTCATCTTCACTGGCATCCAGAAAGCGGGATATATATCTGAGGCTCTTTTTCCCATCAACCAGCGATATTATCCTCCACTGCAAGGGGTTCAGCGTAATTTCACCGATAGAGTTACTGAACTGAGGATTTATATCAAAAACCATCTCCTCAGAAATGGCTGATCTATCACTCATGACTTTTGCTCTCACCCTGGCTTTTGCCACTTCTGATTCAACATCACTGCTTATTTCAACTGGATTGAACCTCAAAGCTCCAAAATCATGATCCTCGAATATGACCTCAAAATCGCCACTCGTCCAGGAGGAGATGCCCATTATGACTTCCCGAGTCTGCTCATAAGTAAAAGTGGTCAAAAGCTCCATATTCACAAGACCCTTATCAGCAAAATACTTGAGGATGCTCAACTGTTCAGATCTATTGAAATCGCCGTCTTCTTTTAAAACAGCAATATTCTCAGCCCTCACCACACCGCTTTCAACAAGCCACTTCACATAGTCTTCTGGCGCAACACCTGATTCACCAAATAACGGTTTACCGTCCCTTAAATAGAGTCGGATGCTATCATGATCGTTACTGAATAAAATCGTAATGTCATGTCTATTGATAGCGCCAGCAAGTGTGAGCACTTCAATAAAGTTAAATTGTTCAATCCTGCCTTTTAAAGCCATGGTAACCGTCTAAAACTAAACATACTCTATATAATATTCGGCATTTTTTTTGCAATAATTAATCTTCCAGTGGAATACTATAACGGCAAATCGAGGTTGAACTTCCGCTTTCCTCATCTATTTCAACCACAACATAGTCCATCCATATATTCTTTTTGGCAACGTTGAATGATACAGGCCTAAGGGTTAAAAACCGCTCCACAATGTCCTCAACTTCCACTCCTATCACCGAGTCTCGCGGCCCAACCATGCCAACATCAGTTATATAAGCTGTCCCCTTATTTAATATCCGTTCATCAGATGTCTGTATATGCGTATGCGTGCCCAGAACTGCGCTAACCCTTCCATCGAGATACCAGGCCAATGCCAGCTTCTCTGAGGTAGCCTCAGCGTGAATATCGACCAGTACGCATTGCGTCCGACCTGATATATCATCAAGTAATCGGTCTGCAGTACGAAATGGACAATCAAGCTGATCCATGAAAACTCTTCCGCACAGGTTCATCACTGCAAGTTCGACATCATCTTTATTTAATACAATCATCCCATTACCGGGATTACCAGGAGGGTAGTTAGCCGGCCTCAACAATCTTTGTTTACTATCAAGATATTGATATATCTCCTTTTTGTTCCAGATATGATTTCCCGAGGTCAAAACATCTATTCCCATCGTAAAAACCTCATCCGCAATAGCAGGAGTAATCCCAATGCCTCCCGCAGCATTCTCGCCATTTGCGATGACAAAATCAGCACTGCACTCATTTTTTATCTGATATAACTTCTGGCTCAACGCTCTGCGGCCAGGACGACCGATAATATCGCCGAAAAATAATACTCTCATCATCTTATGGCCCCGGCCAATAGTCTATCTTCCAATCATCTTCTTCCTTAACCAGCGTAATGATGACATCAGTAACAGTCTTTCTTTTTCCTTCATACTCGGTCGTCAGATTTATTTTCACTTCAGCCAGAAACTTATCCTGTTTGACGGATACAATTTCATAGTCGACCACCTTTAGCATTGAATCCGCTTCGGAAACAAACTTGCCAATACCGCCCTGTCCTTTATCAGCCGTCTCAATATAGTTATATGCGCTTTGGAAATCTCCTTTAATAGTATCATCCATAAATAAGACGACCACCTCATCGGGCTCAACTATTTTAGCCTTCTCTCTACTGCAGGATGGGGAAAATGTAATTATCAAAATAAGTAAAAAAACAAAAATCCTTATGTTACGCACTCTTAATATCCAAAATAATACTTATTTTATAAATGTCATTCAGCATAGACAGATTGTATATTCTTAATAATAATTTTCTTTTACAAAATTTTTTATTATCTTTTCCAACTCTTTTCTATCTATTATTCTTAATATTACAATTTTATTTTCTATGAAAGTAAATATTACTCTATAATTTTCTACCCTATATCTGTATATACTTTCCTCAAAGGATTTTAATCTTTTAATTTTTGTTAAAAAAGTTCCATGAAAATTTTTTTTTAAATCATTTAAATTCTCTACAATTTTTTTCTGGGTAGATACAGAAAATTTCTCTAAATCTTTTAGTGACTTTGGTGAAAACTCTATATTATAAATTTTGTTATTTTCCATAATATTTGTAATATTAAATTTTTAATTTTTTCATAACTTCTTCGATTGCTGTTCCTCCATTTTTTATATAATCTTCATATGACTTTATTATTGATTCTCTTATAACTGGATTATTTTCAATTATCAAATCTTCTATTTCTTCTTCAGAAATTTTTTTAATCATAGCAGTAGGTTTACCGTAGGAAGTTATTATAATGTATCCCTCATCATCTATTTCTTTTAAAATTTCTGAAGTTTTGTTGTGAAGCTCCGCAATATTTCTGAATTTCATTTTAAACCTCCTGAATATAGCTATGATTATAGCAATAATATAACTAATTTTCCTCCAAATCTCAACAATAAATTCTGTTTAATCTTTACCCTGATAAAAAAATAGCAGGCTGCTCATCACAACCTGCCATCAATCTTCTTGAAGCCAATCACCACCTTTAGGGTAGCGATAGCTTATAAATCATAAAAAGCGATCTATTTTAACAATCCTTTCACGAGGTCCACAGCTGAAGCAGCATCGGGTGAATATCCGTCCGCTCCGATTTCATCAGCGTATTTCTGGGTTACCGGCGCCCCGCCTATGACGATCTTGACCTTATCTCTTATTCCTGCTGCCTTCGTCGCTTCGACTATTTCCTTCATCATTGGCATGGTCGTGGTCAGAAGTGCGGAGAGGCCAATAACGTTAGCTGAATTTTCCTTAATTGCCTCAATGTACTTCTCGGTCTTCACATCAGCGCCAAGGTCAACAACCTTAAAGCCGGCACCTTCAAGCATCATACCGACGAGATTTTTACCGATATCGTGCAGGTCACCCTGGACAGTCCCTATCACGCAGGTACCAATGTTTATGATCTCATCACCAACTAACATGGGCTTCAAGATCTTGAGTGCTGATTGCATTGCCCTTGCTGCGATCAACATATCAGGGACATAATACTCTCTTGCTGTGAACTTCTTACCAACAGTATCCATCCCAGGGATTAAACCCTCAGTTATAATTGCTCCCGGCTTCTTGCCCTCCTTTAATGCGGCCTCGACCAGCTCAATCGTCTTCTGCTGATTTCCGATGATTACCGCATCAGAAACTTCTTGCATCGTTGGCATTTGCAATACCTCCTTGACCTTTTTGCTGACTTTTCTAATATACTAATCTAATTGGATTTGGTAGCGGGGGTAGGATTTGAACCTACGACCTTCGGGTTATGAGCCCGACGAGCTACCTGGCTGCTCCACCCCGCGATGTCCAAAAAACACGAGGTGTACTATATCATAGATAGAATACATCGTAAATAGATACATAATTAAACTAATTTACTAACTTTTTCAGGATATTTGTTAGAATAAGGCAACAACAGGAGAAGATATGAGAATATTACTGACAAACGATGACGGTTACCAGGCAATAGGGATAAAAGTACTCTACGAGGCACTCATAAAGATAGCAGATGTGCTGATGATAGCACCAGAGCGCGAAAACAGCGCAGTCGGACATGCAATAACTGTGTTTGAACCGATAAAGGTCCTTGAATTAAAGGAAGACGACAGAATCTACGGCTATGCCGTAAACGGGACACCCGCTGACTGCGTTAAATTGGGCCTTGTTGCCATCTATAAAAAGAAACCCGATCTCGTGGTTTCAGGAATAAATGCAGGCCCAAACACAGGTACAAACATAATATATTCCGGCACAGTTTCTGCAGCAACAGAAGGAACAATTTTCGGGATACCATCCATCGCGATATCCATCGGCACGCGAAACTCACTCGAACTTAAATTCGCTACTGAATTCACGGCCAAGTTGGCAAATATCATACACAAGCAAAAGCTGCCTGTCGGAACACTTCTTAACGTAAACGTGCCCGCACTTCCTAAAGAACAGATTAAGGGAATAAAAATTACACGGCAAGGAGCATCTAAATTCAAGGAGATCTTCCTGAAAAGGATAGACCCACTTGGACGCACCTACTACTGGCTTGATGGTGAAACTGCTTATACAGATAAAGAAGAGGATGCCGATGCCGTTGCCCTTAAAAATGGATTTGTCTCGATCACTCCTATAACTTATGATTTAACAAATTACAGATACAGAGATGAAATAAAATACCTGGAAGGAATCAGCCTTGAATAAACGTCAGTATATATCCAGTTTACTCATCGGAAGCAGGGTAGATGACACTTTCATAGTTGCCAAAAAACAGATATTCAAGAAGAAGGACGGCAAGGATTACTGCAGGCTGGTGCTCCAGGACAAGACCGGTAAGATAAACGCGATCATCTGGACAGAAACCCTCAACCAATACGGTAGGTTTGAGCAGGGCGATCTTGTTGTAGTAAAAGGTGAAGTAACCAGTTTCGAGGATGAAAAACAGATAAATATCAACAAGATAGAAAAGATACAGCTCGATCTCCTCAGCGACTTGAGCGATTACATAAGAGTTACATCGCACGACATTAATACGCTAAAGATCAGCCTGCTTGAGATAATCAAGGAGATCAAAAATCCATATCTCTCAAAACTGCTGGATTTGATATTTGATCAGGACTTCATGACCAAATTTGAGAATTCAGCAGCAGCCGTCAGCTTCCATCACGCCTACAAAGGCGGACTCATAGAACATACCCTTTCAATAGCAAAATCATGCCTTTCTATAGCCGACCGCTATCCAAATGTAAACAGGGATATCCTGCTCACCGGTGCGATAATCCACGATGTGGGTAAGGTCTACGAGTACAGCACCAGACATATAATAGAACAGACCGACCAGGGAAAACTGCTGGGCCACATCGCAATCGGCTATAACTTTGTATCACAGAAGATCGATCAGATAGAGGATTTTCCGCAGGAACTTAAAATGCACATACTCCACATACTACTAAGCCATCACGGACAACTCGAATACGGATCACCACAGACGCCAAAAACAAGAGAAGCGTTCATCGTATTCCACCTGGATAACCTCGATGCGGATATCGCGGGCTTTGAAGCACTTTCAGAAGAAACGCAGGATTCTGACTGGTCAAAATATGCAAAAAATTTTGACGGGCAACTTTACTTAAAGACATACTCCCGGAAAGATGAGGAAGTGGATATTTAATTGACCTATAGAAGCAGGTTCAAGAGGAGAAAGATTAAGGGGAGAAATAAATCCCTCGCAATAAAAATTCTCGCAACTTTATTTACAATATCACTCATATTCACGGTTGGCATCCTAGCTCTATCCTTCACAGCATTCAACTCCGTGACGGAAGATCTGCCGAAGATCGAAGACCTACACCCAAAAGAAAGCCGTCTCACATCAAAAGTTTATGCTGCTGACGGTACACTGATAGCCGAATTTCACGGCGAAGAAAACAGGGAGCTGGTCAGCTTTGATGAGATATCTGATAACGTGAAAAAAGCGGTCCTGGCGGTCGAGGACAAGAATTTCTACACCCATAAGGGATATGACCCGATGGCGATAACAAGGGCACTTATAGTTAACATTCAACAAGGAAAGATAGTTGAGGGTGCCAGCACGCTTACTCAGCAGTACATCAGGACAATCTACTTGAGCCTTGAACAGACCTGGAACAGAAAGCTTGTAGAGGCATATCTTGCGTGGCAGTTGGAGCAGAGGTATACAAAAGATCAGATATTCGAAAACTACCTCAACACAGTATATTTTGGCGAAGGAGCTTACGGAATTCAGGCAGCAGCAAAAACATACTTCGGGGTTGATGCAAAAGACCTGGATCTCCCCCAGGCTGCCCTGCTGGCTGGTCTGCCGCAATCGCCAAACACACTTTCTCCTTTTGTTGACATGGCTGCCGCACAAAGGCGGCGCAACCATGTGCTTGACCTCATGATGGAGGCGAAATTCATAACCAGTTACGAGGCCGAAAAAGCAAAAAGCACCCCGATCATCCTTAAGAATAAACTGATAAACACTTATACGTTCGCCCCATATTTTGTCGAATACGTCAAACAGGAGCTGATACAAAAATATGGCGTCGATGCAGTATTTGGCAGCGGTCTCAAAATTTACACCACAATTGACCCTAAAACTCAGAAATATGCCGAAGAGGCGATAGATAAGATCCTTTTTGATCCCAATGATCCATCTGCGGCACTGCTGGCAGTTGATCCAAAAACAGGTTATATAAAAGCCATGGTCGGTGGAAAGGATTTCACGGCAAACAAGTTCAACCTGGCAACTCAGGCAAAAAGACAACCAGGCTCGACGTTCAAGGTATTTGTGCTGATATCAGCACTGGAAAACAACTACTCGCCCTACATGGCGTTCAGGCCAAATGGGCCCATATTGCTTACACTTCCTGGCCCGGATTGGGAGGTGGAGAACTATTTCGGCGAACAGTTTGATGTTCCCTACATGAGCATAGTCGAAGCAACAAAGCACTCGGTAAACATTGTTTTTGCTCAACTCATTGCAAGGATAGGGGCTGCAAAAGTCGCGCGGCTCGCCATGGACATGGGCATCAGCACTAAACTGGAGCCGCTGCCAGCAATAGGACTCGGCGGACTAACCACAGGCGTCTCCACGCTCGATATGGCAAGCGCATTTGCAACGTTAGCCAATAAAGGCGTTCATATACCCCCAACTAGCATCACGAAGATCATAGATAAAGATGGCAACATATTATTCAGCAATGTCGTAGAGGGACGACGGGTCATATCAGAGCTAACTGCGTATAGGACGACCAAGATACTTGAGCAGGTTATCCTCGGTGGAACTGGCGGAAACGCATATTTTGGAAGACCAGCCGCCGGAAAGACGGGAACCACCGAGTTCAGGCAGGACGCATGGTTTGTGGGCTACACTCCCGATTTAGCTGCAGCCGTCTGGATGGGACATCCAGAAGCATACATCAAAATGGAAAACATCAGAGGTGTGCGAGTCCAGGGCGGTTCATTTCCCGCCAGGATATGGAAAGCCTTCATGGAAAAGGCGCTTGAAGACGTCGAACCATCAAACTTCGAAAAGCCAGAGGATATGAAAGTGCAGGTCATAATATGCCAGGAGTCCATGAAATCACCAGTGGCTGAATGTCCCGAAGAGTCATTAATAACCATAACCGTATCAGCAGGTGGCGAACCCCAGGAATATTGCGACATACACGCCGTACCAGCATACCCGAACGTTGCGGGAATGCCCCGCGACCAGGCTGTTCAGACCCTCGAAGGTCTGGGGTACGGTGTCCAGGTACTCGAACAACCCAATCCAAACGTACCACCTGGAATAGTATTCGGGCAAAATCCCGACCCAACAAAACCCGAAACCTTCGAAATAATGCAAAGGGGAATGGTTATCCAGATAGCGGTAAGCCAGGGCTGATACATCGTATCAGCAAAACCAGCACCTCTCGATAATTTCTGTTTGCCCGACTGTCTCTATCCCCGTTTTATAACATGGACTGCAGATGCTTTAAAGGATGCTATGATCCTGCTACCAGCCCTCAGATCAAGCATCTCAGCTGAAATACGCGTAATGCTTGCCCTAAGTCTGAATCCACAGAACAGCTCCACCTGTACTACTGACCCAACATCGTTAACGTCCAGGACATCACAATAAATTACATTCCTTGCGCTCTGCAAGTTCTCATCTATGCTTTTTGAGAGTACTATGCCCTCCGGACTGAGCATGAACAGGACCTCATCGCCGGGATCAGCGTCTCCGACACCTAAAATAGTATGATTTTTGACCCTGATCTTTATTAAATCCTTCTCCTTCTCAGCAACCATTCCATTCAACAGGTTATCTTTACCAAAAAACGTTGCAGCTTCAACACTTGTGGGTCGAAAACTGATATCTTCAGGAGTGCCATCTTCCAAAACCCTGCCGCCGTTCATAAAAACAAGCCTGTCGGACATTAGAAATGCTTCTGTCTTATCCTGAGTCACGAAAACAGCACTTGCCTTCAGGTGCCTGATAGCTTTTTTCAGGTCAGAAAGAATCTCTTCCTTTGTACCAAAATCGATAAGGCTTGTTGGCTCATCAAAAAAAATTACCTCCGGTGAATATACAACCGATCGTGCAAGACATACACGTTTAGATTGACCGCTTGAAAGCTCCTTGACTCTTTTATTAGCAAGATGACCTACCCCAAATAACTCCAGATAACTTCTGACCTTTCTTTCAATCTCAGAACTACCAAACCTGCGAATCTTAAGAGGATACGCTACATTGTCAAAAACTGTGTCATTAAATAAATAGTCCTTTTGAAGTACTGCTGATATCCTTCTTCTCAAACTAAGGATATCTCGTGAACAGGCAGGGAGCTTGTTGTCATAAAATATTTCCCCAGCTCCAGGTTTTATCTGCAGACTCAAAAGCAGCAGAAATGTGGTCTTACCGGCACCATTTGGTCCCATTAAGGAAACAACCTCACCATTTCTCAGGGTGAAGTTACTTATATCCAGCATAAAATTATGATCATATTCAAACAGTAGATTGTTAACAATTATCTCCATCTGGGTACTCCCTGTGCTCTCCTCTGCTGAAACCAGGTGCCCAGGTAACTGGCAGCTAATGTTAGCAGCAGCAAGACTATTCCCAGTGAAATGGCAAGCTCAAAGTTCCCCTTCCTGGTCTCAAGTACAATCGCAGTGGTTAAAACTCTTGTCTGTCCCTTAATGTTGCCTCCAAGCATTAAAACCGATCCAACCTCCGAAATTATCGACCCAAAACCTGCGATCAGCGCAGCGAAATACCCAAGTCTTGCCTCAGCAACTGCCTTTATTATCTCCTGTATTCTGTTTGCACCAAGCGCACGCGCCTGCAGCCTGTAACCTGGATCTATGCCCTGGACAGCAGAACAGGTCAAACCCGTTATTATGGGAAGTGATATCGTCACCTGACCGAGTACGATTGCATAAGGAGTATAAAGAATATTTAAAGAGCCGAGAGGACCGCTTCGCCAGAGCAATATCGAATAAAAAAGGCCCACCACAACAGGCGGAAGACCCATTCCCGCGTTAACCAGGGCGAGCAGGAAATTTCTTGCCCTGAAACGGTTGATGGCAATAAGGACACCAACTGGCATGCCGATAAGCGTGGAAATAAAGGTTGAGATCACGACCAGCATAAGGGTAAGCGAAAGCACATCAAGAAATTCTCTTTTCAGGGAGAGGATGAGACCTATAGCTGATTTTATCCCGTTGAACAGCAGTTCCATAACCCTAAATACTATGGCATAGTGTAAAAAAGTTGTTCGCCGTACTCTTCCTTACCAAAATTGTTTATTATCTCCCCCGTCTCATTTGAGACGAGATATTTTATAAATTTATCAGCAGCCTCAAAATTCACATTCTTAAACTTCTTTGGATTGATTGCAATTACGCTGTACACATTTTTCAGAATTTCATCCCCCTGCCTCAACACCGATAACCCGATCTTGTCTTTCAACGTCAGGTATGTCCCTTTATCCGTCAAAGCGTATGCCTTCTTTTCTCCTGCTATGACTAATGTATCCGCCATACCCTGGCCGGTCTCTATATACCAGTCCGCCTCCGGCTTTATTCCTGCTTCTTCCCAAATCGATAGCTCCTTTTTATGGGTTCCTGAATCATCTCCTCTTGAAATAAACAATGCTCCTGCTTCCGCAATCCTCTTAAAACAATCTTCTATGCTGCCAAGCTGTCCGACACCCGCCGGATCATCAGCAGGGCCAACGAGAACAAACTGATTGTACATGAATTCAGTGCGGTTAATACCAAAATCGTTGTCAACAAACTCAAGTTCTGCTTTTTTTGAATGTACAATTACCAGATCGCAGTCCCCTTTGCTTCCCATCTCAAGCGCCTCACCTGAGCCCGTGGATATTGGCTTGACCAGATATCCAGATTTCCCACCAAAATCATCCGCGAGCACATCCATCAACCCCGAATCAACTATGCTCGTAGTGCTTCCGATAATCAGTTCCCTATTTTTCACAGCACAGCCAAAGCTAAAGATCAATAATATTACGGTTAAAATGACAATATAGAGAACAGTTACCAGTTTCTTCAAAACTTCCCTTTTCTATTTAAGCGACTTTTACAAAATTATTTCCAGATGATTGGCCCCTTAATGTTGTCGCCTTCGAAGATCATGGTCATTGAGAAGTTCGTAAGGTCCAGCATCCACACCCTTCTGCCCACATGCAAGATATTGCTTCCCGTGTCAATGGGGTCCCATTCGATATAAGCAACCTTCAAGTAATCAGGTGACGACGATGGGTATATCAGATCTCTTATTTTAGAGCCACCGATCAGCTTGACTATCTTATCAGAGGTCAAATCGTATCTATATAGATTATAGGTAAAATTATGGCTGCTGTGGCTATCGCCCGAACTTATGAAGTAAAGCGCACTCGAATCCTGGCTCCATGATACAAAATAGTTGGAATGTCCTTTGTTGAGCACCTTCACAACATCACCGTTCATATCCAGTATGGCAACGCTCTGAATCACATCCGAATGAGCATCAACTCCACCAAGCACCGCATGTACAGAAACGTACTTATTATCAGGAGATAGACGAAGAGCCTCAACCCAGTAAAACTCATTACCCGATAGGAGCGAATCGCTTATGCTAACTCTGTTACCCGAATTTAAATCGAGAACGAACACAGCACTGCGCGCTGCTTCTGCATTACCCAGGTACAGCAACCGCTCGCCATCTGAAAACCACTGTGGATGGCTTTCAGACCATTCATCCTCCATCGTAACCATGTGAGGATCTGACCCATCCCTGCCCACCATATATATATCTGTATCCGACCAGTCAGGCTCAGCGAACTTTTTCACGGAAAATGCAATTTTGCTTGCATCAGGCGAAAAAGCAGGTTCATCATTTCTAAAGCCCTGTGATGCGATCAGTTCAGCTCCTGAGCCATCCGTCGCCGATGTGAAAAGATCTCTCCCGTATCCAAAATTTTCACCAGCAGGACTCAGCTCATCTGTTGACCTCGAAAATGCGATGAGGTCCAGATCGGGTGATATCGCTACATTGTTCTCCTCCTCGACCGAATCCGTAATACGGGCAAGGTTTCCTCCATCTTCATCAATAGCATAAATGTCAGAGTTCATGATAAAAAACAGTTTATGCATCTCTGGCTTTTCTTTTTCCTCTGCACTCTCCTCCAGTCCACCTGCAGAAGTCTCTTCTTCCGCGGTGCCCTTCTCCCCACCTGTAAGCGAAGTTTTCATAAGATCTGTGAATTTTGAGACGGCCTTGCAGGACGAAAAAAGTGAAACAAGAATTATGGACAAAATCGCCGCAAATATTATTAACCTTCGCAATTGGACTCCCTCAAGTTAAGCTTACTCAGAAATACTTATAATTTTTCCTCTAAAAATGCCCTCACTGCGTTGGGATCAGCTATCAGGTAGCTTACCCCGTTTTCAGACCCTGGCTGCACTGGAATAGTATATGCCTCAAATTCAATCGGCACAAAACTCGGCGCAAGGATCGCATACTTCGAAAGCGTCAACAAATCTATATCGGTTTCGCCGTATCTATTGAGAATATTAAGTATCGCTGGAAGCTGTATCAGCGTCTTCATGTTGAACTTCTGCTGTGCGAACTGCTTGAGGAAGTACTTTTGCCGGTCAACCCTATCAAAATCACCTCGTGCGGTAGCATGCCTGCTCCTGACTACCGATAGCGCTTGCTCACCATTTAGATGAAAAGTCCCTGCCTGCGTGAAGTTCGCATATGAGTATCCATCCACAAGGGGCGCATCAAATGTGTAATCCATCCCACCAAGCTCATCAACCAGGGAAACAAACCCGTAAAAATCGACAACAGCGTAATTGTCTATGTCGATACCGGTCAGCTCCTCGACAGCCTGTATCGCAAGAACCTCACCCCCGAATGCGTATGCTGCATTTATTTTATTTGTGCCGTGTTCGGGCAGGACCACCTTGGTATCCCTTGGAATCGAGACCAGGAAGCCGCTCCTATCAACTGGATTCAAATGCAGGATCATCATGGCGTCCGTCCTGCCCCACTCCTTACCGTGATATTCGGGCCGCGTATCGCTGCCCAGGATCAGGAAATCGAAATAATCCTCATCCGGCAACCTGTTTATATCACCTGTCGCAGTACCGGTTGGACCCATCCTCATGGACTCGACCAGACCTTCATAGATCGCATCATAGCTGGTTGGGTCTTCCCCTACACTGGTATATTTCAGGGCTGCCGTGAAACCTTCACCCTGAAGGATGAGAAAATAGTCAACCACATTTGTGGGCGTAACACCGCCCTTATCAACAGCCAGGCTCATCCTATATGAATACCTGAGTTCCCTTGTCTTGAAACCTGCAACCTCCCTCTCCTCATCGCTTACCTTCTTAAAATCATCAACCCTGCTTGAAAGCCACTCAAAGGAGGTTATCAATTCATCGGCACTCTTGATCACATCTTCAGCTGAATTGATGTAAAAAAGCGTGAAAGAATAAATTGCCTTCAGTTCTTTGACCTTCTCCTCGGAAAGCGTCAGTGTTATATATTTGCCTGACCTGTTCTCGAAAAGACTCATTTCCTTTGGATATTCAAACGATAGACTCGTGCCGCCAAAATCCATAAAGTAGATATTATTCGGATTCTCAGGCGGTTTGGTTTCGGTAGTCTGCGAGGTCTCCTTTGCCTCTTCATCAGTTGTAGCATATAAAGGTACCGCCTCTTGTTTCCTGCACGCAGTTAGTGATAACAGCAATAACACTAAAAATGAAATGACCAAAAACTTAACAATAGCCCTGAACATTCAACCCCCTGCAATATCTAATTCTTGACCAATACAAACTTCACCAGCTCAGCAAGTTCTACATTCTTTGCGTCTTCTACGGTAAGACCTTTCAAATTACCAATCTCAGCGATGAGCCTTTTATCCTTACCCATGAATTCGAGCCTGCCCACATTGGTACCAAGCACAAGTCTCCTCAAACCCGCTCTGGCATACGTCATTCCCTGAACACAATCGGCAATACAGGGGTGAGCATTACAAATCACCACCAGGCCATCTCGTCGCAGACTCCCAAATTCACTGTAAACTCTGATCATCATCCTGCAGGTAATCACAAGATATGTGCACATCTCACCGTGGAACTTTACAGCTTCCCGCTCAAATATCTCGTAGCGGACCTCATCGTTAACTGACTTCTGGATATCGTCATAAATCCCATCGCGCGCAGAAAAAAAACAGTCAGCATTAGGGATATATGGCTTTATATCCAGCACAGGTGTCCCATCAATTAAGTCCAGGTTGTCAACAACTATAGTATTGCCACTGATATCAATCAGTTTGCATACTGTCACGCTGATCGGATTTGGCCTTGCAGGCGACCGGGTTGAGAATACACCAATCTCAGGATAATCTTCACGCATCTGCCTCGGCCTAACCTTAAGCACATCCCTGTCCGCTCCCGACATAAAACCGATTATGATCAGATGACTGTTCTTATCAAGCTGGTCCAGTGCAGGAAGATAGCGATCCTCTATTACAATCGACGCCACTGCTCCCGACATCGGCATCTCTTTAGCTGAACTATACGCAGACTTTACTTTACCTATAGGGTAAATTTCCATGCCTTCCATTTTCACCAACCCCACGTCCTCAGTACTCACCAGTCCTAGAAACCACCGAGGTTAACAAAATGGCTGATCCAGCCAACCAGCCTGATCATGGAACCACTGATTATGAATATGCCCATCATGATAAGAAATATTCCGGATATGATCCTGATTATCCTTGCAGCATTGTTTATCCTGGAAACCACCTTATTCAAGCTACCAAGCAAAAGGCTAAGCACCAGAAATGGAATGGCAAGTCCAAGCGAATAGATGCATAGGTAAAGCAGGCCGAGCAGAATCGTCTCTGAAGTACTTGCCAATATCAGGATGGCAGACAAAACCACCCCGACGCACGGTATCCATGAAAACCCGAAAACTACTCCCAGCACAAAAGCAGAGGTAAATCCTACATTTCTACCCACCCTGTAATTAAAAGTTCTGCTGTTATCCAGTAATCTTATCCTGAAGAGCCCAAGATAATAAAAACCAAATATTATAACTATTGCCCCGCCGACCCACTGCATAATCTGCAGAAATGAGCGGAGGGCAAATCCGATAGCAGACGCCGTCACACCAAGTACAATAAAAACCAGGGAGAAGCCAAACACAAAAAATACGGAGTTTAAAAACGTCCTCAGGCGAACCTTCGCGCTGATCAAATTTGAGTTTGTGAGCACGGAGCCAGACATGATGCTTATGTAACTCGGGATTATTGGTAATACGCAGGGGGAGACGAAGGAAATAACCCCGGCCAGAAAAGCCATCGCTATATTTACCTGTTCTGCCTGCATTAAAAACTATTCCTTATCAGGGGGCTTTATCTCTTTTCCCTTCTTATCGGAAACCTTTCCCTGATCAGTTCTCGGTTTAAGCACACTCGAAACCTTAAAGAACAGTATCAAAATAAACAGAACAAATACTATCACGCTCACAACTTGCGCAGCACGTGCTGTACCAAGCCACAGTGAATCGGTGCGAAGTCCTTCTATAAAAAATCTATACGTGGAATATAAGATCCCGTAGATTAAGAAAATTGTACCGTCTTTAAGCCACTTCCACCCCTTTATTTGCCGCGTGATCAGGAAATAAAGCAATCCGAAAAGAACAAGATTTAAAAGCGATTCATAAAGAAAGGTCGGATGAAATCGTTCGAACGCTTCATAGCCAAGCGGTCTGTTCGCAGGACTTATGTAAATTCCCCAGGGCAGATCGGTTGGAGTACCAAATGCCTCCTGGTTGAAGAAGTTCCCCCACCTGCCGATGGCCTGCCCAAGCGCCAGTGCTGGAGCCAGGATGTCAAGCCAGACCCACGGTTTTAACTTTTTCACCGCGGAATATATGACAATTGCCAAAACGCCCCCTATTATCCCGCCATGTATGGCAAGCCCACCCTTCCATGTAGCGATGATATCGATCGGGTGTCCTCGATAGTAATCCCATTGAAACAAAACGTAATAGAGTCTTGCCCCAATTATAGATGCTATTATCCCAAATAAAGTCAGGTTCAGCAGGTGGTCTGTGTTCTGATTCTTCCTCTTAGTGATATGCCATGCAAGCAGTACGCCAAGCACTATCGAGACCGAGATAAGAATTCCATACCACCTGATCTCGAATTGTCCAATATGAAAAGCAACAGGATCCATAACCATTTCTCACTCCAAATTTGTCTAATTAAGCGGTAAGGTTATAATAATAAAAAATCACTGTCAATTTAATATTTATTCCCCCTTAGATTTTTGATGGAACGGTTACAAATAATGGTGTCCTGGATTGCCAGGCTGCTGGTCACAAGGGCTCACAGAGGAAGAAGCACTTGAAAACATAAAAGATGCGATTGAGTCCTATTTAAAGACGATCGAAGATTTGAGCAAAAATAAAGAATCCCGTTATGTAGAAGTAGGATAAATAGTTCAATTGTTACGAGCTTTTCTAAGCTCAGCTTGAAAATCGAAGGGTTTGCCTTTCTCTCTGAGCCTCTTCTGAATTTGCATGGCTTCCAACCGATCTTTTCGCTGTTGCTCTTTAACAGATGAGATATATTGAGCAGTTGCCTCACGAATTAGGAGACTCTTTGAGATTTTTTCGCTCCTACAGAAATCCTCAATCTCCCTCAAAAATTTATCAGATATGCTTATATTAATCCTCTTAGTTGTCATATTATTCACTTCCGTCATTTTAATATTTCGGTGGTAAATTAGGCGGCAAGATCTTTGATATACTGATCTCTACTGCTCCAATTTACTGGAGTGATTCCATATTCCATTAGTGCACCGAGTAATTCAGGGCTAATTTTTTGTTCACTGTCATTCAAAATAGCATAGGCATTGGAATCAGCCAGTCTGACCTCTTTCGTATCAGTCCATGAAAAAATTAAAGAAGTTACTTTGGAACGATCTGGTTGGTTTAAAGTCTTTAATATTCTCTCAGGTTTAGCCTTTGAAGCCGGTATTACAAAGTCAAAATTATGAACAAACCCGCTTTTGCCAGTAAAATTTACTTTTGGGGTAAAGCGTATCTCATTAAGTCGAAGAAATTTTTCTACTTCTTCTAAAAAAATACTAACCACAATTGGTGCTGCTATAGCAAAAAGATCATTTATAGATAATATTGCCTGAATAAGGTTGTGTTTTTTCTGTGGAAAATTATCCTGTCTTGCCTCCACAATAAGCTTGTCATCTTTTAGGTGAACGCCGAAACCATTGAGGATGGGTTGTAGCAGTTTACGTCTTTTTTCTGTTTTCAACTCACACCCACTCAATTTAAGATCGGCAATAGTATAGCCATCATCAGTAATAATATACCCATCACCATTCTTATTTTTCACATAAATTTGAATATGATCGTTATGGCGATCAAGAAAAGGTGTTGTAATTTCATAGATTCCGTTAATATCCTCAACATGGATTTTCTGTCTCAACCATTCAATATAACCATTAATTAAAACCTTATAATCTATCATCATTGAATAAATAACCTTCTTGGCAAATTCGGTGGCTCGATGATATTACAATAGCGGAAGAAATCGTACAAGGTATCATATAAATCGCCTGTTTGTGCAAAATGTTCAATTGGTGCCGGAATAGCCCACCTATCCATATATCCCTCCATATAAAGATGCAAATGAGGACATGTTATTGTAAGACCATTATATGGCTTTAGATTAGTATGTGGCACTTCGGTTACATCTGGATTTGTATGTGGTGGACCATCAATTTCCAGTCTTATAAGTATTATCACATCTATGTATCGCTTCTGGTATGTGCATTTGTTGAGTCTTATGCTGCCCTTCCTATTTATATCAACTAAGAAATGTTCTCTACTATCTAAGGAAACAATGGGTATGCTCAAACTCTCCCCATAGAGAGGGAATTCATATTGATCATTATCAAGTGCTTTTTTGGGCATCTCAATCAATTTATCTGCTTCAATCTGTGTGAGGAACATTTCTTATCCTATTAGTATAAATTTTTCTAAACACCACAAATGTAAATATTAATACTTATAATAGATATTTGCTACATCTTAAATAAATCCTTTTAGTAAATCTGGTCTTCTCTTACGGTTATTATATTGATTATGAAATGATGATAGACTGATACTAATAATATCCTTTTGTTGATATATTGCTTGCCTACAGTACCAGGTTAATTGATAAAATATAAAATTGAATAAGGAGCACGTTTGGTAAGGGTAAGATTTGCACCGAGTCCCACCGGATATCTTCATATAGGTGGAGCACGGACGGCGATATATAACTGGCTTTTCGCAAAGCAAAACAAGGGCAAGTTCATCTTAAGAATTGAGGACACCGATATCGAGCGGCATGTCGAGGAGTCGCTCTCCTCAATTCTGCAGTCGCTCAAATGGCTTGGCCTGCACTGGGATGAAGGCCCTGAGGTTGGTGGTCAATTTGGACCCTATTATCAGAGCCAGAGAACGGAAATATACAAAAAATATGCCTCAATTCTGCTTGAGAACAGGAACGCCTATCGATGTTTCTGCATGCCACAGGAACTGGAAGCAATGCGAGAGGAGCAGAAGACAAAGGGAGCAACACAGGGCTATGACGGTAGATGCTTAACCCTATCCAGCGCCGAGGTCTCGCATAGAGTAAACGGCGGAATTCCATTTACCATCAGGCTAAAATGCGGTGCCGGCAAACTGGTGGTCGATGACCTTATCCACGGTAAGATCACATTCACAAAAGAATCTTACTCTGATTTCATAATCCTGCGCTCTGACGGCAGCCCAACCTATAACTTCACTGCTGCAATCGATGACTGGTCAATGCAGATAACCCACGTCATCCGCGGGGACGATCACCTCTCAAACACACCCAAGCAAATAATGATATATTATGCTCTTGATGCAACCCCTCCACAATTTGGCCACATCCCCATGATACTGGGATCGGATGGAAAGCGTCTCAGCAAAAGGCACGGCGCAACCTCGGTGGAAAGCTACCAGCAGGACGGCTACCTCGCAGAAGCGATGCTCAATTACCTCTCACTTTTGGGATGGTCTTATGATGACAAAACTACATTCTTCTCAAAAGACGAGCTTATCGAGAAGTTCTCACTTGCTAAAGTCTCAAGGAACCCCGCAATCTCCGACTTAGTAAAACTTGACTGGATGAACGGAGCATACATCAGGCAGAAAAGCGACGTGGAACTGGCGGATCTTATTTTACCTTTCATAGAATTAAGAATCGGAACGAACTTAAACAACGATCAAAAAAACATTCTCTTAAAAGTAATCCCCCTTATAAAAGAGAGGATTAAAAAACTATCTGAAGTCATCAGCATCGCCGATTTCTACTTCACAAGAAACTTCGAAATAACTCACGACGCCAAACTAAAATTTCTCGATGCTCCAGAAACATCAGCGATACTGCCTAAAGCAGCCGAAGTCCTGAGCAAGATAAAAGAGTTTAATTCAGATGAAATTGAAAAAGCACTTCGCTCAGCCTTTGAGGCAAGCGGAATCCCTCCCAAGAAGCTGTTTCAGACAATAAGAGCTGCAATTACAGGTAAAACTGTAAGCCCCCCACTATTCGAGTCAATGGAAATACTCGGCAAAGAGGAATGCATCTTCAGATTAAGCAAGTCTTGAATCAAGTTTGAATTGAAAATAAGTTTATTCCCTGTTGACAATAAGAGAGATTGTGATAAATTAAAAATGTAAAAAAAGATATTAAATATTATTTAGCGGATAATCTATGACATTTAATAATACATTTAAGATTTTGGGGCCTATAGAAACAAATATCATAGCTCGCCTAACATATGAAAAGAAATCTATTGTTACGGTAAGGGACCTTGATCAGTTATTTAATCTCTCTCCTGAAGATAGGCAACAGATAGTGTTCCGTCTTAAAAAGAAAAATATATTATCACCAATAAAACGGGGAGTCTACCTGTTTTCCCCACTTGAAGCAGGTCCTGAAGGAACCGGATTAGATGAACTGCTTATCCCGCCGCTTTTCTTTCCGAAAAAAAATTATTATGTTGGGTACTCAACTATGTTTAATTATTACGGTTTTACTGAACAACTTTTCCAGACTATTTATGTTTTAAACACATCTATCAGGATTGAAAGGGTAATATGCGGATTATCGTATAAACTTATAAGAATTCCCGAAAATCGTATGTATGGACTGGAAACTATAAAAGTAAAGGACGTGGATGTAAACATCAGCACAAAAGAGCGGACGCTTATAGATCTTCTTTATTTTAATAAACCCGTCGGCGGTATAACGAGTGCTACTGGTATATTCAGAGAAATTGTAAGAAATAACAAATGTGATATAAAAAAGCTTATTGAATACGCTGCTCGCTTTCCAAATATTACAACCAGAAAACGCATAGGAGTGATCCTTGAAGATTTGGGGATCTCTGATAAAGATTTAGAGCCACTTATTAATAGCGTCAAAAAAACAGCTATCAGCTCACTTAACGGATCACGCAAAGGCACACTAAACAAAAAATGGAGAGTAATCGTCAATGATTAACGAAAATAAAGAAGAGTTCATAAAATCTTTGGAGCGGGCATCAAGAAAAAAGGGGTTTTTACTACCTTTAATTGAAAAAGACTACTATTTAACTCTCATTCTTTCCCGTGCACATGAACTTTCTGAAGATCTTATTCTTAAAGGTGGCACTTGCCTTAGCAAGGTCTATTATATGTATTACCGCTTGAGCGAGGACCTTGATTTCAGCATGATACTTCCTAAGTATGAAGCAACGCGCGGGCAGCGTCGCAAATGTATTCAACCAGTTAAGGATAGAATTGAGAAATTCGTCAAACAATTTGGGATGAGCATAGATGATCCTGGTAATCCAGGCCGGAATGAATCCAAGCAGTATGTGTATTATTTTATTTATCAATCAGCTTTGCGGCCAATCAAATCAAGGATCAAATTTGAAATTGGTTTAAGATTTAATCCGCTTGATTCAGTAGAAAAGCGTCAGGTTCAACATACCTTCCTGCATCCGTTTACAGGCGAACCGCTTTTTGATGGAGGCAAGATTAATTGTCTATCTTTGAATGAATTAGTATCTGAGAAATTACGCGCAGCTGCTATACGCAAACCTATAGCACCACGAGATTTCTATGACATCGATTTTATTCTGCGCAACGATTTTGATTTGACAAATAAAAAAATTATAAAACTTTTTAAGAAGAAGCTTGAAGAAGATAGAGCGGATACGGATCTAAGAAAATATCGCATTAATCTTGGCCGGTCTGATGAAGAAATAAAAAATATACACTCACGTATTGAAACCGAACTATTAGATGTATTAACCTCAGATGAACGGAAGAACTTTGATTTATATGTTGCGCTTGAACGGATTAATAAAGCAATGAAGAATGCACCGCAACTATAACATTT
The DNA here is from genome assembly GCA_023488455.1 of Actinomycetota bacterium. Next base: position 49,576 of record JAMDDV010000040.1, on the reverse strand, counting down.
CCAATCATTAATATTCAAAATATTTATTGAATAAATGTATACATTAGGTATAATATTTATACCATGGAATATGAGTTCGATCCTAATAAAAGTAAGAGCAACAAGCAGAAACATGGTATTGATTTTTATGAAGCCCAGGGGTTATGGAATGATATAGACTTTATCGAGATTCCAGTAAAAACCAGTGATGAACCAAGATTCCTGGTAATCGGAAAGATTTCGGGGAAGCATTGGTCAGGAGTTATTACATATCGTTCTGAAAAGATAAGAATTATTTCAGTACGGCGATCCAGAAAGGAGGAGGTTGATATATATGAAAGCTCGTGAATTTGACGAGAAATTTGATGAAAACAAGGATATTTCAAAATACCTTTATCTATCAAAGGCGAGAAGACCAAAACAGGAACAAAAAAGAGTCAATGTAGATTTCCCTTTGTGGATGATCCATTTATTGGATAAAGAAGCAAAACGATTAGGCGTGCCTCGGCAGGCTATAATCAAAGTCTGGGTAGCAGAGCGTCTTGAAAAGACATCCTGAAAAAGACAGAGTTATAACCAACATAACCAATGAAAGGATGTTAAATTCATGAGCGACAAAATACCCGATAAAAGAGCAATGGAGAAAATGACTTCGGACTTGTCGAGGTTACTTCAGGAAAAAAACTTCGAATCCGAAGAAGAGCTAAAGGTTTATTTAGACGATATGGTTAAAGGCAAAAAAATTCCAGATGCACCACCTAAAAGTGCTATTGAGTTTGCGCAGGATATTATGTATGAAGCGTGGGAGGCTGAGAGCAGAAAGGATCGCATTAAGCTTGCCAAAGAAGCTCTGTCAATTTCACCTGACTGCGCTGATGCCTACAATCTTTTGGCCGAAGAAGAAGCCAAAACTCTTGAAGAGGCAATGGACTATTATCAAAAAGGTGTTGAGGCAGGCAGACGTGCCCTGGGAGAAAAAATATTTAAAGAAGAAGTCGGCTATTTCTGGGGGTATCTGCCAACAAGGCCTTATATGCGTTCTCTGGCTGGACTTATGGAATGTCTATGGGAACTTGGCACGCACGATGAAGCAATAAGTCACGCAAGGAAAATGCTAAAACTTAACACAAGCGACAATCAGGGCATAAGATATGTTCTTATTGCTTATCTATCAGAACTTGGCCGCTATGATGAATTGGAAAAATTCATGAACAAGAGCGACTACAAAAATGATTGCGCAGCAGAATGGTTATACACTAAAGCTTTATTAATTTTTGTTAAAGAGGGAGATTCAGAAGGAGCACGAAAAGAATTAAAAATCGCACTAAATGGTAATAAATATGTACCCGAATATATTACAGGCAAAAAGGCTATCCCAAAGGTATTACCGGATAGAATTACAATGGGCGGAGAGGATGAAGGATTCTGTTATGCCTGGAGATTTGAAAAAGCATGGGGAAAAGTGCCCGGTGCCATTGACTGGTTAAAAGAAAAATCGGGGATAGGAATTATTCCTAACGTTGGCCGCAATGACCCATGTCCCTGCGGAAGCGGCAAGAAATACAAAAAGTGTTGCGGAGCATATTCATAAGTTTGAATTGAAAATACTGCTGTGATAATATCTTTCTGCCCTCTGGGGAGTCGTCTAGTGGTAGGACATCAGACTCTGGATCTGAGTGCGGAGGTTCGAATCCTTCCTCCCCAGCCAAACTAACTCTGTCTTTATTGTTTCTTAAAAACATAAATTGCCCAGCCAAGAGTGTCTCTGCCATTTAATAAATATTCCATTTTTGTTTTATTTATTTTATCCAATAATTCAGCATTATCCGGGTCACTAGGATTATTGATTACATATTCATTTGCTGACCACCATTGCAAGGTTTCATAATGGTCCCAATCATCATGATTGCTTACAAGAGTGTATATACAATTTAGTCCTTCTTTTTCACCAACATCTATATTTTTATAATGAGAATTAAATTCATCTTTTTTCATTCCACTCATTTTAAGATATTCATCATTTGGTTCTTTTAACCAGTAAGGCTCTCCTATAATAATCAATCCATACGGTTTTGTCATTTTCTTTAATGCATCTATTGTTCCTAAAAATCCCTTATAAACAAAACTAGCACCCATACATACAGTTAGATCAAATAATTCATCTTTTTTAGGTCTATATTCTGAACCATCCATTTCTAAGAATTTAATATCAGAATTTGGGATTCTCTCATTTTTTCTTTCTTTGCAATCCTTAATAAAATATGGTGAAATATCTACTCCTATGCCGGAGATGTTGAATAATTCAGCCAATCTGATTAGGAGTTCTCCCTTGCCACAGGCAATATCCAGGGCTTTCCAATTGGGTTTTAAATTCAATAATAAAAGCAATCCATCAAATTTAGCTCTGCTTATAGGATTTAAGAGTATATGTTTCTCATGCGTAATATCAAAATATTTCCAGATATCCATAGTCCTCTCCTCCTAATATTTTTTATCAAGAATATCGATTTTAGCAAAATTATATTAAAAGCAAAAATATTTGAATTATTTTTATAGAGTGAAAAATAAAAATATCTAATATCCTTGTATTGGGTGATTCAGAACTTGTAATAGTATTAGATACTGAAAAAGACTAGTGTAAAATAAGATCATCGGGATCTATTGATAATCCAAAAATTTGTAACGGTATTAAAGAGATTCTTGAAGGCAGGGAAGAGGCTTTTAATAAGAGAAGAGAAAAATATGGTATTTAATATTATGTATTCCAAAAGTGTTCAATAGTGAAATTTAGACTCAGACTATTAATTTAACTTAAACTAAAATTCTCTCAAATCAAATTAATCTTATCATCAAAAGTGGTTATATCATCAAAATAAAAAGTTCGAAATACGTCCACTATCCCCAGCCACCTTGTGAAAACTGCAAAGTGACCGTAGTGCCTCATACTCTGTTAGATTTATGCTCTGATCAATTTCTATGATTTTTAATAAGGAATAATCATTTAATTTTGAAATCATACGGAAATCTTATCTAATAGTGAATAATTGTCTTTCGCTAAATCTGATGTTATAAATAATCATTACATTTACTATATTGTTGGTTATTTAATATGAATAATTTGCCAAATATATTCACTGTTGAAAACGAAGATCTACTTCGATTGAACCCACAGGAATCTGTAGATTTTTTTAAAGAATTATTATGGGCAGAGGCAAGAAGTGAAGGCATATCATTAGGCAAAATTATAATATCAAGCTGGGTAAATGTACCAGACGGTGGTATAGATGTTCATATTGAGCGCAATGAATTATCATCGAAAAGTGGATTAATATTCGAAGGTTACACTGGTTATCAAATAAAATCTGGTTCTAATTTTAAACCCTGGCAAAAATCAGATATAAAGAGACTGCTTTTTAGAAATACTGTTCCCTTAAAAGAACATCTAGGAATTAGCATAAGAAATTGTTTAGATAATAATGGGACATATGTTTTAGTATGTTTTGGAAAAGAAATTAATGATAGGCAGTATATAAAGACAAAAAACAACCTAAATGAATACTTTAAACTTTGTGGTTATAGGAATGTAAAAATTGAAATTTGGGGGTTAACACAATTAATTGGTTTTTCAAAAATATATCCCTCATTATCTTTAAAATTAAAAGGATTCAGTCAGCCAAATTTTCAATCGCATCAAAGTTGGTTAATGCAAGATGACATGAAAAGCTCATTTAAGGCTAGTGCGGCATTAGATGAAATCATTGCTACAATAAGAAGTGAATTACGCAAGAACAAAGATGCATTACATATCCGAATATGTGGAGAGCCAGGAATTGGTAAAACTAGGCTTGTATTAGAAGCTACCCTTGATAAAGATTTATATCCGCTTGTAATTTATTGTAACTCTGCAACCAAATTTAGGGATAGTGAATTGATGAACAAAATTTTAATGACAGATAATCTGTTCACTGTCATCTTAGTAGTTGATGAATGTGATCCTGATAGTAGATCGTATATTTGGAATCCTCTTAAAAGTAGAGGCAGAAGAATAAAACTAGTATCAATAGATAACGATTATGATCCTACATCTGGGAACATTCTCTATATTGAGATGCCTTCGTTGGAACCAGAGCAAATTTGCTCAATTATTCAGGATTATGGTGTCCCGAGAGATCAGGTTGAGAGATTTGTTGAATTATGCGGAGGTTCTCCCAGAGTAGCTCATGTTATAGGTTGGAATTTAAAAAATAATCCAGAAGACATATTGAAGCCACTAGATACAGTTAATATATGGGATAGATATATTGAAGGATATGATAATCCAAATGATATAGAGGTTAAACAAAGAAAATTGGTACTTAGATATATCTCTTTATTCAAAAAATTTGGCTATAGTGACAGTTTCCTACATGAAGCAAAGGCTATTTCTAACCTAATAACTCAAGCCGATCCTCAAATAACTTGGGCTAAATTTCAAGAAATTGTAAATAAGCTAAGGAAAAGAAAAATTCTACAAGGAGAAACCACACTTTATATAACTCCCAAGGCTTTACATATATGGTTATGGAAAGAATGGTGGGAAGATTATGGAAGAAATTTTGATTTTCAAAAAATTTCTGAAAGCATACCCCAATCACTTCTTGAATGGTTTTTTGAAATGTTTGAATATGCTAAGCAATCTCAGGTTGCTACCAAAACCGTCGATAATTTACTTGGGGCAAATGGTCCATTCAAGAAACATAATTATTTGAGAACAGAACTTGGAGCAAATTTTTTTTTGGCGCTATCTAAAGCTAAGCCAGAATCAGCAATGGATTTTCTAGAAAACACTGTAGGCAAATGGGCAAAGGAGGAGTTATTAAATTTTACTACTGGTCGCAGAGATGTTGTTTGGGCACTACAAAAAATTGCTGTTTGGGAGCATCTTTTTGTTAGGGCTGCAAATTTATTATTAGCTCTCGGTGAAGCTGAGAATGAACCTTATGGAAATAACGCTAGTGGAATATTTAAAGATTTATTTCAACTTATAACGACGACCGAAGCCTCTCCTATAGTTCGTTTCCCTGTTCTAAAAGAGGCAATATATTCAAATTCAAAGGAAAGAAGGATACTCGCATTAGACGCTTGTGATGCTGCATTAAAAACAGGAAACTTCATTAGAATGATTGGTGCAGAATATCAAGGAATACAAATAGCACCAAAGATATGGATTCCAAAAACTTATAATGAATTATGTGAAGACTATCATCACAGAGTGTGGAGATTATTATACGAAAGACTAGATGATCTACCAGATGATGAGAGAGATAAAGATATAGAGATACTCTTTCACCATGCAAGCGGATTAGCTCAAATATCCAACTTATCTAATATGGTGATTGATACATTAATAAACATATCCCAAAAACCCTATGGTAACAAAAGAGAAATACTGTCCCATATAATAAAAACTATTCACTATGATGGCAAAAAATTACCTGAAAATATCAAATCTAGATTAGAGCAACTTAGAGATGAGCTAACTGGTACTGACTTTAGTTCTCTTATGAAGAGATACGTCGGTATGCAGCTTTGGGAAGATGAGTATGATGAAAAAGGCAAAAAAATTGATGCTGTTAAGGCACAAATAGAAAGACTTGCTGGTGAGGTTATCGCGAGCCCAGAGTTGTTAGAATCCGAATTGTGTTGGTTAGTAACAGAGGAAGCACAAAATGGATATGCATTTGGCTATGAATTAGGTAAAAAAGATGATGGTTTCTCTTTATTACCTCGTTTACTTGATGCACAGAGAAATGCGAATATTAAATCAAGTGAATATTTCCTAGGTGGATATTTAAGGGCGGTGTTCGAAAAAGATAAGAAGAAATGGGAGGATATCTTAAATAACATAGTTTTTGATGAAAGATTAGCAAAGCTGGTTCCAAAACTTGTTTGGAGATCTGGAATATCTGACAAAGCGGCTCTACATATCTTAAATCTATTAAAGCAAGGTGTCATTAAGCCAAACGAGTTTGGAATCTTTCGCTATGGAAGCGTGGTTACTAAGTTATCAGAACCTATCTTTAAGAAATGGATTGAGTTTTTAATAAGTCTAATCGATATCGATTCAATTTCCATTGCTCTTGACTTGTATTATTTCTATTATCTTTTTAATAAGCCAGAACGAAAGCTGCCTTTACAACTGACCTTAAAACTCCTTTTACACCCTTCATTATTTAAAAAGCGTGAGTCAGGAACGCGTGGACAAATGGATGATTACCACTGGACAAAGATTGCTATGAAATTTACCGAGCTATTCCCCGATGAAAGCTTTAAGATTGCTTATAAAAGCTTAGAACACTTTGGTGAGGATGGAACCATAGTTGAAGGCTTTTTCTCCCAAACGCAAAAGGTCATCAATGAAATTACCAAGCTATATCCAGAAAAGATTTGGGAAGCTATAACAAAATATCTTGGCCCACCTATCGATTCAAGAGCATTTTATATAAAAGAATGGCTACATGGAGGTGAGCATACTCCAAGTGGAGAAGAAGGTATTTTACCAGTATTCCCATCAAACATAATTTGGCAGTGGGTTAAGGAAAATGAAGAAAAAAGAGCTTGGTATTTAACTAGCATTGTCCCTAACACACTTTTCAGAGAAGAAGGTAAAATCTGCTGGGCAAGAGATGTATTGATTAGATATGGTGACCGTAAAGATGTTCGAAATGAGTTGATGGCAAATTTCTCGACAGAAGGTTGGAGTGGTCCAGGAAGTTTACACTACCAAAAAAAGAAAGAAGATTTGTTGAAGTTTAAAGAAAACGAAGATGATGAAAATGTAAAGCATTGGATTGATGAATATGTCAAATCAATAGATGAAGATATCAAAAGAGAAAAAATTGAGGAGGAGAGAAGAGGATTTTAGATAAAAGCTTTTTGAAAGATTTGCTCTTTTTAAAAACATTAATCTTTGTCTTATTCAATTCGACATTGGGTATATTCTAAAAACTAGTGAAATCAATAGGAAGATGAATAGAGTATTTTGAATAAAAACTTAAAACAACAACCTCAAAATAAAAAAAGTATCTGGCATGATGCTAGAATAATTGCTGCAATCATTGGTGGGATATTTCTACTGATTTCCACTTGGTTGAGTGTCTATTTATGGGATATATTCCAACCAAATACTATAGAAACCATGTTTAGTAATCATACTAAATTAGAACAAGCTCAAACTATATCTCAAACTAGTATCCCAATAACTACTAAGGTAGAAGAGACTACTGTTGAAAGTACCGCTACTGAAACAACTCATACCGAAAGCACTACTTATGAAAGTGCCTCTAATGAAATAACTTCTACTGAAAGTACTCTTACCGAAAAGACATCGATTCCATTAATAGTAAATGCTAGCTTCTCAGATAACTTTAACGGTAATGCAAGCTCTGCTTGGGAACCGCTTTCAGGTACTTGGCGTGTTATAAATGATGCGTATACTGCTGATCCTACTGGCGAACAATTAACAGCCTATAGTATGGTTGGTAATTTAGGATGGCGAGATTACAAAGTAGATGTCGATATCTCGGTCCTTTGTCAGGGTGGGTACCCAATTATTTTGTTAATACGCAGTCTTGATCCCGGCAATGGGATGCAAATGCATATCGATTGTTGTTATACAAGATGGCTACTCTATAAAAATGGAACTGGTACTGTTATTGCAGAGATTGATAAAGGGATACCTTATGAATGTGGTACAGATAATTGGACAACCTCTCATGTTCAAATTGAAGCTACAGGTAGTCAGTATTCAATGTTTCTAAATGGCGCGCGAATCTTACAAGTTGAAGATAGCACATATAGCTATGGCAAAAGTGGTGTTGGGTTACAGTGCCCATTTGACTGTGCGGTTTGATAATTTAAGGATTAGCAATATACCTTAATTTAAGATACAAAAGCAAAGCATATTGTCTCTTTTATATTCATTTTACCTCAATAAATCTAAACCGGCATGCTCAGCCACTTTTAAAAACGAAGAGTGTGATTATTAATAACTGCTAATGTGAGTCTGGAATTTTCAAGACCCGAAGCTATGGAATTTATTTTGACTTTAGCGTTTAGAATATCTCATTGTTTCTATATAGATCCAGTTAAACTTCTTCCGATGAATTTTTTAATGTAATTTACCTTTGGATAATAATGAATTTAAAATTGGGAAAAGATACTCAGATAGATTTTTAACACTTTGGAACTTCTCTTTTAACATTTTTTTGGTTAGCACTCCTAACTTTTTCATCTGTTGTCCAATAACCATTAATCCAATTTTTATAACAAAAATCAATAGCCTTTTGCTATGAATATTGATTTGTCATAAGCTAAAAAGACCTTAATACCTCCATGAGTCCTGCAAAATATAAATAGATCAGGATTTAATAAAACAGCTCTAATTGCTTCTTGGCTAAGCCTGTCTAAAGTAAAACCTGTTTCCAATCCCTCTTCAATATCAGTAATGGTTTTTATATTTAGGTTAACCTCTTCTTTTAAAACACTCAACTGATTTAAAAAAGTTCTTTTTCTTCTATTAAAGTAGTATCTAAAATTCTTTACTGAAATGATTTATCAAAAACCAATATTTATAATTATATATGTAATAATCTTCCTGTTTTTTTTATTTATAGTTTATGCACTTTATCTTTATTTTAATCAATCAAGATATGTATATTTTCCAACTGCTGATATTGTTGCTACACCCTCTGACTTGGGCCTTTTTTATGAAGACTTAATGTTAGAAACCTCTGATGGAATAAAAATATCCACATGGTACATCCCTGTAAAAAATCCAAAAGCAACGTTTCTTTTTTTTCATGGAAATGGAGGAAACATATCCTATCAAATCGAGTTTATTGAAATGTTTTCCAGTCTTAACATCTCAACCTTTTTAATTGATTACCGTGGCTACGGGAAAAGTGAAGGGACCCCAACAGAGGAAGGGACATATCTTGATTCAGAAGCTGCATGGGATTATCTTGTAAACGAGAAAAATATTTATCCTTCAAGTATAGTTATTTATGGAAATTCTCTTGGTGGTCCAATTGCTGCAAGGCTAGCAGAAAAGAACAACCCAGCAGCTCTTACTCTGGATTCAACTTTTACTTCCATGAAGGATATTGCAGTAAAACTTTACCCCTTTCTTCCCGTAAAAAAATTCTTAAAATTTGAGTATGATACTATCAAGTATCTTAAAGGTGTAGATTGTCCAACTCTTATTATTCACAGCGTTGATGATAGCTATATACCATTTTCTCATGCAGAAAAGTTATTCAATACTATTGATGGTGAAAAAGAGCTTGTGGAAACCAAAGGAGACCATAATACAAGTTTTATGATTTCAAGGCAAATTTATAAAAACAGTATAAATAATTTATTGAAAGTATTAACAAAATCTGACTGAACAACTACCTCAAGAAAGCCTTCATTTAAGAACCTATTTATCTCATTTTAATCTTGACCATACTGCTCAGCCACCTCGTGAAAATTGCAAAGTGACAGTAGTGCCCAACTACTTAAGACACATTTATCAAACATATCTTAAATAAAACTAGGGATATAAATAATTTCTATGTTTGTGATTTTAGATATAATTTTTGAATATATTTATATAAAAATTCTGGCAAGCGAATTAACATGTTAAATGTAAAGCACACACAACTTTTTTATCTTTATAGACTCTGTTATATTCAGTTACCGCCTCAGAAGTTTTTTTAATTATTAAATCTATTCCAAAAGATATTAATTTATCTTTCAGATCATTATCAACTTTCATAAGCCCGTTAGCACCTGTACCAATGATTAATACTTCAGGTCTATAATCCAATACTTCTTTAATATCATATTCAGTCAACAAATGACCGATTTTTCTTCTCCAACTTGAATTTATCCCTCTGGGAAAATGATAAGGTCTTTTGTGAATCTTTTATCATCAATTGTTATGCTGCCAAAGCTGTATGAATTTATCATAATGAATATATCCTTTGTTTTAAATTAAAGTGAAATAGAAAATATAACTCTCCAATTACATCTTCATTATCTATCTTCTAAAGATAAGATGTATATTCAAGCATTTGCCATATTCCTTTACGTTGATCTCATTATTGGTTATGTACATTCAATAATTGCAATATCACCTAGTTCTATTTTAAATTCCTGAATTATCACTAGAGCCTCTTCGCTTATTTAACATCTTCTATAAAAATTATAGATTGGGACAGGTCAGTTAACATAGGAATTAACCGTCGCGCCAATAGCTTCTTTATTATAAAGAGTGTCTCTTTAAACTTTTTGGACGATTGTTATGCCTGCCCAAGAATTTGGCTGCTGAATCGACTGAGACACTCAATATAGAAAAAGTAGAATACAGTGAGTCGTACTAGCATCCTTTCTAGAAACTAGACTAAATCTTTAGTATTTAATTATGAGACAGTCAAAATCATTTGTTTACATTCGCCGGAAAAGAGGCCACCAAGGGAAATCTTTTTTGCGGCTAGCCTTGTAAAAGATAGGCAGCGTAATGTTTGGTGTGTTTCGGTAGAACGATATCAGTGCTTGGAGCCCTCCATACCCAAGTGGACATCTTGGTTCGAGCTTTGCTCCGATGCTCTCGATCAATTTCTGGGCTCGCTCTCTTTCCTCGTCTGTGTCAAATATGCCTGCGTCAGGGTTAAACGCTTTGTTCACTTCAGCAAGCCGTCGGTATGCCTTCACTATGGCTCTACCCTCAAGTCGCAGATTCAATTCTTCGACAACATCTCGGAATCCGACCACAGCATAGAACATAATACATGCAACATTCCCAAACAAATTCTCAGTATCAAGTGCGTCCAGCACTTCTTGGATAGCGGCAAGCGCTGTGACACCGGTTCCAATTACATCGTCGAATAGTAACACGGCGACATGGGTTCTCTGCTGGCGTATGAAGCCTATGAGATCCCTAGAAGTACCGCTCTGGTTCTTAGCTAGGTTCTCCTCCTGCCGGATGAAGTCTGCCAATGCATGAAACGATGTGACGGAAGAACCACTTGGAACTACCACGAAGATATTCTTCCAGACACCTGAATCGGTTAGACTTTTCACAAACCCCGTTATGGTGGCCGTGGCGTATTGCGAAAGAGCCTTAACCGCTGCAGTGGCGGCAAGCTGGACATCCTCCCGATTGAAAAAACCCTCTCTGACAAGCTTTTCAACAAGTTTGTATGCTAGTCGTTGGTTGTTCGCACTTCCAAATTGCTTCAGAAACTTACGGACTTCGTAGACTCCAACCACACCAGATCTATACTTGATACCTTGCCCGACTAGGTCTTCTAATTCCTCGTCAGTGACTACCTCCTTTTCAGGTTTTTGCAGTAATAAGATGGTGCTCGTGTCTAACTTGGAGTAAAGCTCAGATTGCCCTCTTTTTTCGAGCCACAACCGAAAGTATGGAGTGCGGATGGCATATTGCGATGGAAGTTCTTGGTGCATTTCCACTACTTCTCGTGCTACAAGGTCTGCCAACCATTTCTGTAACTGCTGTTCATTCAGGCAGCGGCACTCTCGCTTGATGTCATTGAAGTGAAAGTACAGAGAATTGGGTTCAAGTGTACCCAGTCGGCCAAGGGCGTACAGGATTGCACGGTTAATATTCACAAATGCTTCTTGGATTTCTCCTTGCCCCCAGATACCGTCCATCCAGAAGTGGGAGAAGAGAGGTGAGTCATCGTGGGATACTGTCTCGTTCGCTATTCGCTCCACATCCTCAGCGATGACGTACTTCCACTTCCTTTCAATCATAAAGTCCCAGAGCCGGTTGCAAATGCGGTTTGCATAGAAAGGATTGCAAGCAGACAAATAAATGATGCGGTCGATCGAGTCCTCTGAAAACAGCAACATGCCTCTTGTTGGTTCTCTGACCAGTTGAGGCATTGCCTCGCGAGGAAGATATCCAAGGTCAACTGGTGTCACTTGATTTAACTTTCCAGCCACAGGGCTCTGCATTATTGACCTAAGTCGCTGGCCTCCTACAAATATCAGGGATATACCACGACTCCCTGTCAAAGTCTTCAACATAGAGAAAAAGAGGTCACCAGTTTCTTCAGAATAAACCCATTCAGGTACATCGTCGAAATCATCCAGAACGATTACAATGTTTCGACCTGAGGTGGCACGAATACGGCGTATAAATCCTACGGTCGCCTGATTGAAGCCTCTTTCAAACTCTTCTGCTGTTGGCAGATTAATTGCTTCAAGGTCCGGTTGAGTTCTTACAGCCTCCTCACGTAGTCGGTTGCAAAGCTGCCAGCAAACTACTTCGAAAATCTTGCCTCCTATTTCACCCCAGGGTGCGTAAACTGGGATAAAGTCCTGCTTGTTTAAACTCTCCAGTAATACACGGGCAACAGATGTTTTGCCTACCCTACGCTGCCCTGTGAGATAACGACTTTCTCCCGACTTTACCACCCTCATAAGGTTTCGAAGCGTGTCTTGTCTACCGTATAGCCGGTCTGGACTCTCAATAGGGTCAGTGGGATATGGATTTGGCCAATTTGATATCTCATGCCAAGGGGTTCCTCGGTCTACTTCTAGTTGCATGTTTCCTTCACCTCTATTCTCAACACCAAACCCGTCAACAACTTCAGCAAACCAATTTATCTGTAGCCGCAGGCATTCCGGTGGAATACTTACTTCAACCGCCTGCGTCACCTTATCGCTGGGACCAAGATAACGTACTTCAAAACATTCGGGCGACAGGCTGATACCAGTGTTGGCCACAGCTAATACTACAACGCTATCAATAGACACAGCGCCGTTGTTTTGAATTGACAAAAGAATTTGTTCTGTATCACCGTGAAAGGGATAAACGATTCTCTCAGCAGATATCTCTACAGCTGGTGCTGATATACCCCATCGTTCCATTTCACCCTTAATGTGACTAAGAAACTGAGCTTGAATCGGGATACACATGTCCAGTAAAGCAAATTCACCAAACTCCAACAGTTGGGAGAGATTTCCCTTAAACTCGTTCAAGATTACTCTAGCATCGTCTGGAGTGGATACCACCCGAGCTTTATCTATCTCACTGCCCATTCTTTGTCGTATTTCATCCCATAGGCTCAATAGTTGCTTAGCTAACCTTATCTCAGGGCGAGTTAAAAATGCAAAGATATTACCTAGATACTTGCTAGCTTGACCAAGCGATTCATCCAACTGTTGGAAGCGCCGTTCCTCCAGATGGCCGATCGTCTCCCTTGCCCTTGTTCTACATTGACTCTGAACGTCATGTAGTAGTGCTTTCACAGTGTTAGCAACTTTCCCTATAGAACGTCCCTTAATTGCACCCAACCTAGCCGATCTAATCATGAGCCAATGATTCTGAAGCCATTCTAGCATTTTGTCAGTTAGCTTAAATGTCCAGTACCAGTGATCATCAATTAGGAGCACCCTTGCCATCGCTAGGGATACATCACGACACTGGTCAGGTACTCTACAATCTCTCACAGTGTCCAAAACGTCGTCAAATGTGTGAACAGATGTACGGTCCAACTCCATTAACTCGACGCATTTCATTACCAAATATCTTTCGATCGCTATCTGCTGTAAACCCGTGTCGGTAAACCTTTCTGCGCAGTCATAAGCGAGAACAGCAACTACCCCGGAGGCATGTCCTCATTCTCATAAGCGGCATCAAGTGCTTCGAGTATGTTGTTAGGATCACGGTCTGTAAAATCTTCTAGGAGTTTTATTACTTCTTTTGTGCAAAGCTCAGGAAATTGCCTTAAATATTCCACTACACCAGTCATTGCGGCACCTCTAATTGTCCTTAGCCTTACTATTAAAGTACTCTGGTTATAGGATTGTAATACCCGTCCAGTAGAGTATCAAATATTATTGCTCAGATCAATCAAACTAAGAACTGAAAGATTCCCTCATCTATAGCAGTTAACAAACCGCTAAGAAGTATGATGTGTATCTGCCCTTCTGTGCATCACAGTGGTCACGACGTGTGTTGAAAAGGCAGATCTGCTAAAAGTGGCAAACGTTGTGCAAATCAATCAAACCAGGCTAGCCTGTTAAATATAATTTTATAAAACCAAAAAATATTTTCTACCTGGAGAGATGTACTATACGACAACTCGCCTGCTTCATCAATCCCAGACAGGCTTCTTCATCATGGCGAGATATACTACCTAAAAGGAGAGAGTTACAGGCTAAAAGATAAGAAGAGGTTTCAAATTTCAATGCCTCATGGGCAATACAAAAACGGTGATAATATTGATAAAACAGACGAAACTGCTATATGATTTGGTTGGATTTTAGAGCGAAAAACTGCTGGATTTTAGGTCGGAATTTACAAGGTTAACATAGAATCTGTTTCAGACCTATTGAAAGTAAAAAATTATTCTTTTAAATTATACTCTGGATTATTTTTATAATCTTTGATTGTTTTTAAATATTTTTGTGGCATATTTTTTACTCTTTCTTCAAGTTCAACACCTGCTTTTATTAACATTCTTTTAACAATAGCAAAAAGATATATAAAATAAATAATGATAAAAATGAGAAAAAAAATTGACAATTGCAAAAAAATATAATTTTCTGTTTGAATATTTTTGAATAATATAATTTTAGATTCTTCAATTATCCTTTTTATATTTTCAATTTCCAATATAAAAACTCCCATTAATGAATACAAAATTGCATCCAAAATAACAATTACATTTAATGTTAAAAATGCCACAGAATTTTTTTTATATACTTTAGGATAATTTTCAATAGAAAAATGTAAAAAATCTTTTAACTTATTATTTTTTAATAAGTAAAATTTTCTAATGGAATTTATCTGCCAAATGTCTTGTATCATTGTCCTTCTATTTTTCAAATGTATAAACAACAATAAAGTGCCATAAAATATGGTAGACACTATTAAAAATAAAACTAAAATATAAAATAAATTTTGGTTATTAGTCGAAACTATTGTACTTGATGGTTCGGCAACTTTTCTATAACTTATAAAACCAGAAATTAGTCCTAAAATAGAAGTAAACAGTATAATAAAAAAATTAAAATAACTTTTACTCAAATTTTCATTATGTCTTAAATCTGACCACAACTCACCATATTCTTTTAAAAGAAAATCTTCGCCTATTTCCATAACTAATAAGATTATAAAATTAAAAAAATTAAAATTTAATTATCTTAAAAATTTTAAACTATTCAGTATTGTATAGCTTTTTTATCAATAACGAATATATTTTAATTTACTCTCACTGATATAAGTTGAACCACCGCCAGGTCTACTTTGATTAATATTAAGCTTTCTTTGTGTCCTGAAGTATTGCTTTAAGCTTTTATTTCAATTTTTATGATAATCTTTGATATTAACTGTTGCAGAATAATGAAGAGAAAGCCCATCAAGAATTGCTGAGGCAATTATCCTTTAAAGTAGGTTTAAAAATTTCTCATTCACGTTTTTCTCTTCTTATTGATTTTATCTTGATTTTTTTAGGGTAATGGTTAAATTTTTTTTGTAAAATCTGGGAAAGATTTTACAAAGTAATTAACAGATCCTAATTATTAGCAATAGAATTTTTGGGGCTACAGGTATTGAATTTTTTTACACTTAATACATTTTAGATTTTAAACAAATTAATGTTTTTTTATAACCCCTGGAATATTAACTCTTTATTATTTTATTTTAAAAATTTATCTATAAATTCATTAGTAATACTTATCTCAGTATTTTCCGATAAAGAATCTGGGCTTCCTCTTATGTTAAGTTTAATATAGTCGTATTTTCTTAATTTTAAGAAACTATTTATTAAGTCTTGAGTAGAATAAAATGATGGAACAATATTGATAAAATTTTTATATGAAAATATTTTTTTATTTGCTTTAACATAATGTGTTCTTATAAATTCTATTATGTTTTTATCAACGATAGATAAGCTAGATTCTGATTCAATTTCTCTAGATTTATTTATAGTATCATTTATGAGTTTAATCATTAATTTACTATCAAGTTTTTGGTTTTCAATCTTTTCTTTTATTTCTTCCTTTAATTTTTCAATTTTTTCATTAGCTATATTCTTAAATTCTTGAGTAAGACGTTGTTCAGTTTTAACATCTTTAATACTTATTCCCCTTTCATACTCTAAGCTTTCACGTAATAATTCAAGCAATTTTTGGCCCATATTATCAATATCATTACTGACTTTATCTGTTGTTTTTGCAATATCAACAGATATTTGATTTGTCATTCTATAAAAATGAAGAGATAGCCAGATTGCTAGTAATCCAACTATTACAGAGATAACTGAGGTTATAATTGATGTAATTCCAAGCATTTAAAAAATCTTCAATATTAACGTAACAATATTATATTTTTATTTATAAAAATTCAATCCAAAGAATAATTATAAAAAAACAGATATTGTATTATAATAGTAATAATTAAAAATGGGTAGTAATTATTAAAAAAATTAGTGGGAGGCGAACAAAATCAAATGATTAAAACTTTAATTATTTGCCCACATCCGGATGATGAAATAAATTGGTGCTTTAGTCATTTAAATAAAAATTCAACAGTTGTTATACTATCTGAAAATGAAATCCGAAGTCCAATAAGTAGAGAGGTTTCAAATAAAATTGGTTATAAGCTAGTTGAGGATTGCTTATATCCCGATCTTCAATTTCCAGAACATTTTGATGAAATTCATTTATATTTAGAATCTATAATACTTAATAATACGTATGATAGATTATTATATACAGCTACTTCACATCATCAGGATCATATAACCGTAAATAAAATTATGCGAATATTAACCAGACCTCTTGCTAATAAGTTTAAAGAAGTTTATGAATATCCCTACCTCACATATGATTATACTGAATATAATGCAATATTTGAGGTATCCGAGGATAAATTCAAGATTTTAAGTAGTTGTTCTTACAAAGATGAAATTAATCGATTAACACCTACAAAATCATGGGTTAATTATATAAAAAATTTTAATACTTATATAGCAAGTCGTCATAATTTGCAAGGATTCTATGAACCTTTCAGGCTAATCTTTAAAAGTGGAAATTTATAATAAATTATTCTTATTATCCAATAAATTTTCAAGTCAATAAAACTGGCCTTCCCCCCAAAAACTAGTCCAGTTTGAAAGTTAGAAAACTGGCCAGTAAAATAAAAAAACAGGAGGAAGGGACAATGCAAAAAAAAATACTACACCCCAGAACATTAAAAAGTAAGATTATTGCTAAAGGAAATATTTTCTAGTGATTTTATATAGCTGATAATCTTTTTTAAAATAAAATTTATATTCTGATTTTCTATATACATTTAATATAAAATTTGGATAATTAATGCTACCACCGGTTTTGCCCTTAATTGGGTCTGTTGCCGAACTCAATTAATTTTGTTGCATTTATTATTTTTTCGATATAATGTTAGTTAATTAACTAACAATGGAGATCACATGGGGTATGAGACTAAGGTTCAGGAGATAAGGAGGCCAGATTACACTCAATACTTTATAAACTTCCCACGGGTAATAATTAAGGCGATGAACTTTAAGAAGGGTGAGGTATTTGAATGGGAGATAGTAGATAGGGATACGCTAATCTTAAGAAGGAAAGAAGGCAGCAAAGGAGCAAGAGATGCAGGGTGAAAAGAGATTTTCAAGCCGCATATACTATGGAATAAATTTAGATGAATTAGTGCCCGATGGCCATCTTTTGAAGAAATAAGATAAGCTGATTTCCTTTGACTGGGTAAGAGAGAGGTGGACTGAACCCCTTGCGTAGTACAAATAGTTAAGACAAACTACTTGATATGGAGGTAGTAAATGTCTATGAAGCGAAGGGTTTTCAGTAACGAATTTAAATTGCAGGTGTTATCTGAGGCAGATCAAGGGATATCAATTCCAGAGTTAAACAGGCGCTATGAACTATCAGGCGGGATGATAGCAAAATGGCGACGTCAGTTTAACAAACTCAAGCAAATCCCTTCCCAGGTAAAGGTTCAAGAGACACCGAGAAAGCCAGAATAGCAGAGATGGAAAGGCTGATAGGCAGACAAGCCCTTGAGATTGACTTTTTAAAAAACTTGCTAAAGCGCCTAAAAGAAGCAGAAAGGTAGCCTACATGCTAATTGATGAGTACAGGGATCAACTTCCAATAAATAGGATGTGCGAGCTTTGTAGCGTATCCAGGAGTGCATATTATTCCTGGTGCTTATCAAGGGATATGCGGAATGTAAATTCTGGTGATGTTACCATATTAAAAGAGATAAAGGAGATAGTGCTGGAGTTCGCTGGTTATGGCTATCGCAGGGTAACAGTAGAGACGAAAAGAAGAGGGTATGTGGTAAATCACAAGAGGATACTTCGCATAATGAGGCAAGCTAATCTAACCATAAAGAAGAGGCGCAGCAGATTTAGCACCACCAATTCAAGTCACTGCTTCTTCATGTATCCAAACTTGGCTAAGGAGCTCATTCCCTCTCATATCAATCAGCTCTGGGTAGCTGATATCACATACATCCGGCTTCGCTATGAGTTCGCATACATGGCAGCAATACTTGACGCTTACTCGCGTAAGGTGGTCGGCTGGTCGCTAAAGGAGTATCTGGATCACGAACTAACGCTTTCAGCACTTCGCATGGCACTGGTCCGCCGGGATATTGCACCTGGGCTAATCCATCATTCTAACAGGGGTGTTCAATATGCCTGCAAAGGTTACACCGATCTCTTAGAAAAGCATGGCATACTTATATCAATGGCAGCAGCCGGGAATCCATATGAAAACGCACAGGTGGAGAGCTTTATTGCAACTTTAAAGCGAGAGGAGGTGTATCTATCGCAGTATGATGACGTATCTGAAGCACTGCTTCGTATTGGTCATTTCATTGAAGATGTGTACAATACGAAAAGGCTTCATTCATCTCTTGGATATCTGCCACCGGCAGAGTTCGAGAGAGATCTGGTAACTATCAATTAGTCTTAACTTTTTGTACGGTTACAGGGGTGCATACCAAGATAGAGCTAAAAAGTATTATTCTCACACCGGAAAACCATCAATTGATCCGTCTGTTTTGGTGAAGATGATGATCATCGGATATTTTTACGACATCAGATCAGAGCGAAAGCTAGTCGAAGATATTTCACTAAATCTGGCATACAGGTGGTATGTTGGCTATGACCTAGATGAAAAGATTCCAGATCATAGCATCTTCACCAAGGCTAGAAAGAGGTTTTCTAAAAAGTTATTTATTAAGATATTTGAAGAGGTGCTTAAAAGCTGCGTGCAGGCTGGACTTGTATCAACTAAGGAAATCTTAATCGATAGCACCATCCTCAGAGCAGAAGCATCCATAAATTCTTATTGTTGAGGTTAATATTTCCCCAGAGGAGTACTGGAGAAAATTGGATGAATCCGAGATACCAGATAGTCCAAGAGGAAGAAAACCTAAAGGTAGCCTCTCCTCTCAAGTTGGTTCACATTTTGATGGTAAGAAAATTTGAAAGCATAAGATCGGTAAAAGGAGGAGAGACAGAGAGGTTTCATATTTAAAGAAACGCTCAACAACCGATCCTGACGCAAAACTGCAATATTGCCCACGCGTAGGATGCATGCTATCCTACAAAGTGCACATTGCTGCAGATGCAGGCGGAGTAATCACTACAGTTTGCGTAAGTCCAAGCGCTTTAAGTTATAGTGCAAAAGCATCAGATTTAGTTGAGCAACATGAAAAACTGCTTGGGACTCCAGCATGGATAGCAGCAGACATGAAATATGGCAACCAGGGATGCCTTGGTTATCTACAGGCAAAAGGTATTAAGACGGTCATTGAGCCAGCATCCACTAACAACAGGCCAGGATATTTTTCAAAAGAGTTATTTAACTACAATGTGAAACATGACTATTTTCTGTGTCCTGCTGGCAAGATACTTAAAAGAAAATCCAAAAACCACTCCACAAATCAAATCTATTACAAAGCAGTTAAGGAAGATCTGCTTAATTAGAGGTAAATGCATAGGGCCAGAGAAAACAGGCCCAAGGATGATAACTCGATTTGATAATGACTATTTCGAGAAAGCGAGGTTTTGGTGCAGCTCATCTAGGGGTAGGAGGCTCTACATTTTAAGAAAAACAGTAATAGAAGGACTATTTGGCGATGCAAAAGCACACCATGGACTTTCAAGAGCAAAGCTTAGAAGGTTAGATATTGTTGAAATTCTATTACTTCTAACAGCTACAATACTAAACCTAAAAAGGTTAATTAAGAAATTAAACAGGGAAATAATAGGAAGCGCGATGCAAAAATTGGAAAATCGACTTCAATACTTATTTTTTGGCTATTACTTTCGATTTATGATTAGACCTAACGTATGTTTAGTATAATTTTGGTGGTTTGGCAACAGACCCCTTTCAGGACACCACTGATTTGAGATATTGACAAACCAGAAAATACATATGACGTAGTATACGAGATAGATTAACAATGTCCTTAGGAAACTTTGACTTTTAACTAAAATTTAAACTGATAATCTAATTAAAAACTAAACCATATAAGCATTTGACCAATTGCATAAAACCAAATTATCACTTTTAAAGAAATAAAAATGAGACGCCTTTTTTAGACTGTCTCATTTGTCTCATTCAGCCCAAGAGAATCTAGACCGAAATGCTCAGCCACTTGGAATTTAATATAGCTATTTTTAATAAATTGCTAATAGTGTGGTTTGGTAGCTATAAGTTTATTATTAGCAGTTGAGGTGGTTACATTCATGTGTACCATAACCATTAGTAATTAATCGAATTATCTTAGATAATATCATTGCCAAAATGAAATTCAATTTCAAAATGGCGTTTTTCAACATAAGAAAGTAAATCAAATATAATTGGAAGCCATTAGAGATGAGACAGCTTTCAGACCAGGAAATTGAAAAAATACTCTACTTTCTAAAAGGAAGTAAGCCGCTACCCGAAGAATATAAATCAATTCTTTTTGATGCCAAAAAGGAGTATGAGCTTATTTATGCAGATAAAGAGAGAGAAGAGGACATACTTGCAGATACTATGGCTGTACCTTTGCAGAAGGTCAAGACTTTCCGAAATGGCAAGAACGACAACGGCTGGGTGAATATGCTCATCTTCGGCGATAATCTTCAGGTGTTAAAAACCCTCTTGCAGATAAAGCAGGAGGGGAAACTCAAGAACGCTGATGGAACGCCAGGGGTGAGGTTGGTCTATATTGATCCGCCGTTTGCAACAAGGCAGGAGTTCAGGGGAAGCCAGGATCAAAAAGCGTATCAGGACAAGATAGCGGGGGCAGGGTTTCTGGAGTTTCTGAGGAAGAGGCTGGTTTTCTTGCAGGAGTTGTTGAGTGAGGATGGGAATTTTTTTGTGCACTTGGATAATAGGCGAGTTCATTACATCAAGCTCATGATGGATGAGATTTTAGGGGAAACAAACTTTGTAAATGAAATTGTGTGGCACAAGGGGCGTGAGGGCGGTGCATCACGCATCCACAGCCCCTCTTCTGCCATGCCCACTGAATACCAAAATATCCTTATCTATGCAAAGAGGCGTGATCAACGTTTGTGGAATCCGCCTCTTGGCCCTTACAAAGAATCAACGTTACAAAGTATCGAGAAGGACACGAAGGGTTGGTTTTATAAACGAGGGAGAATGGGCCGAACTCCAGCTCCTTGGGAGATTGAAGCTGGTGTGGCTTTGAAGAGTTATGTAAGTGATAACCCTAAAGAAACTAAAGAAGAGGTTATTCAGAGATTAACGAGCCCAAGCGCAAAATACGTTACCGTTGGTGACGTATGGAATAATGAACTTATCAAGCAGAGTAAAGCAACCAATTACCCAACCGAAAAACCTGAAGACCTACTCCGCATCATCGTTGAAGCCTCCTCCAACCCCGGAGATCTTGTCTTAGATTGCTTTGCTGGATCAGGCACCACACTTGCCGTGGCTGAGAAATTTGGCAGGCGGTGGATCGGTGTGGACTGTGGGAAGTTAGCCATCTACACAATGCAGAAGCGCCTTTTGAACATTGCTGAGAGCAAGGATTTAGAAAACCCAAAGAAGAAATACAGTAAGCCTTGTAAACCTTTCACCCTTTATAATGCTGGACTTTATGATTACAAGATGATCAAGGAACTCCCTTGGGAGCAGTATCGGGACTTTGCTCTCAAGCTCTTTCAGTGCCGGGATGAGAAGCATGAGATTTCAAAGATTGAACTGGACGGTTATCTGGGAGCCGATCACGTGCTTGTCTTTAACTACCAAAAACATGAAAACGCCATGATGGGCAGGGATTTCATCGATGATCTCCATAGGTACTTGGAAGACAGGATCGGAAGGCGTTTCTTCATCATCGCCCCGGCAGCATCGGTGCAATTCCTTGAGGACTACTTTGAAAAGGGCAATACAAAATATTTTATTCTCCGAATTCCTTACTCAATTATTGAAGAAATTCACAACCGTGGTTTCACTAAAATCAAACAGCCTGTCAGCGAGATGGATGTCAATGACACGGTGGATGCAGTAGGTTTCGATTTTATTCAGGTGCCTACGGTAGAGTGCAAATACTTCATTGATGACAAGAAGGGGCAATTGGGATTAGGGGAAGGAACAAAAGAATGTGTCATCAAGATTGAGAGGTTTGAGAGTAAGATCATCTCCCGCAAGCCTCTTGTGTTTACCAACCTTGAGACCCTTTCCATGGTCATGCTGGACTTCGACTTTGATGGAGAAGTCTTTGACTTAGATGAGGTCTTCTATGCCGAGGAGTTGAAGAAGAACGGCTACCAGATGCGCTTTGTCGAGTATAAAGTCAAGGAGCAAATCATGATCATTTACATTGATATCTTCGGTAATGAAAAACGAGAAGTCAAAACTCTTGCTGATTTCAAAAACTTATAAGTATCGCGAATATGTGTAGATTATTAGGGGTAATTGCAAACAAGCCTATTGATTTGAAATTCTCTCTTTTAGAAGCTGATACCCCTTTTAGGAGTAAGGGAAATTCTAACCCAGATGGGTGGGGAATTGGATGGTATGAAAATGGTAAGCCTTCGATCTATAAAGAATGCGTCTCAGCGGTTAAATCTGAACAACTCGTCCCAAAAGCCAAAGAGGTGAGATCGCATATTATTATTTGTCATGTAAGAAAAGCATCGCGTGGTGAACCATCGGAAATAAACAGCCACCCCTACGCAATTGGTAGTTATATGTTTGCACATAATGGGACAGTAGATAGAGATAGTTTGCTAAGACTTCTTAAAGATGAATTTAAATGTCAAATAAAAGGAGAAACCGATTCAGAGGTCTACTTCTACTGGCTTGTCCAGAATATAAGAAAAACAGGTGATGTTGTCGATGGGATCAGTTCTGCGTTGCTTGAGGTAAGGAAATACAATCACACTGGACTGAATTTCCTATTATCAGACGGTAATACTCTTTACGCATTTAGATATTCCATTGAAAATCATAATTACTATTCTCTTTATTATCTTTCAAGGGATCCAAAATATGGCGAGAGTTTTTATTATTCTTCGGACAAGACAGGGACGTTCTTACGCTCAAAGTCGTTAAATAAAGAAAAGGCTATATTGGTTTGTTCAGAAGAATTGACCAAAAAGAAAGAAGATTGGCAAGAAATACCAATTGGTGATCTCCTTGTTGTTAGAAATGATCTAACTTATTGTCTTGAAAAGATATTAGATTAGGTGATGTTAATGCTTGAGCTTCAGACATTTCAAAACAGAGATCTAGTATTAAATGTTTCCTCTAATTATGATTCTAAGATTTTTAATCCTAATAAATATGAAGAATTCCTGGATGTTTTGTGTGAGGATAGAGAATATCAAAAACAAGCTATTAGAGAAGCCCTTCGTTATTTCTTGGGTGGAGAATATAAAAGCATCATAGAACTTTCAAAGGAAAATTACCATAATAATCAGAAGTTACAAGAGAAATACTCTTCAGTCGAAGATTTAGTTAGCAATCTACAACTGCCAGATAAGCTTTCTTGTTCAATTGATCATGCAACAGCAACTGGTAAGAGTTATGTTATGTATGGAATAGCTCGCATTATGTTAGCAGAAGGAGCGGTAGAACAAATACTTGTTTTATGTCCCTCAAACACCATAGAAGCTGGATTAACAGAGAAGTTTAGAAGTCTTTCCGCCAATAAAACACTAAAAGATCTTCTGCCGCCAGATTCTAAAATATTAAACCCAAGAATAATTAACGCTTCAAATACAATTCAAAAAGGTGATGTCTGTATTGAGAACATACATGCTACTTATACAAATACTAAATCTGCTATTGAAGACAGTCTTGTTGGTAAGGGTGAGCGAACTCTTGTATTAAATGATGAAGCCCACCATTTAATGAGTCCATCCGATACAGCTCTAAAAAAATGGAAGGAATTTTTACTGGATCCAAAATATGGATTTAAGTACATAGTTAATCTTTCAGGAACATGCTACATAGGAAATGATTATTTCAGTGATGTGATCCATCGGTTTTCACTTAGAGATTCAATTGAGGCAAAGTTCATCAAATTAATTCGATATGTAGCTGAGGATTCATCCGGTGACGAGGATGAGAAATTCCAGAAAATTTATGATAACCACATAGAGAATAAAACTATTAAATACAGAAAAGTTAAACCCATAACGATTATAGTTACGAAAAATATCGCTGCTTGTAAGCGCCTTACAGAGAAATTGATTTTATTCCTTGCAGAAAAAGAAGGAATTAGTAGAGAGCATGCATCAAATAAGGTCTTAATCGTTACCTCTGCAAATGAACATAAATACAATATACCGATCCTTCGACGAGTTGATGCTGAGTATAATCCAATTGAATGGATCACATCAGTTAGCATGCTATCCGAGGGATGGGATGTGAAAAATGTCTTTCAGGTTGTCCCGCATGAGGAAAGAGCATTTAATTCAAAACTTTTGATAGCTCAGGTATTAGGAAGAGGTTTAAGAATCCCTGATGTCTATAGAGGTAGCCAACCTGTAGTAACTGTTTTTAATCATGATAAATGGTCAAGCAGCATAAAGCATTTGGTCGATGAGGTAATGGAGATTGAAAAACAAATCCATTCATACCCTATTAAAAAGAAAGAGGACTATAATTTCGATTTATATAATATTAATTATAGAAGAGTAGAGGAAGAAACAGAATATCCTCAAAAAGAACCCTATGACCTCCTTCAAAAAGGATATATAACTTATTCAAGCCAGGCTGCAGTGTTAGAAAAACCCACTACCTATGCAAGGGTAATATCAGGAGAGCAGGATGTAAAACACACTCTTATCGAGTTTAATATGTATTCTGTTAATGAGGCTGCCAATGATGTTTACAACAGATTAAAAGCAATTGATATGGATTTGGGTACAAATTATTCAGTGGAGTTTGATAGAAAAAGAATTAAAGAAATCATCATCGAATCATTAAAAAGAATTGATGAAAAGGATGATGTAATAAGTGAGACCAACCTTCAGACTACACTACGAGCCTTTGGAGTTGTATATCGAAAAAGCTCAAAAAGCCTAAGATTTAAGATAGAAGTGGCAGGTCTTGATAAAAAGAATACAACAAAGATTAATAAAAGCAGCTTGGGTGTGGGATTACTACGCAGAGATAGCACAATCTTTTGGGATGATTACTCTATGAGCGTAAGCGAAGATGGAGATATTAAATTATTAAGAGAGCTGGACGATGATGAGAGCCTTCCAAAATCAGCTATGATAAAAGTTGAGAATGAATACAATTTTAAAACACCGTTAAACATTGTATTAGCATCTTATAAACCAGAACGAAAATTTATTCGCGGTTTGATTTCCGAAGAAATAGCGAAAGCTATTAATGCCTGGGTAAAATCTCCTGATATTGGTTTCTATAGCATTGAATATTCTTGGCGAAAGGGTGAGCATCCAAAACAAGGGGGTTTTAATCCAGACTTCTTTATAAAGATTGGTGATGAGATTATTGTTATTGAAATAAAAGCAGATAATGATATTTCTGATGAGAACATAGCCAAATTACGATATGCAAAGGAACATTTTGCAAGGGTTAATAATTTACAGAAAGACCAAAAGTATTATTTCAAATTCCTTTCTCCTGAGAGTTATGACCTGTTTTATAAAGCCCTAAAAGAAAGAACTTATAAAAATTTTAAGTCAAAACTTGAAGCACAGTTAGAAGAATAATATTTTTAGAATGCTTTAAAAAGAAAGGATTAATGACAAGAGAAAACAGTATTTTTATTTAATGTATCCTTCCTTAAATTACATTTTTTGCCATCAAAAACCTAACTAAAGTTTCCGGATCAACCATTATGACCAAGTTTTCATTTCCAACATCTTTACTGTATTTGACTATATCAGATGTTACCGAATCAGCTAAATTTTTAGCCAAAACAACCAGAATATGGTCTGGATTTGTTCTGTAAGCTTTAATGATTTGATGCGCAATACTTTCCCAAGTAATTGTTTTACTGTGTACGCTCTTGTAACCTTTGACAACGACAGTAAAAGTTCTCCAAACCCCCTGCACGTTTAGCGAGAAATGTTCAAGATCGGCCACTTCAAGTACAGTATCCTTTGTGCGCCCTCTACAATTTGAAGCGTTCTTCTCTCTCAGCGAATCTACCAAAGTTTCTTGAATTTTAGACTCTGAAAACCCAGCCAAAATTTCGACAGATTTCTTTCCTTCGTTAATACTAACTGTCTTTGTTTCTGGGAAAATATCAATAAATGTCAATGGTCCTATTTGGACATATTTGTTAAATGAATTAAGTATCTCATGAATAGGGAAAATTTCGATAAAATTACCTACTCCAATATTATTCAAGCTGAAAAAAGGGCTTTTAAATGATTTTATTATACATATTAAATCAGCTTCGGATTGTGGTTCAGCATCAACAATACAACCCGACAGTTCAGAGCTAAAATTATCGTAATCAGTCCACCCGTGCGATAGAATCAAATTAATTACGCGGTTTGCTACTGCAATTTCTAGGTTGGGATTAAATTTTCGGGACAGATGTTTGATTTGAGAAGTTTTTCCTGACACAATCATCAATCCTAAGGGTTTTCACCCATTTTGGTTTGGTATAGATAGGGCTGCCGCTTTTTGTTTGCTCAAGTTTGATTATCAAACCATTTTCTTCAAGCTTATCTATTGCTCTCCACACTGTAGCTTG
Source organism: Actinomycetota bacterium (assembly GCA_023488455.1). Next base: position 22,338 of record JAMDDV010000040.1, on the reverse strand, counting down.
TTTACCACCTGCAATATCTTGAATTTCCTTTCGGCTCTTCAATCCATCAACTTCAAGAAAAACTTTAATTCTGATTGGATTACGTGCAATAGTGTCCAATACCAATTTTTCATATTTTTCTCTTTCTATGTGCATGTCTGCTTCTTGCGACTGTTTAATTTCTGCTATATCGTGCTTTATCTTAACGATTTCATTCGCCGTTTCAATTGTTTCTGGCATTAAATCACCATTTAAAAGATTTGTTCATGAACTTGTTTACCATTTTTTTCGATAGTATTCAATTGAATTCCATCCTCTAGAGTAATCACACTTTCGATGCCTTCTCTGTCTTTAGTTATGCACCAGTTTTTATAACCTTATCTTTCTTTTTCCGGATAATACCCAATTGAACACTTACATTTTCCGGACTCTTATTCAAGAGCTTAGCAATTTCTATAGGTCTGAATCCCAGTGCATCCAGCAGTTCTATCTTTTCTTGTTCTACTTTATATCCTTTTATAGCATCAGCAGCGAGTAAATTTAGTATTTTATCCATTTTTTTTGAAATTTCTTTAAGCAAATCTTCGGTACTCATTGAGCTTCACCCTTTTCGCTTTAAACTTCATTTTAAACGTTGTCTTCTTTTGAGTTATTAGTTGTTATTTAAGGAACATTAAATCCAAAATCCTCTATCTCAAAGGATTTCTTGTACCTAATTCCACCTCGTACTGCAATGGGTTCCATAATGCCCAGACGAGCCCATGCTTCCCAGTATCGCCTAATAGTACTATCGCTTATGTTTACCGACTTCCCGATTTCGATAGTGCCATGTTTTCCATCACTCAAATGATATATCAAGCGCTTTTGTTCAGTATCCAAAACGTTCATTAATACAGTTCTTACTTCCTTAACCCCAGTAAATTTTATCCATTTTAGCATTTCTTTGACTATTGTAATTAATTCCTCAATATTTTTGTCGCTAATTTTAAGTTTCCTCCTTAATCTTTATAGATACTGATTCAGCCCCATATCCTAATATCGGCGGAATAGTAAGACCAACCTCTTCTAATGAGCAAAACCGCCGGAAACGTCCTTGACGATTCTGGTATGGTTCTACAATTCCAAGCTTACTCCATTTTTTCCAGTAAGCAGAAATTGTGGCATTGCTTCCCACGTTTACAAGTTTAGCAATTCCCCTAGTTGTGCGTTCACCATCTGATAACTCGTATATCAATAGCTCCTTATCAGTTGTTAGATTCTGAGTTAAAATATTTCTAAGTTGCTGCAGACCAGCAAATCGTAACCACTTTAGAAGATGGTCTAGCTTAAACTCAATACTCTTTAATACCCTCAATTCTTCAGACATAATCTCTGCTCTCTATTATCATCAGTTATTCAAATGTTTATTATTAATCTCAAGATAGATATTCTACCTGCATATATATTATCATAAATAGTTATAAAAATAAACATATTTAAAATCAAACTATTCAGTCACATTATTACTTTTACAGAAATAACAAGATAGAATTAGTTTTAATTACACCAGTCTTATATATTTTGAAGATAATCTTATTGCATTTGCTGAATCTGAATAATATTACTACATATATAAATTAATAAATATTTTTTTCAAATTACTATTCTGAAATAACGGGAAAGGTTGAAACTTTTGATAGTGAACTTATAAAAGATGTTTTAACTTATAAAACAGTAAAAAAGAGAGAGAACGGAATTACCAACCACCTTTAAGATATTACATGAGTTTAATTATTAATAATGCAGTAAAATACGGATTTCTTGCAGAGTATATAAAATAGATGTAAAGAAAAAAAATTGTAATCCCTCATAAAAGTTATATTTATTCAAATTTTATGATATACCTTGTTAAGGATTAACCGTTATCAAGAAGATTGTTTCATCATAATAAAAAGTCAGAAATATTTCCACCGTCTCTAATCAAATTCTATATCTTATAATTTTCAAAATTCCCTTTATGTCTTAAATCTGATAGTTAACCAAATAAAATTTTAATCCCATTTTCCGATGTATAATTTTACCAATATAACTAAAGTAATAATAAACGTAATGTCCTTTATGGGGAGTGTTAGAATGCCAAATTACAATCTATCCGAAATCCTAAAAAAATTATCAATAAACACATTTGACCCATCTGTAGATGATAAATCCGTTTTACCGGATTCGGCTGGAATAAGTTTAATATGCATAAAAAATAAAGTAGAACTGCCAAAAATTTTTGATGAAGTTACCTTTAAAGAATTTGAAGGCTATAGAGTACTTTATACCGGTATTGCTGGAAGGGAAAACACTCAAAGAAATAGCTTGAGAAAAAGATGTTACAGAGATCATTTTGCAAGCAATGATTCAAGCGGATCCACTTTAAGAACAAGTTTAGGTGTACTTTTAGGTTTTAAACTAATATCCAGAAAAAGCGATACTCGCAAGATTAAATTTTCTGAAATAGATGAAAAAGAACTCACAAATTGGATGAAGCAGTCTTTAATCATTTATTTTGCTGAAGTTGAAAATCCGTGGGTTTACTATGAGAAATTGATAGACATGTTTAATCCGCCACTGAATATAAATAAGAATAATAATCCAATTAACATTGAATTTAGAGAAAAGCTTAAAAGATTGAGAAGTCAATAGACTATTTATAATAAATGATTCTTTAATACAGTACCTTAACGAGAGGGAAGATTTTAATTGAGAATTTATATCACTCACTGTTCAGATAAAAAGAATGAAGTCTATAAACTCAATCATCAAAAAACCACACCAGATAATCTTTACACTGCAACACCAACTCAGCGTTTTATGAATAGATGCAAAGAGAAGAAAGTGAATTGGGCAATATTTTCAGATCTATATGGTATTTGGTTCCCCTATATAGAACATGAGTGGTATGAAAAAGACCCAAACAGAGTAACAGAAAAAGAATACAAGAATCTATTAAACGATTTTGATCAGAAGCTTCAAGATTACGATGAAATTCGGTTTTATCATAATCCGGGACGCTTTCATTCTTTGTATAAAAGACTAATAAGCGAGCCAAAACTAAAAATTATCAAATTCACTCATATAGAAGATATTGACTGAAAAAAATGATAGAAAAATGTAAGTGGATACACCAGCAACTGGAACAATTACCATTAATTAAATATCCGTTTGACATTAATAAACTTCCCGATAACGGGATATATTTCTTTTATGAAAATGGTGAAATATGGGGGCATGGTGGCAATAAACCAAGAATAGTCAGAGTTGGCACCCATAAAGATGGAAATTTTAAAAGTCGAATTAAAGGACATTACTTGTTAAATGAAACAAGAATGAATTTTAATTCTCTTGTGCCTCCACCTCATGATACAAGCATTTTTAGAAAGAATATTGGAAGAGTTTTACTGAACATGGCTGGAGATGAATATCTGAAAATTTGGGATATGGATTTCATAAAAAAAACAGATAGAATAAAAAATGCCCATTTAAGAGACATTGACAAGGAAAAGAAAATCGAATCAGAAGTCTCACGAATATTAAGAGAGAATTTCTCATTTAGATTTATTATCATTGAAAATCAACAAAATAGAATGGGATCTGCTGGACTTGAGAGCTGCTTAATTGGGACAATAGCAAGTTGTACATATTGTAAGCCTTCTGAGAATTGGCTGGGTAAATATTCCCCCGTAGACAAAATTAGAGAAAGCGGTCTATGGCAAGTACAGCACCTTAGAGCCAGTAATATAACTGATGAAGAGATGGAATTTTTGATCAAATCCATAAAAAAGACAAAAAATGTATATAGCTGAACTAAAAGGCAAGCTATCTTCAAAGGTTGAAAACTATGAGGATATCCTGACCTCGAATGTTTTTTCATTCTTCAAATATTCTGATAGAAAAATATTCCTAAAAGCGCTTTTAGAAAGACTGAACATTTCTGTTAATAATGATGAATTACAAAATGCCGAGTTTATCTTTTGGCCTAGCTTTGGAGATAAAACTGAGCCTGATTTAATTCTAATTATTGGAAAGTATTATCTTTTATTTGAGGTCAAATATTATTCTAATTTTGGGAAAGGATCGTCTGAGAGTGAAGATCAACTTAAGCGCGAGATTAAAGGTGGTTTAGGGGAGGCTACAAATCTTGGTAAGGAGTTTGTATTAATAGCGGTTACCGCTGATTACTATTATAGAGAGAGTAAATTCAAGGATATTCCTCCAAAATACAGACAATTTCTTAAGTGGCTTAACTGGCAGACAATTTGTGAAGTTATCATGTCTTTATTGGATAAATGCGGTAACAGACTACCAGATCTGCTATTTGCACAAGATCTTTACAGCTTATTTGAGAAAAAGAACTTAAGGTGCTTTCAAACTTTCAATAGGTTGGCTGATTATGATTTAAAAGAAGCTAAAGAGAACATATTCTTTTCATTTTATACCGCTAATTACAGGGGAGATTTTGTTGGTTTTAGTAATGTTCTATCTAAAATAAATAAGATAATGAAGTTCGGTAATAGCATTTTTTATTCAAGGATTTATTTCAATAATTTGAGTTGCGACAAATTTGTTCCACTAAGTAAAATATTTTTTGAAAGGACACAAAATGAGTGATGAATTATCTCAACAAACAAAGAATGCATTTGATTTTGTACAAAAGCTATATTTCGAAACATCATATTTGATAAAGGAGATAGAGGGGCTACTACAGGAAGAGGAAGAAAGATTTATGATTCTCAAGCCTGCCGGGTATTCTATCTCCACAAGGTCATCAACTGGTCTTGAACCAATTAATGTCGAAATGTGGCTGATGAAAAACTTTACCGTTTTCTTTACTCCAGAAAATATGACTGAATACTTTAAGGGTCAGACCATAACAAAATTTCAAGATGACTTAAAGATAATAGTTGTTCATATATCTTTATATGACAAAGAGCGCAATCAACCAATGATAATTTTCGGTTGCATCAGGGATATAGTAAGTAAAAATAAGGATATTAAAAAGTTTGAGCATGCTCTGTGGGAGTTTACATATAATTTAAAAAACGTATTAAGCAAATCACCTAATATTGACCATGATGATAAGTCTTACTCGTTTAAAGGTGAGTTAAAGCTAGTACCATTATATTCCATTAGCAATAGCGATAAAGTAAGAAGCAAAATTATTGAACCATTGCTCGAGTTGTATAGAAAATGAAAATTGCTGATTAAAGATAATTTCAAAATATTGGGAGTTATGATAACAGGGAAAATGCAGGAAAGGAAACCTTACAAAATGTAAGAAGTAGGTCTATATCTGTGGAAGATAAAGAAGAATTAAAAAATCGGATACGTAATTTCAGGGACAAGCTCAAAGATTATCAGAGGCTTTGCTACGAAATCTTAGGAGAAGGACGGAGGCGTACTCAAAATAAAGAAATTCTTTATACGCAAGAAGAGGAGTTAAGAGAACAGTTAGTAGAGGAATGGGGCGGATTAGAAAAAATCTTTAGCAGATTGGGTGCCCCAATGATAGCTGTAACACCTGCTGTAGGATATAATGAACTGGTTTTTGATGAGGCACTCTCTGGTGAAATCCACGACAACCCACGCAAATATGAGTGCTTGGAACTTGCGATCCAATCAGCAACTAAAGCGATTGGATTACTGGGTGCATGTACTGATACAGAATTACGAAAGCTCTTTCGGAAAACACCAATATTTTTTATTTCATACTCCTTTAGAAAAAAGAATGAAAAATTGATAAATACTATCCAAGAATTATTAGCTGCTTTCTATATTTCTATTGTTACTGGGGAAAAGCCAAGCACAGGTTCCATTTCCGAAAAAGTGAAGAGGTTGATTGACGATTCTGATTATATTTTAGCCGTTCTAAAGATACGAAAACAGATCAAGGTTGGTCTCCTTCAAAATGGGTTTGTGATGAAATGGCTTTTGCGCTGGGCAGGGAAAAAACAATTATTCTGTTGGTTGAAAATGGACTGAATTACAAGACCGCAATCTTCGGTAATAAAGAGTATATAAGCTTCAGCCGTAGGAACCTAACCCAGGCACTCATAAAGTTGGCTAATATCCTCAATGGACTAATGAAATAACAGAGATTTGGTTCCCCCCTCATGTCAGGTAATATGACTTTTTTGATTAACATCAAATGATACTGCTAGATGATTTAGCTGGGTTTTATAGGGGAAAACTGCTGGATTTTAAATCAGAATTAACCTCCCCCGTATTAATAAAACCAGCTTCCACCAACAATAGGCCAGGTTTCCTTCCAGAGGAAACTTTAAATGCGATGCCCATAATTATTATCTCATGCTCAGCATGACGGACATTGAGAATGAAGCACAATAACTATACTATAAACCATGTTTAATACTGAGTGATTAATGAATATTGCGTAAACTGTGCCTTAAAGAGCAAATGCTTTAACAGCCATAACAATTAATTTAAAGAGGTTGTTTGAGAAATCGGGTGCTATAAAGACTGAGGAAATAATTATCTAATTTCAAAATCTCACTTTTTCACGATAAAAACTATATTTGTTTTTTGAGATGTTTATTTTGATAAACTTTGGCAACAGGCCCAGTAATTAACACTATTGATTTATCATCTAGTATTTAATCCAAAGGTTCTGCACCTCTTAGTGTTTCTCGACGTTTATAATCCTCTTCACTAATAGTACCTTTAATTTGGCCTAGCGGGTATGTATCGGAAATATCAAAAAATAGTATTTTCCCAATATAATCACCATATTTTATTTCCTTTGGGGTATCTAGAAGATTCTCTAACCCCATCTCCAAATAACCTTTAAAATTTGGATCAATGCTTGGAGAATGATTTAACCTCAATCCTCTTCTTGGTAAAGCTGAAATTTGACCAAAAATTGCAAGAACCTTTTTTGAACACGAAAAAAATTCTAGAGATTGTATAAGTGCATAACCTTGGGGAGGTATGCTCAATACCTCTTTCCCAGGTTCTCCTAATTCATCGGAATGATAATCTTTGATCTGTCCATTCCAAATCTTAATCCATTTACCTAGTCGAAAATAATAATAAGTAGGATGCAAAAGTTTTTGATCGAAACCTTCGATCTCTAATAAACCTTCCTTCATATATTGTAAGATCATAATATCATTAAGAAGAAACATTCATGTACCCCCTATCTCCAAATCCATGAAGTAATTGCAGCGATTGCACTAATAATAGCAGCAATAGCCGCTATCCAAGCAGCATTTTTTGCACTCTTAGCTATATTGATATTTATATCTTTATTTTTATTAATTCTTTTTTCTTTTTTAGAAGACAGCCATTCTTCAACAATTTGTTTTTCCTCAGGTCTATAAACGTTATTTGCTAAATATTCTCGAACTTTTTCTTCCCCAATCTTTTCCAGTCTACTTTTAAATTCTTCTGTATCAAACATAGCTAAATAATGCACCTGATTCTTAAATATTTTATCACTAATTGCTTTAAAAAAGATGACTTTTGTAAATAACTTAATTTCTAATCTCCCTTACCAAATAAGTTATTTTATTTGAAAGATTTTATATAAATCTTTTTAAGGATACCTTGTACAGAAATCACAGAACCTGGTAATATTAATAAAATGTCATTATGCAAAAATAGATAAACGGAAGAACCGATGAATAAAACTTATGACAGAAAAACACAAAGATATGCTTATATGTCTGGGGCGCTAACGGGATTGACTCCAGATCAGGAACGACACGTTACTGAACTATATGATCGAGTAGAGAAGGTATGCAAGTTATTAGATATTGTTTGCTATTTGCCGGGTAGATCGGTTACCACACCTTCCAAAGGCATTCCTCATCATAAAGTATGGAAAATAGACTATGAAAAGGTGGTTAATTCATGCCTTGTGATTGCTTATGTTGGATTACCTTCGATAGGAGTTGGGTGTGAGATAGAAATGGCAAGAACTGCGAATGTACATGTAGTCCTGCTTTGTGAAGAGGAATGCCAAGATAGAGTATCACGACTTGTTCTGGGCAACCCAGCGGTTATAGACATCGTACCATTCAAGAATTTAGATGAGATGGAGGAGAAGCTTCGTTTGGCTCTTGCAGATGTAATTAGCTTGATCAACTTAGAGCAAGCTGCTTATGAGGAATCTTGGCCATATGCTGAAGTAAAAGATCTAAAATCTACCATAGTTTCAGCCCGAAATCGCAAGACACCAATCTCTTCTGAAGAATGGAAAGAAATATATCGCGAACAAAAGCTCAAGCCCCACCTCTTCTAAATAAATGCTCAAGTCTAGATTGGGAATCTGAAGAGTGGTCTTTCCCGATATCGGTCAAAAAGAATTACAAACAAGAACTTATGCTCAACAGCTGAGGGCAGACTTGGGAGTTCTGGATAGCTACGCTCCTATAGGGATGCTGGCACAGGCACGGGGTATAAGTCGTATTATTGAGATTCCGCTTCAGTCAGACGGTTTTCTCGCTCAGGAGAATAACGAATTGGTTATATATGTTAATAGCCAAATTGGAGCAGCCCGACGACGTTTCACTTGCGCACATGAAATAGGCCACACATATCTTGCAAACCGTATGATTAGCAATTTCAATGTGAGCATGGAAAACAAAAATCGTAGCGGTTGCTACATTGAATTCACCCAGCAGGATAAGGAGGAAGAATATCTCTGTAACATATTTGCTGCTGAACTTCTCATGCCAAGAGAATTAGTACACACATTACTACAGCAGTATGGAATTTCTGTGCAGTGTGTCCAACGAATTTCTTCAGCGTTCGGCGTCTCTTTATCTGCAGCATCCTGGCGATTATCTGAGCTAGCCAATAAAGATGTAGGTATTATATGGTTTAAGAGGATGGGTAAGCTAGACAACCCAGCTGATGTCAAAATGCGTATCGATTGGGGTGTGTTCCCTAATCAGAAACGAGTTCATTTGCCACGCTATGATTCGGTGAAGAAAGATTCTTTAATAGAAAAAGCCTTTCTCTCCAGACAAACAGAAGAAGGTATCGAAAATTTGGATCTCGGAAATATTCATGGCGATAGATTTATTCACTGTAAACGATTCCACAATTCAGTATTGTGCCTCGTGTTTCAAGAGACATAAGATATCATACAATCAGAGTAATTGTACTACTGCTCATTAAATGGAATCTTAATATCTGTCGTCCCACTCGGCCATTTTATAGAGGAAACCCCAAAAATTGTTCAAAACGGCTGAGAAATAGTTGATTTCCTCTGTCAATTAAAACCTGCACAACCTTATCCTGTTCATAGATAATTTACCCGATGACCTAAAATACTAATCATCTCCTTCCTACTTATACTTTATTATTTTGGTAAAAATGTAAAAAGTAATATTAATATTACAATTGAAGCAATAAAATATTAATATTCTCTATCTCAATATAACTACTGTAGAAGCATGGATGATCTTTTTCTATTTCTAGATGAATCAGGCAATTATGACTTTTCGGTCAGAGGCACAAAATATCTTGTTTTTGCCTGCTTAACAACCGTAGATCCTAATTTCTCCATTATGGAACTTTATGAAAAGAAACATGACTTTATTAAAAAGGGTCTGCCGATAGAATATTTTCACGCTTCCGAGGATAAACAAAAAGTAAGAGATGAAATTTTTGGAATCATTCAAAAATGCAACAATTTTATTATAGATTCTATAGTTGTTGAAAAACGAAAAGTTAATCCATTCATAAGATCAATGGATAAAATTTATCCGATGATCTATGAATATCTGGTGAAATATATCTGTCAGCGTTATAAGAAATCAGATATTAAAAACATAATTATCTTCACTGATAGATTCCCCATTAAGAGAAACAGAGAAATTATTGAGAAAGTTTTGAAGACAAACTTGAAAATTTGTATTCCCAAGGAAGTGCAATCTTATTGCATACTACATCATGATGCAAAGTCTCATTATTATTTGCAGATTGTTGATTATTGTTGTTGGGCAGTATATAGAAAATGGAATAATAACGATTTTAGATCCTACAATTTAATAAGTGACAAAATTTCCAGCGAATTCGATATTTTTAAATCAGGAAACACAAATTATTATTAAAAAAAATGACCCACCTGACTAGCTTGCGCAGAGCCCCCTGGGCTCTTTCATCAGGTGGGTACCTTTGAGTCAATAATATCAAAACATATACAATTGTCAAATTTACGATTTCTATAGATTAACCACTTCTAAGGAAAAAAATGCGAAGAAAATGGTATTGAATATCATCATTACCCTGATATAGGTATTCTTTCCAAAATTAGAAAAGCAATTACGAAAACACGGATGTTTTCTACATTAATAATTCAATTGGTTAGCATACTTATATGAGATACGTTCACCATCTTTTGTTTCCTGATAGCCTACCTCTTTATGTGAGAAATCCATTATCTGCTTTGCGCTATATTTTTCGAAGTGTTCTTTAACGCTTGCCAAAATACGCAGTTCGCTGGAAGTAAATAAATTCAAATCAGGTTCATTTACTGCCCCGATTATTTCACCTATATAGCCGTTTGGATAAGTCTCTTCCATAAATTCGACAGCTTTGCTTGCAAGGAGAGAAGCGTAATATATCTCATAATTATCAGGTACAGGACCATATGGTAGATGGGCATATTCTACACCGGTAATTGAAAGAGTGTACTCCTTAAAATGTTTAAAGTCAGCATAGAATAGCAGTTTATTAAGCTTACTTTTTATCATACCACCTTTTGAGAAAAACAAGATGGCGTTATATAGCTTTAATAGATCAAGCTTCTTATATCCGTTATACTCACCGGGCTCATAATCTCCGAAATTGATCATGATCGTGCTATCTAGAGAATATGAGATTCTATCCTTCCCCCTTAGAGTCTCTAATAATTGCTTTTTCCTAGTATCATTAAATACACCATTAGAATTTTGAATAAGCTTTAATAGATTATCCGCATTCATAACCAGCCTGAGCATCCTATCATGTGATTCATCTTGCAGCGCACCATTTTCATATCGATTAATAGTAGCGATCCCTATACCAAGAAGCTTAGCTAATTCACCTTGAGTCAAGCTGTTTACTCTTCTCCAATTTCTTATTTCTTCAGGCTGAAGCAACCCGTGCCGTTTACGATATTCTCTATATACAGCATCAAGCGGATCTGGGCATGAGTGTGGATCTAATATCTCATCACCGCAATTCTTACACTTACTATACTCTATCTCTACCTTTATCGATTCTCCCCTCACTTCTATTATTTCTTCTTTTACATTGCACTCAAATTGGGTTTCCCTCTCACAATTTGTACATAGGCCGCGAACAACTTCGCTACTCATCATTTTGTATGCCTCCTTCACTATTTATTTTTTAAAGGATAGAGCATAGGTGTATTAGCAAAGTGAAATGAAACCACTCTCACCATTCTTAACGGACCCAAAGAAGCTAGTTTCAATTTTATATATACTTCTTTGTCTTCTAGAATTTTTCCAAAGATCCATAATTCACCTGTTTCGCCTTTGTCCCTAAGAGGTCCATCGGAATAATCCTAAACCGATAAACCTAAAATTACATCTCGCACATCTTGAAATTTAAATCCAAGTTCGGTCATGCAGCTTAAATTCTCCGACCTTTGAACTAATACCCAACCCTGATAGCTAACTCATGGTTTTGTTATTGTTTCTTTTATCTCCTGCAATAAATTCTTAACCGCTGATTTGTCATGAATACTGCCCAATAATGCCGCCTTATTGCATCAATTATTTTAATTATATATCAATTGATAAATATTTATCAGTTTATTTATCAATTAATAAAAAATAATTCATGTTAAATCTGAAAAATCTATAATTCCACACAACCTTCTGTTTAAAAGAAAAGTAATTTGTGTTATTTTATATAATAGTTAGTCCTCTGTATGCGAAAGTCGGCTTCAAGCCGTGCGTTGATTAATTTCAACCTAGCTACAAGGGGCTTATTTTTCAATAGAAAAAGTATTGTCTTTGTTGTAGAAATTATTAGGATATTTTTTAAGATCATAAATATCAACGAGATAATTAATTTTCTCCCTCACTTCAGGCGCATCATTCTTAGCATGGAAACCTTTGGTTACAGTTTTTGTGATTGATGGTATGTCTGTTAGATACAAATCATTTTCTATATTTTTCATTAAATTGATAACAGATTTTCGTAATGGTTCGGGATTATCAGTTCTAATAAACCCTAGTATCAGAATCTTTGAACAACCTTCTTGCCCAACTATATTTGCGTTACTGGATATTGCTAAAAAATTTTACCGTTTATTATCTAAAACTAACTTTTTTCATTTACCTTTTAATTTAAGAGGCAAGCCTGAAGTATATTCAAAAGACTTTTCTATCCAGTTACTTATGATAAATTTATCATCAAACATCCATTCCGGGATAACAACATATTCTTTCATGGGTCTTCCTGGCATTGGTTCAAATTGCTTAGCAGATTTTAGTTTTAAAAATTCTTTTCTGTCATTATCTGGCAGTCTTAAAATTATAGAGTTACCATGAACCCCCATGAACATATTGCCATTTATAAAGGTAACAGGATATCCAAACATTTTCCTTTTTTCCACTCCTGGTAAAATTGGAATAATTTTTTCAAATGTTTCTATAATTTTTTCTGAGGCTTTTATCCATTTCATATTTTTATATTTGGGTCACTTTGCTAAATACCAAAGGTTTTTTTAAAATTTAGAACACTAAATTTGAAATTGTTAATTTTTTACCACAGGTGATGCACAAATTTCCTTATATATCTATCATAAATTAGATTTACTGCCTCTGACTGTGAATCTGAAAGAGAGTGCATTTCGGAAGCTGCAACATTTGACTTTACCTGCACCTCATTGCTCATTCCTGGAATTACACAGCTTATATATTTATTATCAAGAATCCATCTGATAGCATATTTTGTCAAATCTTCATCATTAAAAATCTTCTTTAATTCCTCAACCGCTTCAAGACCGGCCTCATAGGGCACTCCCGAAAAAGTCTCTCCTTTGTCAAAAAACTTTCCGTTCCTGTTAAATAATCTGTGATCGTGGAGCCTGTACCTTGTGTCCTTTCTTAATTTTCCGGTTAAAAGCCCACTTGCAAGAGGAACCCTTATAATTGTACCCACATTTTTTTTAAATGCCTCTTCAAAGAACTTTTCTCGAGGTTTCGACCTGAATATATTATAAATAATCTGAATGCTTGCAACCCCGGGGTATTCTATTGCTTTTAAAGCTTCCTCGACTTTTTCAACGCTTACCCCATAATGAAGGATTTTACCTGCTTTTTCCAGGTCATCCAGCACACTAAAAACTTCTCCTCTGTTATAAACTTCTGCAGGAGGGCAGTGAAGCTGGATTAAATCTATCGCTTCAATTTCCATTCTGGTTAGACTTTCATTTATAAAATTAGTTATGTTTTTTTTGTTATAACCTTCAGAAACATGGGGATTTAATTTCCTGCCGCATTTTGTTGCAACATATACTTTTTGTGTGGTTTCCTTTAAAAATTTTCCTATAGCAATCTCACTCTTACCATTGTTATAGACATCTGCTGTATCAAAAAAATTAATACCGTTTTCAACTGCATTTTCAAGTATTTTTCGGGCAATTTTGGGGTTGAATTTCTCCCCCCACTTACCTCCAAGCTGCCATGTACCAAGTGATACCTCTGAGACCTTAAAGCCTGTTTTCCCAAGTATTCTGTATTTCATTTTTCCTCTCAGCTTAACTGGTGTCCTTAGATATAATTCCTATTCCATCATCTGAAAATTTTATATCTGTTAAATCTTTTGACATCCAGCAAGATATTTATTCATCTAAATAATTCAATTTTCAAATGACTCTTCAAACTCTTTCTGTCTTTTTTCCATATCGGTCCAGATATTTTCAGGAACAAGGTTTTTAACAAAGTCTGCAACTTCAGAAATCTTTTTTGAATCTTTCGGCTTTAATTCGAAATCCGGAGGTACTTTGTAAGTCTTATCATTGGCAGTTATGGTGATTTTATAAAAGCTTCCCCCTATTGAGGGTTCTACTTTCTCCCAGCTATCCCTGAAAAGACCATTACCATTCAAAAACTCATACAGTTCGTTTAGTTTGACAAAACTTACGGAAAATTCCATTACCCAGATATCGGGGGCAGGTGGCTTCCCGTATCCGGGTTGATAATCAAATCTGCCTTCCGGTCCGGGACCTATAGTGATCAGATAATAGTAATGATACTCAGGAGGCAGGGAACCTGTATCCCAATATAGTGTGGTACTGAAATCTTCCGTGGTATTTTGATTCTGCGAGGTTACAGACGTATTGTTTACAGACGCAGTGCTTGCAGACACTTCGGTATCGGAAGTCTTACGGCAGCCTGAAAAAAAGATTATTGAAATCAGAAAAATTGATACCGTAGCTAAAATCAGCAGTACGACAGCCGGAATTTTAAAAATAGCTTTCGGTTTTACCCCTGTAATTGCAATCCTGAATTTTCTAAAAAGCTTTGCATGATACTTTTTCATCATTATATTTTACTCACTAATACTTAGTAATTTCCATTCATAAACAATAGATGCTAACCAAAGAATCTATTTTCTTGACAATCACAAGACACGGGAATAATCTCAATCTATAAAGGTCAAAAGAGGGTGTTTTATGAGCATTATTATTAAAGTAATAATAATAGTTGCAGCAATTATCTTTATCTTTTTTTTAATTGGAATAAGAATTGTTAGACCTACACATCGCGGCCTGATTGAAACACTCGGTAAATATACCGGTTTTGCCCAACCTGGGTTTCATTGGATTATGGTTATCATCCAAAGACTGTATCTTGTTGATATCAGGGAGCAGCTGGTCAATGCTGAGCCACAGGTAATTATAACCAATGACAATTTGAATGCAACAGTGGATGCGCAGGTTTATCTAAAGGTTAAATCCGACGAAGAAAGTGTGAAGAGCTCGATGTATAATGTAACAAATTACCGTTTGCAGGTAGTTAACCTTGCGAGAACCACCCTGAGAAATATCATCGGCACTCTTACGCTCAAATCGGCAAATAGTGAAAGGGGCAGGATTAATACAGATCTTGACCAGACACTCAAGGTCGAGACTAAAAACTGGGGTATTGAGATCCTGCGAACTGAACTGAAAGAAATTGATCCGCCAAAAGATGTCCAGGAGACGATGAACAAGGTTGTCAAAGCAGAAAACGAGAAGATAGCTGCCATTGACTTTGCAACGGCTGCGGAAACAAATGCAGATGGTGTGAAAAGGGCAGAAATCAAGAAGGCGGAAGGAGTCAGACAGGCAAAGATTCTGGAAGCAGAAGGCGAAGCGCAGGCAATCAAACTGGTAAACGAGGCAGCCGAGCGTTATTTTATTGGCAATGCGCAATTATTGAGAAAACTGCAAGCTATGGAAACTGCACTTAAAAACAATTCGAAAATTGTGCTTCCTTCTGATAGTGACCTGGTCAATGTTATCGGTGAGATGTCTGGTGTATTACCGCTCAAAAGGGAACCAAAAGAGCAATAAGGATTGTTTAAAAGTGCACGAACAAACACTTAATTTTTATTGATTCTTTAATAGTTTGGTTTGAAATTTCACACCTTGGGCAGCTACACTAAAAGCTATTTTGAAGAAAATTCAAAATTAAATTCTTCTATTTTGTACCAGTAAGATTTATCTTATTACTGCCATCAGCATTCATCACCCATATTTCGCCTTTACTCTTTGAGCCAGACCCAAATACAATTTTGCTCCCATCTGGTGACCATGCCGGTCCATATGGATAGAAAATGACGCCAGAGCATCCAATCAACAGAAAAGCAATTGTTAACATTCCTATAGTGCTTAATTGAAAGCTGATAATAATGCGTCCATATTTTTATAAAATTTCAGGTAAATTTTTTAAAGCATATTCCATGGGAATAATATCTATCCTACCTTCAGACATTCTTCTTTCTCCCCCATATATAAAGTAAGCTTTAGAGGTTGGATAGTCTTTCAAGAAAGCTTTTAAACTTCTTAGTTCTGAAGATGAAATTTTACCTCTTCTTTTAATTTCAAATGCTTTTAATCCACGCTCTCCATATAATACAAAATCTACCTCTAAATTATTGCTTGTCCGCCAGTAGTAAATCTTGTATCTCATACCAAAATAATTATTAATAGCATTTAATTCCTGAAAAAAAAGACTTTCATAAGAAATACCCTCGACCTCTTCAGGAAAATCCAGTGGACCCATTGGCCTTAAGGTTCTATAAACTCCTACATCAAAGAAATAAAATTTGGGATGAGCAACCAGTCTTCTTTTTGCACGCTTTGTAAAAATTGGAATCCTGGTTGCTAAAAGTAAATCTTCCAAAATTACAAAGTAATTTTCTACAACCTTTCTTTCAACTGCACATTCGCGTGATACTTCTGAAATATTTAAAACAGAAGCCTGTGAAAAGCTTGCTGCCTCCAAAAACCTGGAAAATACTCCGAGGTTTCTTGTAAGTCCCTCCTGGAGTATTTCTTCTTGAAGATAGGTTTTGATATAACTTTCAAGATAATCCTTTGGATTTGATTCAACATACACTGAAGGGAGATTGCCATATAATAAAGAATGGTTTAAATTAAACTCTTTACCAAGCTCTATTGCAGTTAGCGGATGCATTAAGTAATTTAATGCCCTACCGGCTAACAGATTTGGTCCCTTTCTCTTTAACTTTCTAGCACTTGAGCCAGTCAAAATAAATTTATATCTATATTTTTCTATCAGTCTGTGTACTTCATTTAAAAGCTCAGGAATTTTTTGTACCTCATCAATGATTACCCAATCATTAAAGTTATTTGGAATAAAATTCTCCAATCTTTGAGGATCAGCAAGAAGGTCATTAAAAAGGCGAGATTCTAACAGGTCAATATAGACAGCATTTGGAAAAGTCTGTTTTACCCATGTTGTTTTTCCAGTTCCTCTGGGACCAAATAAAAAAAAACTTTTATTATCAGGTGATTTAATAAGTCTGGAATACATAATTCCATATTACATATATATTTGGAATTGTCAATTCCATTTTGCATCATCCAACAGATTGTTTTCAGCAACAAAATTAATATATAGCGAACTTCATTCAATGCTCAGCCACCTTGTGAAATGTATGAAGTGACCGTAGTGCCATTATCCAATCTTTTTATAATTCCTTATAATTTATAATTCTGTATAATTTCATAATTTCGAATAATAATATTTGGAAGGAACGGGTAATACTTGAAAGGAGCAAGTTTTGCCAACCATAATAAATGTTAACAATTTAACAAAGAATTACGGAAACGTTAAAGCAGTAAAAGGCATAGATTTTTATGTCAATGAGGGCGAATTGTTTGCCTTTTTGGGACCCAACGGCGCAGGAAAAACCACTACCATTGATGTTATCTGCACTCTTCTCAAGCCGGACAGCGGCGCTGTAACAGTAAATGGCTATAAACTTGGTGAGCAGGACGATAAAATTCGAAAAAGCATTGGCGTTGTGTTCCAGGATAGCATCCTTGATAATCTGTTGACTGTCAGAGAGAACCTTTATACAAGGGGCAGTTTTTATGGGCTGACAAGCAGAGAACTGACAGTAGCGGTTGAAAAGCATCAAAAGCAGCTGATGTGGTAAGTTTTATTAATCGTCCTTACGGCAAACTTTCCGGCGGCCAGAGGCGCAGATCCGATATTGCAAGAGCATTAATACATACACCCGAAATACTTTTTTTAGATGAACCTACAATAGGGCTTGACCCTCAGACACGAAAAAGTGTCTGGGATACAATCCGCAACCTGCAAAAAGGGACCGGAATGACTGTGTTCCTCACAACCCACTATATGGAGGAAGCTGCTAACGCTGACTATGTTGCGGTTATAGACAATGGTCTGATTTCTGCAAGCGGCACCCCTACCGAGCTTCGGACAAAATACAGCATAGACTCATTGCATCTGTTTCCAAAAGATAATGGCAAACTAGCAGCATTTTTAAATGAACAAGGTATCAAATTTACTGTGTCCGGCGGAGCTTTTATTATTCCTGTTTCAGATACCCTTGATGCTCTGCCGATAGTAAACAAGGTGGAGAGTCTTATATCCGGCTTTGAAGTGTTAAGCGGCAGCATGGATGATGCTTTTATTAATATAACCGGCAATGCCATGAGAGAGGACTGATATAGATGACTGTAATGACTAATTTAATAAAACGCAACCTCAAACTATTTTTCCGTGACAGAACTTCGGTATTTTTTTCACTCCTTGCTGTCTTTATAATAATTGGGCTTTATGTGCTTTTTCTTGGAAACATGATGGTCAATAATTTTAAAGAACTTTTGGGTGACAATGCCCGCTTTACTGTCGACAGCTGGGTTATGGCGGGGCTTTTATCGGTCACTTCAATAACCACAACGATGGGTGCATTTGGCACCATGGTTGAAGATAAGACAAAGAAAATCTCAAAGGATTTTTCATCAGCTCCGCTTAAACGTTCGCAACTTGCAGGTGGATATATTGTTAGTTCTTTTATAATCGGCGTAATTATGAGCATTGCCGCGCTGGTTGTAGCTGAAATTTATATACTTGCAGGCGGTGGCAAGCTGATTACATTAGTACCATTGTTAAAGTTATTCGGAGTAATGCTGCTGTCGGTTTTTGCCGGTTCGTCAATGGTATTTTTTATTGTATCATTTTTCAAAAGCAACAATGCTTTTGCCACTGCAAGTACGATAATCGGAACGCTCATCGGCTTTTTAACCGGAATATATATTCCAATTGGCTCGCTGCCGTCTGCTGTGCAGGCCGCAATAAAGATTTTTCCCATAAGCCATGCAGGAGCATTGTTCCGGCAGATTATGATGGCAGCACCAATGTCTATAGCTTTTAAAAATGCGCCACTACAGGCAGTCATTAGCTTCAAACAGGCTATGGGTGTTGTTTTTTATGTTGGCAGCATTGAGCTCTCTCCACTTGTGAATATACTGGTTTTAGTTGCAACGGGTGTTGTATTTTATACCCTGGCTGTAATCAGGATTTCTGTTAAGAAAAGGGGTTAATAAAATATTCTCTAAATAAGTTGCATCAACGTCAAAGTATGTTATAAATGCTACAAATAAATTTTAAACATTCCTTTTTATTTAATAAAAACATTACATTTTTAGATCAATAAATTAAAAAAATCAAATTAACAAAATATAAACAAAAAAGTAGCCAATTTATGGGTATTCCTAGTCTGAAATAAGAATTGCGTTACTCTGGATCTTTATGGTTGTAGATTTAATTAATATACAATTAAAAGGAGGCAGAAAATGTCAAAAGTATTCAAAACTCTAGCATCAATAAGCATCTGGATTCTTTTCATTTACGGTGCAGGGTCAGTTGTGTGGAGCATAGTTGATCTAATAGTTGCTCCAGAAGAAGCCTACAATTTTGCAGATGCTTTTTGGGGAGTTATCACAATTCTCTCCCTGTTTCTTGCTGTTGTAGCAATAAAAATAAGAAAATCAGTGGATTAATTAACTTTCATTAAATAATTTCACGTATAGTTGAAAACCCTTGTTGTCAAGTAATAGCAACAAGGGTTAATTTTAAAGACAATCTAAACTCTACTCACTTCAACTCAATTACAAATTCACCTGTTGCTGCGTCCACTGTAACTCCCTTTACAGCTTTTACTATTTGTCCAGCTTGGAGCAAGCTTGGAGCAGCACTATATATAATCTATACTTTTTTGATAAATTGCTATTTTTAACAGTTTCGAAAATATTGGCAAAAACAAGTAACGCTGCTATTTGATTTCGCTGAAATTTAGAGTGGAAAACTTGCTAGATTTTAAACCGTAATTAACAAAAAATATTAATATTGCTTCTATAAAGACTGCGATACTTAAAATAACAAATGCTTTTTTTAGGTCAAAAAATTTATAGATTGTTCCCAGGACTTGTGGTGCAATAAGTGCACCAATAGCTGCAAAAGTAACTATTAAAGACAAAACAATATTATTTAACTTTTTAAAGTAGATCGAACCTATTGTAAGGATGTTTGGGAAGATTCCTGAATAGAACAGCCCAGCAATTGAAAAATAAATACCAGAAAATAATTTATTTTCTACTAAAATACCAAGTATTATAAAAATAGCACCCATAATACTTATGAATATTGTAATTTTGATTATATCTATTTTAAAAGAAATTAATCCTATTATGATTCTTCCAATTGCTATAGCGAGCCAGAAAAAAGAAAGTACTTGGCTGGAATTAATCTGGTTAAAGTTTTTAAATAACCTTAAAAAAGTAGGGATCCAGGAATTCAATCCACTCTCAGAAAATGTATAAAATAGAGCTGCAAATATCAGTAATAATATTAGATATTTATAATCTCTAATTATTGATAATCTATCAGTAATATTTTGTTTTGTAATTTTATTCCTTGATTTGTTGTTTACGTTAACTGGAATTTTTATAAAAATAAAAAAAATAAAATTTATAAAAGAAATTATTGAAGCAGCATAAAATGATATTTGCCAATTGTAGCCTAATTTAATTGAGAAGGAAGAAATATAAGGGCCAGCAAACGCTCCTAAACTTAAAAAAACATGGGAAACATTAATAAGAAACCCTTCCCTCCCCAGGTATATTTCAGCTAATATGGCGGTTAAAATCATATCAAAAAAACCACCACACAAACCAATTATAAAAAAGACACCAATGCTTATAAAAATATTTTGTGAAAATGAGAATATATACAGAAATAATGTTTGGGAGAAGAACATAATTCCAATTAAAATTTTTCTGCTGAATATTCTAAGAAATAAATTGCCTACTATAGGTCCAGCTGCATAACCTGCAAAAAAAGCTGTAAAAATTATAGTAACGATATATATTGGTTTATTTAAAGTCCTGCTAATTTCAATAAGAATAGGACTGGCAATAGAAATTGTCATTCCAATTATAAAGAATCCAAAGAAAAAACTTGTTGTAATTAATTTTTTGCTGAAATCCATAAAAATACCTTCATTAAAAATCTTTTTACTCTTCTTAATGGAGTTAAGTTCAATATTTTCTATATATCAAAAATATTAGTTTACAATATATTAATTTTTATTCGCTTTGGTTAAATTAAAGCAAATTCAAATAATTATAAAGTGAGATAATTAAAGAATGGAAGAACTTATTAAACTTACATCATCACATGCCGAGTGAGCTATACATGGGAAGAGTGGGAGGTGTTTATAGATGGATATACTGGCTGTTTGTGGTTCGCCCCATCGTGATGGGTTGACAGCCCAATTGACCCGAGAAGCAGCAAAAGGAGCCGAGGAGGCTGGGGCAAATGTAGAAATAGTCCTTCTTACCCAGCACAGGGTAAAACCGTGTCGTGATTGTTCCAATGCTGTTTGCTGGGAGGAGATGGAGTGCAACATTCGCGATGATGATGGTTTAGAGTTGCGACAAAGAATGAACGAGTGCAAAGCCCTGATCGTATGCGCCCCTGTTTATTTTCTTTCGGTTAACGGATTAACCAAAGATTTTATTGACCGTATGCGCTATTACGGTGGGGGTGGTAAACCTGCTCTGCCCATATCGGTTGCTGGTGGAACCGGCAAGGGATGTGTCTTTGCCCTTCAAGAGATCTGCCGGTGGCTGGTGATGCTCGGTTTCCATCCAATAATGCCTCTTCCAGTCAGCCGTTATGATTTCGAGATCAGCTTAGCTGAGGCTAGGCAGAGGGGAAAGAGGTTGGTAGAGCAAATCGGGCAGATAGATCCCTTTGCTAATTTGGCTGAGAAGCTGGCGTGGTATGAATCGTTGCCATTTATAAGATGGGGTGTTGCTGAAGAAATACTTCACCTTGCTTATGCTGCTATCAATGCGATTTGCAATAGGGGCAGGGCGGATTTGGCATTTGAACCGAGAGCCAAACTTGAGCAGGCCCAGGTACTTATCAGAGCCGGTCGAATAGACGAAGGGCTGGAGAAAGCAGTGGATGCGCAAGAAGAGAGCATGGCTATTTTTAACAGCCTTACCTATAGTGAGATGTGCTGAAGATAGTCAAAGGACAAACACGTTCCTATTAACTTTTTTGGACACATATGTTAAAAGATGACTAAAGGCGAGATTCTAATATAATTCCATATTACATACATATTTGAAATTGTCAATTCCATTTTGCATTATCCAACAGCTTGTTTTCACGGGGTGGAGGCCTCTATATTTTGCGCCAAAGCCAGATTTCTTTTTCCTTAAAAATAATAATCCACCAAGGTAACCAAAATGCCCAGGGGAAAATCCACCAGACCCAAACCCAGGGTTGCCAC
>JAMDDV010000009.1 GCA_023488455.1 Actinomycetota bacterium | reverse complement strand
CCCAGCTATAGCAGCACCACCAAGCGCAACAGCAGCAATCACCGTAATTTCAGTTCCTACTAAATCAAAAGAATTTACATACCTAACAAGTGAAACATTTAGCAGACCTGCAATACCAGCAACAAAACCCATATAACAATAAATGAATAATTGAATTTTCCCTACATTTAAACCTAATCTTTTAGCTGCATCAAAATTACCACCAATAGCATAAATTCCACGGCCCAACATAGTGTATTTTAAAATCAGCCAAGTTAAGAAAAAAATAACTATCATTACAAATGACAAAAAAGATAACCCGATAGTTTTACCATCACTGTTTGTCCATGAAACGATCATACCTTTACCAAAATCTACAATAGCTTCTGGAATCTTTGATATATGAGCAGTCTTACCGATTACAAGTAAAGAAGCATGAAAAATATTCATGGTTCCAAGGGTTGCAATTAATGTAGGTATCTGAAAGTAAGAAATGAATGAAGCGTTAATCGCACCCAGAGCAATCCCCAGAACACTTGATATAATTAGTGCAACATAAATATTCCCGCCAAACTTATTTAATATGGATACTGTCACATACATTGATACTGTTGCTACAGCAGCAAAGGAAACATCAATACCACCAGATATTAAAACAATAAGAAATCCAATGCTCATAACCCCGATTATTGATCCGCTTCTTAATAAATCGAATAGATTCTCAATGGAAAGAAAAGACCTGTTTATGCTACCAATAATTGTTGAAATAATAATTACAATAATTATCAAATATATTTCATTGCTCTTAAAAATGCTTCTTACGTTCACCTTATTCATCTAATCTATCACTATTTAGCCCTCTATCTCTCTGTTTAATATATCAATAATCTCATTTTCGGTTGCTTTTCGTGCGTCAAATTCTTTGATAATTTCACCATTTTTCATCAATAATGCTCTGTTGCTATTTTGAATTATCTCTGATATTTCATCTGAAATTAATATAATTCCTATCCCTTGATCTGCTAAATTTCTGATGATTTCATGTATATTACGCTTTGCCCCAATATCGATACCAATAGTAGGACCATCTAGAATAAGAATTTTGGGATTAGTTGCTAACCATTTTGCTAAGACTACTCTTTGTTGATTGCCACCAGAAAGTGATTTTACTTGCATCTCAACAGATGGTGTATTGATGCATAATGTCTGTATCCAATATTGATTAATATTTTTAATTCTTCTTCTGCTAATAATAGATAATTTATTTATTAACTTTTTAATTGCAGATACAACGATGTTGTCACTGATAGATTTTGGTAGAAATAGGCCTTGTAAGAGTCTGTTCTCAGGTACATAGGCTACCCCGTTTTTAATAGCATCATTAGTTGATTTAATATGCACTAATTTGCCATCAATCAAGATATCCCCAGAATCCGCTTTAATTAATCCAAAAATTGAAAGCGCAATTTCGGTTCTGCCCGAACCTAAAAGACCGGTAAGACCCAGAATTTCGCCTACGTACAGCTTAAAATTTATATTATTAAAACTACCCTTCTTTGAAAGATTCCTAACTTCTAGTAAGATTCTCTCTGTTTCGTTTTTTCTTACATAAGGGGTATCAGCAACTTCTCTCCCAGTCATAAGTGAGGTCAATTTTTTATTATCCAACTCTTTCATATTAAATACACCAACAAGTCTCCCATCTCTTAGCACTGTTGCTCTATCAGATATTTCAAAAACCTCATCGAGCTTATGACTTACAAATAATGTGGAAATGCCCTTATGTTTTAAATTGTCAACGACAAAAAAAAGAGATTCAATTTCATTTTTAGTAAGACTAGAAGTTGGTTCATCCATTATTATTAAACTCAACTTATTAGTCATTGCACGGCAAATTGCTATCAATTGTTGCTTCGCTAAAGGAAAGTCTTTTAATAAAGTAGATGGATTAAGTTCTATTCCAACTTTTTCCATTTTTTCCATTGCTATATTTCTGACTTCTCTCCAATTAATTAATTTACCTTTTCTTTCAATTCTCTCACTGAATGAAATGTTTTCCTCAACTGTAAGATTTGGGAATAATGACAAATCTTGATAAATCACCTCAATTCCCTCATTAATAGAATCAATTGCACTTAACTTTTTATAATGCTTTCCTTTTATTTCTATATAACTTCCAGAATCAGGTTGTAAAACTCCTGAAAGAATCTTAATAAGAGTAGATTTACCTGAACCATTCTCACCAGCTAAACAGTGTACCTCTCCCCTCTTTATGGAAAATTCAACATCATTCAACGCTTTAATCCCAGAGAAAGTTTTACTTATACCTTTCATAAGAATAATATTTTCATTCCCGATCACTAAATTACTCCCCACTCTTATAATCACTAAGATTTAATGGGTATCAAAATATTTTTAAAACTACTATTCAACCTATAGTCCAGTTCTTTAAGTATCTCAACTTCTAATAAATTTGCATATAGTTGGCTATTTCTAAATAGCCAACTATATGCTTAAGTTAATTTTGTTTAAAAATCAAACTCATCAACATTTTCTGCAGTAATATCAGTAAATTCTGGAGTAACAGGATATATATTCTTTCCATCAAGATATATTTTCCCTAACCCAGGAAAGTCCATACCATCAACAATTTCCTTACCGGTTAACAGATAATACATGAGTTGTACTTGAACATATCCCATACCCTTAGGTCTACGTACAGAGATAGCATCTATTGCCCCAGTTTTTAATAAGTCACGTGTTAACGATGGAATGCTAGGCCCAACAACACTTATTTTGTCTTGAAGACCTTTTTCTTCAACAGCAAGTCCAATACCCGGTGCCTCTGCAGAAGATGTTCCCAATATGCCCTTTAAGTTTGGATAAGTTTTTATTAACTCAAGAGTCTTATCATGAGCAACTTGTGTGTTTTCGTCAGAAACAATCCTATCAGTAACCAACTTCATATCAGGATAGGCTTCTTTTTGTCTTGCTATGTAAGCATCTGCCCACTGATTCAGAGTTACTGCCGTTAAGTTTCCACAAAAGGTTGCATATTCTCCCTCTTTTCCCATGAATCCTGCTAGAAGATCCATTATATGTGCGCCATATGCTGCATTGTCAAACCCCTCTACATCATAAAGCACATTTTCCTGATTTACAGATTCATGAGTAATAGTTACGATCCCTGCATCTTGTGCTTTTTTCAAAGCAGGAGCAATTGCTTTTGGATCATTTGGCACTACACTTATTGCATCTACACCCTTGGCTATTGAATCCTCAATCATTGCTATTTGTTGAGCCGCATCAGCTTCTGCGGGCCCAATCATATATGCGTTTACACCTAATTCTTCAGCTGCTTCTTTTATACCCTTTTCTGTGTCATCAAACCATGGGTGCTCGAGTTTAACAATTACTACCATCTCGAAGGGCTCATCAGTTTTTTCTTCTGATACAGTTTCACTGGAGGCAGCAGTTTCCGTCTCAGAGACAGTCTCTTCACTACTGGTAGTAGCAACTTTAGGGGCACAGGCAGGTAAAATAAACATAAAAGTTGCCACTAGTGAAACTACTGAAACAATGTACTTTGTAACACTTCTCCCAAACATCTTATTCTCCTTTATCCATATTTACCATTACCAATTGAATATTTTGTCACCTCCTTAAAAATCGAATTTTTAACTAGATTATTTCAATACATTAAAAACGTAATTTATACTCTGATAACTAATTTTTCACTAATTGGTTTCATCTGAAATT
The DNA here is from genome assembly GCA_023488455.1 of Actinomycetota bacterium. The sequence goes on along the minus strand of JAMDDV010000009.1, from coordinate 43,889 downwards.
TTGCTAGGATAAGACCGTCTCCTTCTGAATTGGTATACCAATTTTATTTATTAACTAAATATAATATTATTGGTATACCACATTATAATAACCAAATAATTTCATTTGTCAAGAAATTTTTTCAATCGAAGCTTTGTCCCGAATAGCGAGAGCTTGCAGAATCTTAATAAAAAACGAAGTTATTAAATTAGGATATGCAAATTTTACTGTGAACAGGAATATGATTAGACACTTTTATAAACCAGTCTGCCTTCGATCCTGCTGCTTACGTTCTGGTTGTTCCTTAAGAACTCCTCCAGTACCTCCTGTGCAGAAGTGCTAACAACTTTAAGGTTTTCTGTTTCAATAAGTTCATCATTGGTTATGTTTAGGTTCTTTGCTGAATCATTGTAATGATAACCTTGAAGACAGATTTTATATGTTTGCGTATCGGATACAGGTTCTTCTTTAATAACCAGTAACTCCAACTGTTTTTTTGAATCATTGTATACAGCTTTTACACCCTTGCTAATCTGGTAGCATTCTCCTTCACCAGTTCTATTATCAGGTCTCATAATGTGAGAGAAAATTCTTTTAAGCTTCTCTCCGGTTACAGTAAACCTTGTTAAAGTATCATCGTATGGAAAACATGAAATAAAATTGCCAAGTGTGACAAGTGGACCAAGTTCCTTAACTCTTACAGAGCCACTTCCCAAAAACATGACATCAGCATTTGCACACTCTGCAAAAGCATCAGCTATTAGATTACCAAGAGTTGTCTCTTCTTCTCTTAATGGATGAGTTAATTTCTCGGCAAGTTTACATATAATTGTGTTATATTTCCTGTCAACCACTTCTTTAAAGGAATTAATATATTTTTGTAGTTCCGCATCTGGTTCTGCAATATCATCATCTATTGGGATTAGCTGCCACTCATATTCAACAATGCTATTTGTATCGTCATCTACAATAATATCAAATCTTCCTACCTGATCTGTTCCAACACCAGCCTGAGCAATATAGATGCCGTTTACTTTTTCGGGTTTATCTAGAATCGTGTGAGAATGCCCACCTATTATTAAATCCACACCCCAATTAGGGTTCAACATGGCTGCAAGCTCTTTATCGGAATCAAATCCAATATGCGTAAGCAGAATTGTCAGGTCAATATCATCGTTTTTATAAGCATTTGTGATCTTACCAACCTCAGCACAGGCTTCCTGAAGCGATATAAAACTACCTACATCCCTGTCCATAGAAATAGTGTCCATCACCTTCTCTGTTATGATACCCGTAAATAGAATGTCAAAGCCCGCTTTATTAATAATTACGTAAGGTATCATCAATCGCTTGTTGTACTGTTTAATATAAAGGTTTGCGTTTACTATTGGGAAGTTCGCCATTTTTTCCAGAAAAAGCAGATGGGGCAATCCATAATCAAATTCATGGTTCCCCAATGAAACAACATCAGGAGCAAGATAGTTCATTATTTCAATGGTGGATATGCCCTTATATTCCGTATCTATTATGGAACCCTGGACCATATCGCCTGATATAATGTAGATAACGTTCTCTTCCTCCTTTCTAACCTTATTAATATAGCCCGACAATAGAGCGAGCCCACCGGTAAGTTTTCCTTCCTCACCTCTTGCTTCAGCTAAAAAATCTCCATGCATATCGTTAGAGTGCAATATCGTGAATTTTTTCGTCTTCATTTCCCTTTTAACGCCCATAAAAACCTTCCTTCAACTTTAAACATTTTATGTTAATATACCTGAAATTGATGGACAGTGTAAATCAAGCTAAATAATAATATCTGTGAAAAGGAACAAATCTTAGCTGCTCTCCGACTAATAAAAAATAAGAAGGACAGAAATTGAAACTATCAAAAAATGAGATTACCGATTTCAATTTGAGGCTGAAAAGCGCAATTGATAATGAACTCTATTTCTACCTGCAGGAGATAGCGAGCGAAATCGGACCAAAGATTAAAACCAGCAGCGGCAAAAAATATATTATGCTTGGCTCCTACAGCTACCTTGGGCTTAGTGCTGATCACAGGATAAAAAAGGCCGCAAAAAAAGCAATAGGTAAATATGGTTCAGGAGCCGGTGGTGTTAGATTACTTGCAGGCACGACACCACTGCACAATGAACTTGAGGCAAGGATAGCTGATTTCACAAGAAAGGAGTCAGCTATGCTCTTCAGCAGCGGGTATGTTGCCAACTTATCGGCTATTTCCACTTTGTTCGGGAAAAATGACTACATTTTAATCGATCAACTCGATCATGCGAGCATCATCGACGGCTGCAGGCTATCTGGAGCGAGGTTCAGACCTTTCAGACATAATAATATGAACGATCTGCGCTCAAAGCTTTCCAACGCTACTTCCTTTGAAAACACATTGATATGCATAGATTCCGTGTACAGCATGGATGGCGACATTTCAGAACTGCCAGCGATCTGCGAGCTCGCAGAACAATACAAAGCAACAGTAATGGTGGATGAGGCTCATTCCTTAGGAGTTATCGGTAAAAATGGTAAAGGTATTGAGGAGCATTTTAATTATAAGATTAGCGCAGATATAATAATGGGAACATTCAGCAAAGCAATACCCAGCATAGGCGCATTCATCGCATCAGACAAAGCCACAATAAATTTTCTGAAACACAATGCCAGGGCATTCGTCTTTTCGGCAAGCCTTCCTCCATCAGCAGTTGCAGCAGCATTAGCTGCTCTTGATATCATCGAAAATGAACCCTGGATCATCCAGAACCTTAAGGATAATTACCAGTTCTTCATCAAAGGATTAAAGTCCATTGGGTACAACACGCTTGAGAGCGAAACAGCAATAATACCAATCCTGACAAAAGATGAGGAGACGACCTTAAATTTCTGTAAATTTCTGTTTGACCATGGCGTCTTTATTTCTCCTATAGTGTTCCCGGCTGTGCCAAGAAACCAGAGCAGACTAAGAGCGCATGTCATGGCAACGCATACAAAAAAAGACCTGGGTAGGTGTCTGGAAATATTCTCAGAATTCAAACCTTAATTATTGAAATCGACCACATGCTACTATTTATTCTACTGTACAACCCTCAGAAACCTTGAGTTTATCGCAACGATAACCGTGCTCACAGACATGAATACCGCACCAAGCGCAGGGGTTAATAAAATTCCATAAAAATAAAGGACTCCAGCTGCAAGTGGGATTGCAACTACATTATACCCTGTTGCCCAGGCGAGGTTCTGCACCATCTTCCTGTACGTAGCGCGGGCAAGGCCTATGATTGCTACCGCATCAAGAGGATTGCTCTTCACGAGGATTATGTCTGCAGTCTCCACTGCAACATCCGTTCCAGCCCCGATTGCAATCCCAACATCTGCCTGCGCAAGCGCAGGAGCATCATTGACACCATCTCCCGTCATCGCAACCACAAGTCCTCTTGCTTGCACTTCCTTTACCTTGGCCACCTTCTCGTGCGGAAGAACTTCAGCGAAGTATTCATCGATTCCCAATTCTCTGGAAACCCATCCTGCCACCTTTTCGTTATCACCTGTTAACATCATGGTTTTAATACCCATCTTATCCAGCATGGATATAGCCTGTTTTGACTCTGGTCTTATGATGTCGGCAAGGGCTACTGCCCCGACAAGATTTCCATTGACAATGACAAACACTACCGTCTTGCCCTGTGATGTTAACTCGTCAACCCTCTTATCAACAAGACTAATGCCATGCTCCCTGAGATATCCAGGGCTTACAATTTTTACATCTTTCCCGTTTACCTTCCCCTCCGCTCCCTTGCCAGGAATCGCTTTAAATTCCTTTACTGGATAGCTCTCAGAGGAGGATTCCACTATCCCTTTTGCTATTGAGTGCTCAGAACGTGCCTCCACAGAAGCTGCGTATATTAGGAGTTCTTTCTCATCCATATCTTTTGACAATATCACAATATCTGTGACTCCGAACTTGCCTTCTGTGAGCGTTCCAGTTTTATCAAAGATTATTGCCTGAATATTCCTGGCCCTCTCAAAAGCAGCGCGATCTCTTATGAGAAGACCGCTTCTTGCGGAGATGGCAGTTGAAACAGCAACAACAAGAGGGATGGCAAGCCCAAGTGCATGAGGACAGGCGATGACCATAACCGTTACGGTCCTTTCAATGGCAAATGTGAAATCCTTACTCATAATTACAAACCAAACAAAAAGCGTTATAGCACCACCTGCAATCGCTATGATGGTGAGCCATAAAGCAGCACGATTGGCTAAATCTTGTGTCTTTGATTTGCTCTGCTGAGCCTGCCTGACGAGCTCGATCACCTGTGAAAGAAAGGACTCCTTTCCCGTCCTTCCTATCTCAATAACAATAGACCCCTCACCATTAATAGATCCACCTATAACTTTTGTTCCAGCATTCTTGGGTACCGGCTTAGACTCACCCGTGAGCATAGATTCATTTACCGATGTCTCACCATCAACCACATCTCCGTCCGCTGGAAGTTTTTCTCCCGGCTTAACTATTACTTTATCTCCTGTTTTAAGTTCACTTAACGGAACGTCCATTACGCTGCCGTCAGACATGAGTTTATGTGCTTCAGAGGGCAGAAGTTTAACCAACTCCTCAAGAGCCTTTGATGCACCCATTATGGACTTCATCTCAATCCAGTGACCAAGAAGCATGATATCGATAAGCGTAACAAGCTCCCAGAAGAATATTTCACCCATCAAGCCAAAGACAACTGCGGAGCTATACACATAAGCTACCGTTATAGCAAGACCAATAAGTGTCATCATGCCCGGCCTGGCTGATTTCAGTTCGCTGTACAATCCTCTCAGGAAAGGAAATCCCCCATAGATGAAGACAAAGGATGAAAGTGCAAATAGCACATATGAATCCCCGCGAAATCTTAAAAGCTCTCCTAAACCTAAAAACTTCTGAATAACAGGAGAAAGTATCAGAACGGGCACGGTGACAATTACAGATATAATGAACCTTTTTCTGAAATCTGCCACCATGTGCTCGTGATTGCCATGGCCTCTATGTTCCACGTGTTTTTCTGCACCTTCAGCACGATGCTCTTTCATCTCCATGTGCTCATCATGGTTATGCTGCATCACTCCTTTGTGCATGTCATAGGGATCTATCGCGCTACCATTATGCTCATGTTTATTCATATATGATCTTTCAGGCAAAGTGGTTTTTAAGTTCTATTGAAAGTGGTTTCTCTTTCAATGTACTCACTTTTAGAATAGAAAAGCCAATAATATTTCCATCTTCATCGACTTTTTCCATTACTGCATCATTCTCTGTCTCTCTGAAGTATCCTGTTTTTCTCTCAAAGAGGACTTCTAGATAGTCTCCTTTATTGTCATACCAAATTTTTATTTTCGATAAAATAATTCGACCTCAAAATCTGTCCTTGATTTAATAATTATATCAGGATTCAACAAAGCGTCCCCAATTCTCTCAATCTGACCACGCATTTCTGGATGATCTGCTTCGATATGTTTTTGCCTTTCATACGTTAACTGAATCTGCCGATTATGAATATCTTTAAATTTCATTTATTTATATTATAATGTATATGTATACATTAATGGAGAAATTATATGAAAAGGAAGCAATATTACATAACCAAGGAGCAGGATCTATTAATTAAAGAAAAAGCTCTTAAGTGGAAAATCCCTGAAGCAGAGATCATAAGGAAAAAGATCGATGAGCTTAAAGAAACTTACATCGCTGAAATAAAACCTGATGCTCAGAAATTCTTAAGACACTTAAAAGAAACTGAAAAACTAAGAAAAGCTGGTCATTACAAAATTGGAAAGTTTGAAAGGGATAAACTTTATGAAGATAGAATTCCTCGTGGACACTAATGTCATAATTTATCTATATGATTCTGATAACCCCGAAAAAGGTGAAAATGCCCAGCAACTTATTGAAACAGTCACCACAAGAGATTTAGCCTTGATCTCCACGCAAATTGCCGGTGAGCTCTTCTGTCATTTAAACAAGTATCTGAAAAATGCAGGAGAGATTGTCAACCTATACTTGGACAATTGGAAGGTGCTGGAGGTGAATTCTCTAATCATCAAGGAGGCAATGCGTGCAGTTCATCAATACCAATTGAGCTATTGGGATGCACAAATCTGGGCAACTGCAAAACTAAACCAGATCCCATTCATTATTTCAGAAGATATCCCAGGCCAGAACCCACTCGAAACAGCAACCTACTTGGATCCATTCACAACTGGTTTCGATATTAATAAAATCATTAATTTTAAGACCAGCACATAATATAGAAGTAACACCTCTACTTCTCCCAAGATTTCCTCTCATTTTTAACATATTCAGTAGTATCTATACCACGCCATACTTCGCTCCCAAGCCCTAACATATATTGGGAATAATTCTTTGGCCAAGGTAAAATGATGATCCTATCTTTCTCCATCTAAGCCGTTTATAGTGCCTACTGGATTAAGCAAAAATCATTTGACTTACACATTGGTTTGTGTAATATTATGTGTAGGAGGATGAGATTATGGCTACTAACCTTGCCATTGATCAGAAATTATTAAATGAAGCTCAGAAAATTGGCAGTCACAAAACAAAGAAAGAGACAGTCAACGAAGCACTTAAAGAATACATTCAGCGAAGAAAACAGTTAGAAATTATCCAGCTTTTTGGGCAAATTACCTATGATAATAAATACAACTACAAAGCATTAAGGCATCGTGAGTGAAAGTTCTTGTTGATACTTCAATCTGGTCTATTGCATTTAGAAGACCTGTAGACAATAGGACTAAAGAAGAGGAAGACTATCTCTCAAACCTCAAGATCCTTATTGAAGAGCTCCGTGTGGTGCTCATTGGCCCGATCAGACAAGAAATACTTTCTGGAATCTCAGATGAAAAGCAATTTTCACAACTAAGAGACAAGCTCAAAGCTTTTGATGACCTACCAATCATTTCTCAAGATTATGAGCTTGCGGCTGAATTCTACAATACATGTAGAAACAAAGGTGTCCAAGGCTCCCACATCGATTTTTTAATATGTACGGTAGCACATCGAAACAAGCTTCTCATCTTCACCACAGATCAAGATTTCGTACACTATTCAAAGCACATCAACATTCAGCTTTATAATCCACACAGAGCAGCTTAACATAATAACAGTTCTGCGTTTAATTCCAAATTCAAAAAATCAAATTTTTTAGGCAGTCTCATATTGAAGTATTTTTAACTGGTCGGGACTCATTCTGACACTCAAATTAAGTATCTCAATACCTACCACTTTACCATCTGCATTAAAGTCCAAGATTACGCCAGGCTGCACTTCCTCCGATTCTATAATTGAAGATTCGTCCAATCGGAAATAAAGCGCATCATTTTCCTTATCTACTTTAAGTCTCATTTTTTCCTCCTTGCCCTGCGGTCAAAAAATATTGTAACTACTTTCTTTGGCGAAACACGAGGATTTACAACCACATGAAGAATTCGCACCTCATGTTCAGTGATACTCTTAAAATAATGGATATTTTTGTCTTCCCCTAAATTTTTCCACTCAGGAGCGTCAATCGTTCGCCATACCCATTCTTCGGGAATATTTCGTTCCTTCAACATATCCAATGTATGAGCAGATAGTTTAAAATCCACGGGTTTTACTATACCACATCAGCAAGACATTCCCGCTAATGTTTTTATGACAAAACTGGAAACTGAATAGAAGGAAACCCCAAACCGTCAGACTTTTTAGATTGAACAGTCTCCTTGAAGTGAAATTGAAAGCCCTTAAATTCAATATGGTGGAGTGTTAACAAAATGTGCCCAAAACGTGAAATAAATGTGCCAACAACATCTGGAGTGATTTAATCTACGGACTTAGAAGGATTCGTTTGAATGTGTTAACATAAACGTGACATGTCAGAAATAAAGCCAGCGCTGTTAATCACCAAAACTCGCCGGCCGCTGCTACCGCCTGACTGGATGGCGCGTCCACGCCTCTCCAGTAAACTGGTTAAAGCATTGCGTTATAAACTTGTTCTGCTGTCAGCCCCCGCCGGTTACGGCAAGACGACGATGTTGATTGAAGCTTTGAGGGATCTCAAGAAACCGGTCGGTTGGGTCTTGCTGGAGGCTAGTGACAATATTCCCGGCAATTTCTGGAATTATTTCATCATGACGCTGCAAAGCGTCATGCCAGGAGTATGCCAGCCCATCCTGAATGCCCTGCAATCACCTCAGCCACCGTCAACAGAATGGTTGCTTACTGGCATTATTAACTCGATCAGCAGTCATGATGGTGACTTCGTCCTGGTGCTGGATGATTACCATACCATTGAATCGCCGGCTATTCATGCGGCTATAACTTTCATCGTTGAACATCTGCCACCTCAGGTTCATCTAGTTATCGCCAGCCGGGTCGATCCTCCATTGCCGTTAGCCCGCTGGAGAGTAAAGGGAGAGATATCTGAACTCCGGGCTGATGATCTTGGTTTTACCATCGAGGAGGCTTCCAGCTATTTAAAGAACACGGCAGGTATTTCTCTTTCCGAGCAAGACCTTGCGATGTTGGAAATCCGTACTGAAGGTTGGGTTGCCGGGCTAAAGATGGCAGCCCTTTCTTTGCAGGGTAAACGTGATATTACCAGCTATATCAAGTCCTTCTCAGGCAGTAACCGTTATATAATGGACTACCTGGCCGAAGAGGTGCTCAACCAGCAGCCACCAAGCATTAAGCAGTTTCTATTGGAAACCTCAATCCTCGAACACATGTGTGGTCCCCTGTGTGATGCCGTGACTGATCGTAGCGACAGCCAGTCAATATTGGCTCAGCTTGAGGCAGCCAATCTTTTTATTTCCCCCTTAGATGACGAGCGGCGCTGGTACCGCTACCATCAACTATTTGCAACCATCCTGCATAACCAACTGGTCAGAGATGAGCCTCAGGTGGTAAATTTGCTGCACCAGCGGGCAAGCACGTGGTATGAAAAAGAAGGTCTCACTGAAGGAGCCATCGGCCATGCTCTTCTGGGTGGTGACGCTGAGCGGGCAGCGACAATTCTGGAAAATGCAGCTCCCCGGATGCTGGGACAGAACCAGGCAGTCAGGCTGATAGAATATTCATCTCGCATCCCTGAACCAATCATTCTGGCCAGCCCCTGGCTCTGTGTTTGCTTCGCCTGGGCAGCTCTGACAACTAATAATCCTGAGATTCTCTCGAAAATGTTTTGCCGGGCAGTCGAGGCAGTTTCAGAAAGTCCTGAAAAGCTGTCGCCACACAGCCGCGCCAATTTGCAGCGCATCAAAGGCCATACATTATCTCTTCAGAGCTTCATCGCCCAGGCTCAGGGCGATATTCCCCGGGCTATTCAGCTCTCTGAGGAAGCCAACCGGGAGTTGCCGGCTACTGGCATTGATGACCTGCTAGCCCGTGCCGTCAACTCGCTCAATTTGGTTGGTTATTACGGGAAAACCGGCGGCATCACCAAATCTATTCCGTTGCTTGAAGAATTGATCGCGGCTGGTCGTAAAATCGACTACCACTATGCTGTCCTGGCGGGCCAGGGTAGTCTGGCTGACGTTTATATTCAGATTTCCCGGTTCGACCGGGTAGCAAGTATCTGTAACGAAGCTATTGAACAGGGAAATCGTTGGGGAGGCGCATGTCCGTTGCCAGTCACATCCCTCGCCTATGTTGTACTTGGTCAACTAAACCACGAACAGAATGACCTTGATAGCGCTGCCGACAACTTAAGAAAGGGCATTGAGTTGGGTGAGGCCGGCTATTTCTGGGAAGCGGTGATTAAGGGATACTTTTCAATGGCCAAACTAGAGCAGGTGAGAGGCAATTCGGAGCTGGCAACCGAATACATACATCGAGCCGAGAAGTTGGGCCCCTGGGTGACTACCCCTCCCGAAGTTCAGCAGATACCTGTTTTTAAAGCCTGGCTAGCACTACGACAGGGTGACATTGCTAAGGCCTCGGATTGGAGCCGGCAACAGGAGATTTCTTTACCGTTGTCTCAGTTACCCGACTACCGGCAAGAGTTCGCCTATCTGACTATCGTCAGGATAAGACTCGCCGAAGGTCTGGGGCAGGGACTGCCGCCGTACCTTGATCAGTTCGCCCGAAACGCCGAGGGTCAGGATAGGGGTGGAGCCGTCATCGAAGCGCTAATCCTTAAAGCACTGTCATTGGACAGCCTAGGACAACCCGTCGAGGCTGAGGAGACGCTTGACCGGGCTTTATCGCTGGCGGAGCCGGCCGGCTATGTACGCACTCTTATTGATGAGGGAGAGCCGGTGGCCAGGCTGTTCCAGCGGATGGTCGCCCAAGGAAAGCATGCCGATTACGCATCGAAACTACTAGGCCTACTCAACGGCCATGGTGAGAGCCAGCAACCGCCATCCGCTGGGCGCGAGAAGACACCGGGACTCGTAGAGACTCTCAGCGAACGCGAACTCGAAGTACTCAAGCTCATCGCAGCCGGGAAGTTTAATAGAGAAATTGCCTCTGAACTCTTCCTAGCTATAGGCACGGTTAAAAAGCATACCAACAATATCTTCACTAAGCTCGGCGTAGAAAGCCGCACCCAAGCCATTGCTCGCGCCCGCGAATTAAGCATTATCTAGCCTTCGGTTATCCCCTTTGGTTTCAACTGCCAAATAAACCCTGAAATACTCCCTTTGTTCACTGACAGAGCCCCTGGTTTACTGCCATTATTCAGGTGTGAAAGCAGAAAAATGCCAAATACTATTCCAGGGTCTCATTGATGAAAGCTGGTCATTATATTTCACTGGCATGGTCTTAATTGCTGAACCAACCGGGGTGACTCGACTTACCGGCGAAATAGCCGACCAATCAGCCCTTCATGGTCTCCTCAACAAGATCCGCGATCTTAATCTTAAACTTATTTCGGTTCAGCTTCTGGACAGTGACGGAGTTACTCCACTCGAATGCCGATATTGCAGGATAAATAAACCTATACACGACCAGAATAAACCCTCAAATACAACTTTAGATGGCTGACCGACATCAGGGTTTAACGGCATACTACATTTAGAAAGAAATATGAATGCAGAGGAAAAATAGAACCATAGAGAATAGAAACAGTAACAAATTTGTTTGTTGAAGGAGGTTAGACATGAATAATGCGACTAGAGCAATAGTTTCAACACTGGGTGCACTTATGGGGCTAGGTGGCATCGAACATGGTATCGGTGAAGTACTTCAAGGCAATACGGTTTCCAGCGGAGTAGTGTTCCAATCCTGGCCAGATTCAGCATTTTTCCGTATTGTCGCAGGAGAGCCGGCGATGTCTATCGTTCCCAACTTTCTTGTAACCGGAATTCTGGCCATCCTCTTTTCCTTGGTCTTCACGGTGTGGGTAACCATGTTTGTTCATAGGAGGAACGGCGGTCTGTTCCTGATTTTACTATCAATCGTCATGTTGCTGGTGGGCGGAGGTATCTTCCCTCCCATAATTGGAATCCTGATTGGCGTCATCGGAACCAGAATAAATGCGCCGTTAACCTGGTGGCGCGTGCATCTCCCTATTAGCCTCCGGCGTTTCCTTGGAAAGTTGTGGCCGTGGTCTTTCACCGTCTGCTTAATCGCCTGGCTGTTACTATTTCCCGGAATGAGCATTGTTGATTATTTCTTCGGTGTAAATGACCCGAATCTCACCTATATTACCATTCTATGTGCTCTCGGATTTCTCCTGTTGACAATTTTTACTGGATTTGTGAGAGATGCACAACAGCAGACCGAATTACACCAAACCGCTTCAGTAGCGAGTAATGAAACATTTAAAAATCAATAGTGGGAGGAGAAGAATGTCTAAGAAAGTTTTGATTGTTTACGGGACGCGCTTTGGGGCAACAGCTAACACCTCAGAGGAAATCGCTAAAGTACTCCGTTACGAAGGGCCTGATGTTAGGGTAGTCGATGCTAAAAAGGAAAAAATTAAGGATATCTCTGGGTACGACCTAATTATCGTCGGCAGTGGAATGATGATAAACCGGTGGACCAGCGAACCTGAGAAGTTCTTGAAAAAATTTCAAAAAGAACTGGCAAATAAAAGGGTGGCACTATTCGTCTCATCCGGCGCCCAAGCATTAATCGAGTATGAAGGAAAATTTGAAGAATTCCATTTTGGAGGAAAAACCACCGTTCTAACTGGAGATGAAGCAACCGGCAGGACCAGAAAAAAATATCTCGAAGAAAAAGCGGCAAAGTATAATCTACAACCATTTGCACTGGGTCTATTCGGCGGCATCTGGGATTTTAACCACATGCCATGGTGGTCCGGGAAAGCGATGGAGGCAACCAGGCCGAAATTAGAAGCGGCCGGATTCAAAGAGGTCAAGCCAGAGGTTTACGACACCAGAGACTGGGAAGCTATTCGAATTTGGGCTAAACAGTTAGCGATATCATTCTAAATCTTCTGACCATGGGAAGGTTATTGAAAAGATTCTACCCGGCCAGTCTTGTTTAGAATGTCGAGTGGTTCTAGGTATTGTCGTCCCTTTGGTGGAGGTAAGGGGATTCGAACCCCTGGCCTCTACATTGCGATTGTAGCGCTCTACCAGCTGAGCTATACCCCCATGGGAGATAATTTTATTCTATCAGAGTTATCACAAGTCGGGAATGATTGTATTAAATTTTGCAAGTTGTTATTATTTTCGTATTGATATATGTAAATATGAAATTAACATGAAAAAAACAGATAGTAACACTGAAAAGATGGAATTTTACAAGAGCGTGGTTTCGGGAAAGTGCTGTGATCTGAAGAGGGTTAACGATATATTCAAGGCACTATCGGATGAGACCAGACAAAAGATACTTTTATTGTTAAGTCATCACGACCTTTTCGTAAATAAAATTTCTGAAATCCTGGGAATACCACAGTCCTCTGTATCCCACCATCTCTTCATACTGAAATCAGCAGGGCTGGTCATCAATGAAAGGAAGGGCAAGCAGATAATCTACAAAGTTAGACATGACTCGATCTGCTCATGCTGCGACGACTACTTCAAATATTTCAGGTAGAAATAACAATTGGGCAGTTTAACGTCTTGCCCGGGACTATACTTACGATCCTTCGCAGCAGTGAGCTACTCTCCTTAACATAAATCTTTTCATCTGGCACCTCCCGCCATATAAGAATTAATATATGAACATATATACATAGGTTAATTATACACTTGCTGTCAATAGGATTTTAAAATAATATTATTACCCAGCATGAATGATGGCATATTAGTCACCAAAACTTCCGGAGAACAGGAACCGTTTCAGGAGGCGAAACTGCGAAGATCGCTGGAAAAAGCAGGCGCGAAGCAGGAATTGATTGACTTAATAACCAGCGACATAGGCAAGAAGATATTTAGCGGCATCCCCACTTCGCTTATCTATTCCTATGCATCTGAGCTATTAAAAAAGTCCAGATCTTCACTGGCAGCAAAATACAACCTGAAGCTGTCAATAATGGAACTCGGGCCAAGCGGCTTCCCCTTTGAAAAATTTGTCGCCGAGATATTCAGATCCATAGGATACAAGGTAAAGGTTGGAGAAATAGTACAGGGCGAATGCGTGCCGCATGAGATCGACATAATCGCTGAAAGAGACAACGAGCTTCTGATGGCAGAATGCAAATATCACAACAGACAGGGTTACACTACCGACGTTAAAATTGCTCTCTATGTACAGGCGCGCTATGAAGACGTAAGAAAAAGATGGCTGCAGGCACCAGAGCTATTAAATAAATCGCATCAGCACTGGCTGGTTACAAATACCAAATGCTCCAATGACGCAATTAGATATGCAGAGTGCGTTGGAATGAAAATACTTGCATGGAATTACCCCGAGAACAACGGCCTGAAGGAGATGATCGAGCGTTCAGGTTTAAACCCAATCACATCTCTTACGACTCTCTCCAAAAAGCAGAAGGATCGACTGCTAAGCCAGGGAATTGTCACCTGTAAAGACCTCACGCAGCAGCCCCCTATCTTAAAATCGATGGGGTTCAACAAACAAAAAATTGATGAAATCCTGATAGAAACACTTGAAGTCTGCAGCCTGAGCGGTTCAATACTGATCAAAAAACCTGAATCAGCAGGATCACTTCCACTTCGTTAATATAGCTTCCTTGTCGAAAGTTCTGACCGCAATTCTGAAAATAAAATAGGCAACGAACGCCAGCACTATTGAGCCTACGAGCATCGCTACCCAGTTTAACATTATCGCTCCCATCACCTGAAGATAAAATGGAATCAAAACAGGGAGGATTATAACTCCCCCCACCTGCTGGGCAGACCTTATATCCTTAATTTTTGATGAAATTATGATGCCCAATGTAACAGATATAATTGAAAGTATTGGAGCAAGCACAAACATCGCCATAAAAACCCTGAAGCCAAAAAGAGCACCAAAAGCTGCTGGAGAAAGAAATATGTACATGAAAATCAGATAAAGTATGAACATGGCCCAGGTTATCACAATCGATGGAATGAAGGCAGAAACCAGTTTGCCAAAAAAGAGCTCACTTACTGCCATTGGAGAGGCGAGCATGGGCTCAAGGCTTTTCCTCTCTTTTTCTGCAACTATGCTGTTGGTTGCCATGCTCATGGGAAGCCATGCCGGTACGATAAGATAAAAATAAAGAAATGCGCTCAAAAAAGTAACCTCAAAAACCTCTTTTTTTGTAAGGGAGCCAGCCCCCGGCAGCATCGCATAAAATCTACTCATATCTCCAAGTTTCGCTTCGGGCATCTCAACATACTTGAAGACTATTGCCATCACAATTGGAATCAGCGAAAAAACCAATGGGAGCACAATAGAGGTAATCAGCATCAACCTGCTCTTACCAAACTCAGTCCACTCTTTCTCTATGATTGCTCTGATCCTTAGTGAGTTCATGTTATTTATCCATCAAATTAAGATACGCATCCTCAAGGGAGTGAGATACTTCCGTTACAAAAACTATATCAGCTCCTGCTCCCACAAGCTCTTTAATGATGATGGGGTTATCAAAAGGAATATCAGAGATGGCAATTGAAATACTATTTTCATTGATTAACTGCGAGTCAGCGAAGCCTTTGTCTTTGAGCAGATCCAGATAGGCTGCTGCCTTACCAGCAAATGTTATCTCTATTGTATTTTTGAATGCTTTTCTCTTAAGATTTGCTGGGCTATCCAGAGCAATGAGATCAGTCTTAATCAAAGCAACTTCATCGCAAAGCCTCTCAGCCTCATCAAGATTATGCGTACATAAAATAATCGCCCTGCCCTCATCGCGCATCTCTTCAATCTTATCTCTTATCTCTTTAGAAGACTCAGGATCCAGTCCTGCCGTCGGCTCATCCAGAAAAAGTACCTTGGGATCGTGCAGAAGACAGCGCGCTATTGCAAGCTTTTGCTTCATTCCTTTTGAAAATGAACCCACCAGATCATCTTTTCGGTTCTCAAGGTCAAAAAGAGTTAAAAGCTCTGCTATTTTCGACCTGGCTCTATTCTGATCAATCAGATTCATCCTGGCATAAAACATCAAATTCTGCTCAGCGGTCAGCTGTTCAAAATGACCCGGGTATTCCGTTAGCAGTCCGATCAACCTTCGGTTCTCATGTCCGCCTTCGTCCATGGCTAACCCGCAGACAGAATAAGTTCCTGAGGTCGGTTTGACCATTCCACAGAGCATTCTGATCGTGGTCGTCTTCCCTGCCCCATTTGGGCCCAGAAGACCGAAGATGCTGCCCGAAAAAACTTCAAAGCTCAGACCATTAACAGCAACAATCTGGTCAAATCTTTTGGTTAAATCAAGACATTTAACAAAGGTGTCTGGCATGTGTAATTTAAGAATATCACCGCAGATTGTTTATCGTCAAATTTATCTGATCAGCAATGAGCCTTGAACCTACCTCATTGTAATGCAACCCATCGCTTTGAAGACAGGCAAGGTAGTTGCCCGTATTTACAAGCAGGGCATATGCATCCACCACCAGCGCTCCGTATGTCGAGGCAGCGCTTATGGCTGCTCCCGATATGCGTTTATCTCACTGTCTTTCCAGCTACCTCCACGCTGCGCATAATTCACGGGACCAGGCGTTACGACAATAACCCTTGCCCCAATCTCAACAGACTTCTTTATCATTTTTTTCAGGTTCTTTTTATACTGAGAAAGTGAAACTCTGTTATGGCTTCCACTTTTTATCGCATCATTAATGCCAAAATCAATAACAACGATGGTAGGATTGAAAGACACCACTTCGCCCTTGAAATGCTTCTTGCCGTTTGAGGAGGTCCAGCCACCATGTCCCCTCTCGATTACGGAATCACCAGCTCTCAAAACAATTACATCGGCCGGGATAAGCGTATCGTTTGTAAACATAGAATCACCATACAAAACGATAACCTCCCCTTTAGCGTTTGCAGGGGCTGGTAACATCAGGATAAAAATAATAGCTATAAAAAATATAAAAACAGACTTCTTCATAATCATTTTCATGAACGACTACCCGGTTATTATTCGCAATAATCGGCATTATAAAGAAAAACCTTTAAAAATAAAGCAAAATCTTAATCCTTTCGTTGCAAAAAATAAATATTTAATCGACTAATTTTCCCCATTCGCTTACTAAAAGTTAAAGCAAATATTGTTGCAAATACAGTAGCAAAAAGATATATTACCCTATGGGTGAGATGGCCTTTAAATGACAAAGGAGATGTGCATGGAAGATCAGATCGGTTTCGCGCTTGGAACTGCGGGTACCCTGATTGGCATCATAATTGGTATTGGGCTTTATATTTACATTGCTGTATGTCTTCAGACCATTGCGAGGAAGACCGATACGCCAAACGGATGGTTAGCCTGGATTCCGATTGCAAATTTATATCTGCTCTGTAAATTAGGCGGGAAACCGGGCTGGTGGCTGATACTTCTTTTCATCCCTATCGTGAACATAATAATCCAGTTCATTGTATGGATAGGTATCGCAAATCAGAGGAATAAACCCGTCTGGCTTGGTGTGGTCTGGTTCATCCCCGTATTAAATTTAATTACCACGGGGATACTGGCGTTTTCTGAATAATAACACAGTTTTAATTCTGACCATCTCGCTCATTTGATCTTAATCTCCTGCAAACATGCCAGGGAAAACATATCTCTTTCCTGTCCTTGCCTTTAGCTTATCCCAGGAAGACAAGATCCCGACAGCTTCACAGGCAACCCTGCTCACATCTTCCTCAAAACCCTCAGTGCTCCACTCATCAGTGATCCTGTTACCAATAACTCCACAAATGCTGCCTGCACGAAATTTTGATAAAGATGCAAGCACGAACAAAGTGGCCGTCTCCATCTCGTAATTAGTAACACCCATCTTGACCAGATCTTCAAAATTGGTATCAAACGAAGACTGCCAGTAGTCACCAAGGGAGAGCCGCGACTGTCCTGCATAAAATGACGCAGAGCAAGCGCTGATTCCCAAGAAATATCGCTTCTCCAGATTCTCACAGGCTTCAATCAAAGCCATCGTCACCTCATAACTCGCGACCGCAGGATATTCTTTTCTAACGTATAGATCAGAAGAACCATCAAGGCGAACTGCCCCTGTATTAATTATCATATCGCCGCATTCGATCTCTGGTTGAATCGCACCGGTTGAGCCAACCCTTATGAACGTATCACAGCCGACCCTGCTCAGCTCGACAAAGGCTATCTCAGTTGAAGGCCCTCCAATACCCGTGGAACAGGCAGATATATTCACGCCTTTATATATTCCCACGGCAGACCTGTACTCCCTGTTAAAAGCAACCTCCTTATATTCATCCCAATTCTTGCCAATTAACGGAACTCTCTCCGGATCACCAGGCATCAACACGTACTTTGCAAGATCCCCTGGTTTACACCTTATGTGGTACTGCATTCCTCCGTCAGTTTGCGGACTCCTTGCCGAAGAAGAATCGAAATTCATCTCTACCCTCCATAGTTACTTAATCGCAATCTGGATGGAAACATTCCCGGGGAAAAGTCTTAAGCAATCAATTTTTTTAAATCCGGCATTAATTAGCTTATCCGATACCTCCTCCAGGTTCGGATACTTTTCAATTGAATAAGGCAGGTATTTATATGATTCCTTTAACCCCGTAACCAGTCTGCCTAATAAAGGAGAGATCTTGTTAATATAAAACCTCAAGGGCCAGTTAAATACGGACGGTCTTATATTCATGAACTCAAGTATATATGCCTTAGCTCCATTCTTTAATATCCTGTAAATCTCCGCAATTGCTCCATCCAGATCATTTATGTTCCTGAGACCAAAGGATACTATCAACACATCAGCACTCTCGTCCTTAAACGGAAGATTTGTGACATCTGAATATATGTAATTAGCCGTATCCGAACCAACTTTAAATTTTGCCAGCTCAAGCATCTGATTCGAGAAGTCGATGCAATTCAAACTTATCTGATCATCATATTTTTTAGACAACAACAGTGCGATATCGCCAGTGCCTGAGCAAAAATCATAGACATCATATCCATCTGCAATAAAAATCGTGTTTACCAGTCTCCTCTTCCAATACCTGTGAAGCCCAAGGCTCATGACATCATTCGCCAGGTCATATCTTCGAGCCACGCCGTTAAACATATTGGATATATCTTCTTTATCCTGTTTGATCAGTTGTTCAGCACTTATTTCCATTCTTTTATTTTCCTTATTCTGTGCATAAATTCTATAATAAAATCGAGACTTTTTTAAATTGAATAACATCAGCAAAAGCTAAAGGATGTTAACAGAAGACCGGAACGGGAGGATCAATGGACACAACGGGTTCATTTTTCGAGGGGACACAACCCCATATCAAGTGCAAAAAGGGCGACGTAGCAAAATATGCTCTGATCCCGGCAGATGTCGACAGAGCAGAAAAGATAGTCGCACAACTGGACGAAGCGAAGTTCATCTCTAAAAATCGGGAATATGTAGTTTACACTGGGAGCAAGGACGGTGTTCCCATCACAGTGTGCACAACAGGGATAGGAGCACCGTCAACTGCAATTGCCGTCGAAGAGCTTGGCAAGATAGGAGTTGAGGTATTCATCAGAGTGGGATCCGCAGGCGGTTTGCAACCAGACATAAGCACAGGAGACATTGTTATATTGACAGGAGCCTATCGCGCTGAAGGTACATCAAACAGATATGTGCCGCCGCCCTACCCTGCGATCGCAGATATAGATATTGTGAATGCATTGATAAAAGCTGCGGATAATCTAAAAATAAAAGTGAACATCGGACTTGGAATTGCTGAGGATGCCTTTTACAGTACCCCCGATCAGGACCTCAAGAACTTCTACCAGTGGAAAATAAAAGCAATTGAAATGGAGGCATCGGCTATATTTGTAATAGCCTCTCTAAGAGGATGGAAGGCAGGTACCATAGACGCCATAGATGGCAATCCTGCATTTGGCACCACAAAGGAAGAAAAAAACGAAGCTCTATTTCGAAAAGCCGAGAAGGACGAGATCACAATAGCAATTGAAGCCATAAAGCTGCTGGATAAACTAAAGTAAATAAAAAGACCCGGCGGGTACCGGGTCCTTTGCTGGGGAGATGAAGTGTTTAACGTACTAATTTCTTCATAATAATTATTAATACGAGATAAATATATATGAAAATTCTTAGATGTCAATATTATTTAACAAATATTTAACAAATATAACTAAAAAAGTTAGTTTTCGTCCAAAATCTGATAACCAAGTCCAATAAGAACGAGGTGGCTTAATAAACCACCTCGTTTCATTTCCTTACAAAAATACTGGCTTGTTAAAAACAGGAACTTTTGGCAGGTCTGCGATTGCTTTCGCAACTTCTTCTTTTGAATACTCAAAATCCTGCATCTTGCCTGCGAGGTACTGTTCGTAAGCTCCTAAATCGAAATACCCATGTCCAGAAAGACCTAGCAAAATGGTCTTTTTTTCGCCTGACTCCTTACATGCCAACGCCTCATCGATCGCGCCCTTTATTGCATGTGCAGATTCGGGGGCAGGCAATATTCCCTCGGTCTTCGTAAAAAGTACCGCAGCTTCAAATACAGGAAGCTGGTTATATGCCTTTGCTTCCACAAGACCTTCACCATAAAGCAGACATAATGCAGGAGCATCACCATGATATCTCAGTCCACCTGCATGTATACCTGACGGCACGAATCCATGTCCGAGAGTATACATCATGGCAATTGGTCCGATCTTACCAGAGTCGCCATAATCATATGCATAAATTCCCTTTGTAAGTGTAGGACAGGCAGTAGGTTCGACTGCTACGAAGCGAATTTTCTTACCATTCATCTTCTCTTTCATGAATGGGAAGATCAACCCCGAAAAGTTACTGCCGCCACCAACACAACCAAAAATTACATCAGGATAATCTTCGGCAAGCTCCATCTGTTTTTTGGCCTCCTGACCGACGACAGTTTGATGTAAAATGACATGGTTTAAAACGCTACCCAGCGAGTATTTAGCATCACCATGTGTTGCTGCATCCTCCACTGCTTCACTTATCGCAATACCGAGACTCCCCAATGAGTCGGGTGTTTCTGATAATATTTTCTTGCCTATCTGCGTTTTATCAGAGGGACTTGGAATTACATTAGCGCCCCATACGTTCATCAACGTCTTTCGATAAGGTTTCTGTTCGTAGCTCACCTTTACCATGTAAACAGTACAGTCAAGGCCAAAGGCATTGCACGCAAAAGCCAATGCGCTCCCCCACTGCCCGGCACCTGTTTCCGTAGTCAGTCGCTTTGTGCCTTCTTTTTTGTTGTAATAGGCTTGTGCGACTGCTGTGTTGGGCTTATGACTGCCAGGACCGTTAACGCCTTCATATTTGTAGTAGATCTTCGCGGGCGTATCAAGAGCTTTTTCCAGCCTGATTGCCCGATACATTGGCGTTGGTCTCCACAATTTGTAGATCTCCCTGACCTCATCCGGTATCTCAATCCAGTTTTCCATACTGACCTCTTGCATAATGAGATCCATCGGAAACAAGACAGAAAGATCGTCTGGGGTCAGCGGCTTTAGCGTCTGCGGATTAATTGGTGGAGCCAGTGGTTTAGGTAAGTCTGGGTTTATGTTGTACCAGGCCCTGGGCACCTCCTCTTCTGAAAGAATGAACTTAGTGCGCTCTTCCATTTTCCCTCCTTTTTTTAGAAATTTAAATGCTGGAGCGAGCGCTCCGGGTGAATATTGCGCAGGATTATAGCAAAAACATTATTAAAATGATATATTAAGTCTCCAAAAAATGATTAATATAATACCCTCATCTTTTAAGGTCATCGACTTCCACGCGCACTTTCCAGTCAGCGAGAGTAGATTTACATCAGCATACCGCAAAAAGTTAGAAAAAGATTTTAGTAACGAAAAAGCTGACTATCTACTCAGCAATCTGAAAAGCTCACAAGCACGTTCAATGAAAATATGGGGGTTCCCTCCAAACGTCGAACCACTGGAACCGATAGAACAGGCAAAAATCTGGCTTGAGGAAATTGATAGATATAACATTGATAAGATTGTCTTTACCACAGCAGGTGACAATGAAACGATGTACAAAGTAGTCAGCCTCGCACCCAATAGATTCATTGGTTTTGCCTATCATAACCCCGCCATACCCAATGCTGAAAAGGAGCTGGAAAAATGCATTAACGAGTACGGCTTCAGGGGGATGAAGATCATCGCCCCACTGGTGGATCAGCCCCTTAACGATAGAGCGTTCTTCCCGTTATGGGAGGTAGCTGAAAAACACCAGATACCGATAATAATACATTTTGGCATCCTCGGAGGTGGCGGCGGCATCGGCAGCCATGTTAACATCAATCCTCTCATCATCCACGACGTGGCAAAAGCTTTTCCGTTCATCCCATTTGTAATCGCACATTTTGGCTGCGGTTATATAAAAGAGCTACTGCAACTGGCATGGGCCTGCGATAACATCAATACGGATACCTCTGGCAATAACGACTGGGTAAGATGGATGCCGTACAAGCTCACAGTGGAAGACCTGTTCGAAAAGTTCTACCACACTATAGGACCTGAAAGGATACTCTTTGGTACCGATTCAAGCCGCTTCCCGCGCGGTTTCGCAAACCGATATCTATTAGATCAACTGAAAATTTGCTATCAGCTCAGGTTTCCAGAATCAGATATCAAGAAAATATTTAGAGACAATGCCCTCAGGCTATTAAAATTAGAGCAATAGCAGGCAGCCTACTTAACGTTCCATTCCACAGTCTTTATAAGCTTCCCATCTAGAAATATCTCGGCATAATAAGTCCCAGTTGGGAATCCATCCGTAAGTTCGAGGGTAAAGCCAACGTAACCAGAGCCAGCTTTCTCGGGAACATACTCGGTCACATTAATCTGCTCACCCATGTCCTTGTAAAACCAGTTCACTGCAAGTTTGTTCTCAGTCTTTAGATTTGAAACTTTGACCGATATTGAAAAAAGCGTAGCGCCCGCAGGATAACTATCCACGGGGTTAACAGGTTTGAACGCCTCGTCCAGCGATTCGGCTACCACCACATCATCAACTGAAGCAGGGCCCACGGCACAACCCACAACTAAATAAGCCATGGACACAATTGCAACAACTGCGATCCCCAACTTAAGAATTTTCTTCATAAAGCTCTCCTTCTTTATTGACATCCTGCAACTATAATTAAATCTGCCGATTTCCCAATATCAAAAGCAGACTTTTTAAAATCACCGAATAACTCTATCTCCTTAAACCCTGCATTTGCCAGTGAATCGATCAACGTTTTCTTGAAAAGCGGAAACTGTGAAGAAGAGTTTAATGTATATTCCCAGGAACCGTCAACATTGTTGATCTCAACAAGGTTTAGCACAGCAGTATTTTCGAACACATCGTAGAACCTCAGCAATATTTTTTCATCAACTTTATCTTTATAGGAAGATATTGGCAAAAACCTGTTTCTACCCTTCTTCATAAGGTCAAAATTTCTACTCTGGGTGATAAATATGCCGTTATCGCCAAGCGAATTACTGATATCCTTCAATGTTACAAGTAATCTTGATTCACTTTCTACATACGGAAGGGTATTGCCAATACATAATACGCAATCAAAAGGGCTTCCCCCTAAATCAGAAATCTGCTCAAAGCCTGCGATGAGAAATTCGGGGCTATTAACACCTTCGGACACCTTCTCACGCGCGACTCTTATCATTTCAGAACTTGGGTCAATGCCAATGACCTTATATCCCTTCTCAGAAAAAAATATTGCATGTTCTCCAGTACCACACCCAATGTCAAGGATTGATCTCATGCTGTAACGGTCAAAATAGGATTTAAAAAATGGCCACTCGGCACTTAGCCTTTTGCCCCAATCTATCATTTCATCATAATGTCTAGATAAATAGGTGTAAAATTTCATGGATTGATTGAAATAAAATGTTGGAATGAATTATAAACGAGCGTGCAAAATCTGAACAGGTCATTTAATCTAACATACGATAGGTTTGCGCAGAGGTTAATTGAAAGAGCGGAAAAAAGTAATATTTCTGTTTTTCTGCTCGGAGATATAGATTCGGGCAAAACACATTTTGCTATAAATCTAATAGAAGATCTGATAAAAGAAGGGGCCAGCGTTGGCTTCGTTGATAGCGACATCGGCCAGTCAAAAATCGGACCGCCGACTACAGTTGGCCTCTCCGTGCCCACAAACTCTTCTGAAATTTTCTCAGCTTTAAAGCTGTATTTCGTCGGATCGACGTCACCGCGCGCTCATATGTTACCTCTAGTTGTCGGCACCAAAAGATTGGCTGATCTCTCAAAAACCAAAAACAGGGTTACAGTTATAGATACCACGGGAACAGTCCAGGGGGATTTTGGGCTCAGGCTCAAACTCAACAAAATCCAGTTAATTCAACCAGAAATAATACTTGCCTTCAAAAAAGATGGTGAGCTTGACAACATAATCACTACAACCCAAAGACTGACGTTCAGCGAGCTGATAACCGTTCCAGCCCATGAGCTTATAAGGCCCAAATCGCTAAACGAACGATATGAAAATCGCAGAGCATCCTTTCTCAACTACTTTAGATATGCAACACCACAAAAAATAGATATTGAAATATTTAATAAATTGACGATTAACAAGTCCAATTTCAGCAACGACATGATGAATAAAATCTTCTGCGCCTGGGATATGCAGGGTTATGTCAACAGCATAGGGATAATAGAAGAGATTGGGAAAGACCATATAAGCGCTTTTGCACCAGCAATAGAGTTCGAAGAAGTCGCTTACTTTGAAATCGGGGAATTGAAGTTAAATAGATCTGGCGATCAACTCTGACATTTTTCAATTAGTTACCTTTATACTTTGATGCATATTCACGCGTAAGGTTTAGATAAGTATCGCCATATTCAAGAGAGGGTTCAATTTCTGAACCTTCATGCCACTCATTCCATGAAGCGATCACAACGAAGTCTGGAGCATTTTTATAGACTTTGCCCCACCACTGTGCATAAAATCCTCCGCTCCCCCTCGGTATTACCACACCATTTTTAACCACTTTCGTGTTATCCCATCCAGGCATTACGGTCTCCGAAACGATCTTGGTTGGATCTATGTTTAAGAGGTATCCGTTACTGTCATTTGTATAAGTAGTATACCCATCAGAAAATGAAGTGTAATTCCACCAATCTGTTAAAAATACTACATTTCCCCGGTCAGCGACCGAATAATATGCATCAACCCATTCCGAAGATTTATGAGATTTGGCATTCCAGATCATTATCACTGGTCTTCCTTCAAATTTTAAATAGTTAGGGCTATTTGAATAAGAATTTAGAATATATTTAAACTCAGCACCCATCCCTGCACCATTTTTATAATCTTTAGCGTAATGACCGTCGTATAGAATGGCAAGTTTAAAATTGGGAAAGTTTTTCTCCACAACCCCCAAAAGTAAACGAAATGAAACATCCTCAAAATGATTAATTCCCCACCAATCCACAACAAACCCATCTATCCCAGCGCTTATCGCCTGTTTAACATGTGTATAAAGAACATCGGGGTCCTGGCTATCATATTTCTCTGGCGATAAAGATGGATAATGTGGAGATGCTATCTCACGTCTGCCACTTCTCTCATTGTCAGGATTATGACCGTTGAGATTCCAGTGAAACCAGTATCCAGTCGGTCCATATCTGCTGCCATACCAGTTATGATAAAATGCAAGTACTAACTTAGGTGCAACATAATCATTATCATCCCTGTCGGTCCTGCCATCCCCGTCCTCATCAACCTGATTTTGAAAGCTCTTTTCAGCAGCAAATGGTTCGTTCGGTACAATTCCGGAATGAAGCCTCATCCAGTCGATTGAAACACTAACCGGGGCATCAGTCCCCTCAACTATAATTGTCAGTCCACTAAAAGCATATGCACCACCCCTTGACATCTTAGCGAGGTTCCAGGTCACCGTCTCCCACCGATCCGTTCCCTGTCTGTTACTGGATGGGGAGGTTGGGAACCATATATCCACGGAAGCTCCGGCTGAATTAACACCGATAGGCCGAATATGATACGTATTTCCCTTTGCAACCTTTATGTTGATCGTAAGATATGGATAAGCGTCCAGTGGGAATGCCTTCCCAAGGGATATGCTCTGTGTAAGAACGCTACCCTTGCTACCAGTGATGCTGGCTATATCACCATCTGTTGAAAAGTTCTGGGTCTGCTGCCAGTCCGAAATATCAGCAAAACTCTCGCCCCAACCGTAAGATGTTGTATCCACATTGCAAAACTGCTGGATAACTCCACCTTTTTCGTAGTATATATCCTGGATTTCGTTTTTTTTAGCTGATGCAATTCCAATAAGATCGCCTAATCTGTTTTTCTCCGCAAGCAAGCTCAGGTTCATATCTTCATATTCTTTCTTCTTATTCTCCAGCCGATCCCTTACGTCCCTCAATTCCTCAAACGCTCTCACATCCATTGTGCTGAGTAAGTAGAACATCTTCAGACGATCGTAGAACTGGTTAAACCCCTCAGCATCAAAAACCGAACTAAATAGACCAGCTCTTGAGAACTTGTACATTAAGACGATGCGCTGATTATAAATTTTAGAGGTCCTGCCAAACTCATCTTCGATTTGCTGCAGGTCCGCTTCGAGCCTTGTAAGCTCTTTGGTTACAGCATCAATCCTTGCGCTCAAGTCTGATATCTTCGAATTTATATCCATCAGCTCGCTGTTGGCACGATTTAACTCTTCCTCGTATACCTTGACCTCCTCATCGGTGGATACCGACATGGAGACTGCAGGAAAGGAGAAAAAAAGCGTAAAGATAAAAAGGGAATATACAAAATACTTTAACGATCTTAAAACTGTGGGCGCTATTTCAACGCCCCATTTATTTGCGCTGAAAGTTGATCAGCGGTCATTGCACCAACCTGGCGAAATAAAACTGTGCCGTCCACATCCAGAACAAATGTGGTAGGTATAGCGGTTATGCCATATAAATTAGCTACCTCACTCGAGAGATCAAGCAATATGGTATAAGTTACATTGTAATCTTTAATAAAAGTTTCAACATCTGACCTGTTCTGATCAATGCTCACACCCAAGAAAACGACATCCTTGCCCTTGTATTTCTCCCACGTAGTCTGAAAATCTGGCATCTCTTCTCTGCAGGGTGGACACCAGGTCGCCCAGAAGTTCAACACGACCACATGGCCTGCAAATTCAGATAGGGTCATCTTCTCTCCAGTTAGGGATTCCAGCGTAAAATCAGGAGAATTATACTTTGGCTTCTCCTGCTGGGTTTCACTCGCCTTCGACTCTTCCACACCTGGAGAAGCTGTCTCCTTTGAAACCGTTGTTTCTTTTGTGCTCTCCTCTGATGCAGTCTCGCCAGGTTCACCCGTCTCGGAGATCTCCTCTACTCCACCTGTCCCTAAATTACCTACAAGCCTGGATAAACTCCCACAACCCAAAAGCAGAAAAGCTATCAAAAAGCCAGACACTGCTAAAAGTAGAAACCCTTTTTTGAACATCTTAAAAATCCCTTTTATAATAAATCCGATTATTTAATTTCTAGGTTAGTAGTTTATCAAAACTTATGCTGAAAAGCAGTTATTTATAGATAATTATCTGTTCCCACCTATATACGAGGGGGAAAATAAGATCAGCATCCCAGTAAGTTATCCTTATGCAGCCGTGACTTGCCGGGTAAGGAGGAACTGAAGTCGATCCATGTATCGCATAACTTCCCCAAAAATATATGCTGTTGTACATCTTGCCGGTCCATGGTTTATTCACGACATCATGCCATCCTGGCCAAAGACCGTTAACGAAATAATATCCAGTGGGTGTATCATATCCCTTTTTACCTGACGAGACGGGCAAAATATATTTAATCTTTCCTCCTGACACTAAAACCAGTATCTGTCTGGTGAGATTTACCTCAATTAAATCTTTTATATATTTGTTTTCTACCTGCAATTTTTTCGGATTCTCAAGTTTTTTTAAGGTTTCCTCATCAACGACTCCTGTAGGTATTATCCCGTTAACCGACTGGAATGTCCTGATCGCAAACTTTGTTTTAATATCGTATATTTCATCCACTTTACCGGGATTAAAAGATAGACGAGTCAATCTTTTTTCGATCTCATAAACATCTTTACCTTCGCTGCCGATAGCAATTTTTTCTGTTTCTCCATTAGCAACAGTTGGCAAAAGTGCGAGCCAGAGTATTAAAATTAACCAAAGGGGCAAAAATATTTTCTTAATATTCAAGACCATTTCCTCAATAGCTGTTTTAATATTTTAATTCACATAAAAATATTATTAGCATTATAATCGTCAAATATAAAAATAATTTGAGGGAAAAATGAAAAACGTGATAAGCATAAGCATAGGATCACCGAAGCGCAACCACAGCACAGCTGCCAGGTTTGGGGGTCACGAATTCAATATCTCAAGAATTGGTACGGATGGAGATATCAAAAAAGCACTGGAGCTATAT
Organism: Actinomycetota bacterium; assembly: GCA_023488455.1. The sequence goes on along the minus strand of JAMDDV010000009.1, from coordinate 15,872 downwards.
AAAGAATATGATGGAAAAGTAGATGCCATAGGCGTTGGCGGGATGGAGCTATTCTTCAGAGTTGGTGACAGAAGATATTTTGTAAAAGACGCAAAACCGATACGGGAAATTGTTAAGAAGTCCATACTCGCGGATGGAAATGGGATCAAGCCCACACTTACAAGAAATGCAGTCACGGAAATGTTAAAAGCTGGTATCGAGCTAAAAGGGGAAAGAGCCCTTATAACAAGTGCCGTGGATCGCTATTGTGAGGCTGAGGAGTTTGCCAAGGCAGGCTGTGAAACCATATTTGGCGACTTTATCTTCGCACTTGGCATAAATATACCATTAAGGAAAATTCGAACTGTAAAAATCCTTGCCGCAATCCTGTTGCCAATCCTGACAAAAATGCCCTTTAGCTTTCTGTACCCCACCGGATCAGAGCAGGAAAAAGAACCGTCCGAAAAATACGCAAAATACTACAAATGGGCAGATATTATAGTCGGCGACTTTCTTTTCATACGCAAGTATTTATTGAATGACATGAGTGGAAAGATCATTTTCACAAATACTACAACCAAACAAGATGTCGAGGACCTGTGGAGAAGGGGCCTGGATATCCTGGTTACGACAACCCCAGAGTTCGAGGGTAGAACATTTGGCACGAATGTCATGGAAGCAGTAGTGCTCTCATTACTTGGGAAAAAAGCGGATGAGGCATCAGATGACGACTATGCCAGGATAATAAATGAGATAGGCATGCGGCCAAGAATAATGCGAAACCCATACACAGGAAAAATCTAAATCTATTAGTGCCTAACCGGTGACTTTTACTTCTGCTTCTCGATTCTGATTCTCAGCAATCTCCTTCAATCCGTCCAGTTCAGCTGAGATACGCGCACTTATCTGATTAAAAAAAGCAGTGTCGCTTATGCCCTCAGGCTTATTTGCGTATACTGGATCACCTATAAATACCTGAATATACCTGAAAAGGTTTGAAAAAAGCGTTAAAATCCCTTCAAAAACATCGCTCCTGTGAAACCTGGATTTCGGATTTAAGCCTTCTGAAATATTGTGTATATACACAGGATATATGGGAACCTGAGATTTATAAGCAATGAATGCGGCTCCATTAAACACCTTTCTAACCTTCAGCCTCTTCCTGTAATCACCTTCAGGGAAAATACCAATTACCCTTTTTTCGCTCAACAATTTAAATATACGCTTCATGCTCGATAAATTTTCTGCCCTTACACCCATATAGACTGGAATACAATCGGTAACATTGTTGAAAAAATACCGCGTGAACCTATTTTTATAACGAGCCCCGGTGATTAAAAAGAATATCCGTAGATCAAGAGTCGCCTGCAATACGATCGGGTCAGAGCCAGTTGTGTGGTTAATTACAAGTATAGCTGGCTCCTTTTCGGGCAACTGCTTTCCCAGATCAGCTATATCAGAATCCAGAAAAACACCGTACAGTTTCAGGAAACAAGCTTTAAATAAGCTAAAAAAACCCATAAATATCTATATTGTTTTTATAAAAAATACCTGTACAAGATTTTCCTCGAGCGCATCTCCTCAAGCTCTGCCTGCTCTTTGATAATACCGGTCACCTCAAGCGCATTCTCTATCGACTCGTGATAGGTTTTAAGAAGATTCTTTTTATAAGAGTGTGGTAGATTGGATGCGACGAAGAAGAGTTTCTGAAAATCTTCAATACAGTCTATCAAGCCATAAAGGCGCCTGTAATACGCTGTAATGTCCCCGTTTAACATTTCAAGTTTTGTTCTATTCACCTCAAAATATTTCCTGCTAAACGGCTCTTTCAGCGTCCTGGCATCTTCACCAGTTAAAATAAAGCGACCATCCTCTGAAAAAGGCTTTACGCTTTTTGCCCTGTTCAGTTTCTGGCTTATCCTGTTCACATCATTAATTAGCTCTTTGGCTAAGAGGGATTTCTGTTTCCAGCCCATCCTGTGAGATTTAATCTTTCCAGGAGCAAAGCTGGCTATGAGTCCTATAATCGCAATCAAAATTAGTTTCATGTTGTACCTCCTTTCATATACCTCGTCTTGATAGCAAAAAACTTAGACTAAAAGCCTAAGTTTTAGTCCCTCTTTAACTTGCCTGCGAAGTTAGCTGTCGGGTTCAGGACAAAGAGCAAATCCTTATTCCAGGTACTAACCTGAAAATTCACCCCTTATTATGGTTCCTCCGCCCCCTAAGGGTTAGGCATATTAAATTTTTTCGAACTTACCAGATTTAAAAGAAAGAGTCAATAACTATTTATTAAATTTTTATTAATTTTCAAGCCTGCAAATTGTTAATCCTGTCTATAAATTCTTTTACCAAATTAGCAAGCTGCCTTTTCTCTTTCAGAGACATTTTTCTGATATTTAAATCTTTCCTTCCACTTTTCTCAGCAAGTAAATCCGCAAACTGGCTTGCTTTCGAAATATAATAGTCGATCTCCTCCTGTTCATCTTTAAGCACAGGTTCGCCTCTCTGAGTCTTGTAGCTTGAGATCCTTTCGCTGATCTTTAAAAACGTCTCCCTTTCCAGTTCACTATCCTGCATCAGGCCTTCTCTTATCTTAAGAAACCTGTATTCCATGAAGTAGTCGGGCGATACGCTAAGACCACGTGCAATTTTCTCAATATTCTCTGGCTTTGGAACACCTCGTTTCCCGTTTATTAAAAGATTAAGATACTGACTTGTAAAGCCCGTCATCTTCGACATCTGTGCAAAGGATAAATTGCTCTCCTTCTTAATTGCATCTAATGCCAGATGGAATGGTAAGTTTGTATAAACATCTACGTTCATGAAAGTAATTATAAAAAAATTGCACGATAATGTAAAAAATACTTTGTATTTTTATAAAAATTAGTAACATCTACGTTGATAGTAATTTTTTTTGTCTTATAATTTTATTAAATGGAGATGAAAACTAAGCTCGCTGTGATATTAGAAGATCAGGGAAGAACTAAGGAATGGCTCTCAAGAAAAACGGGATTAAGCCGCTATAAAATCTCAAGGATTTGCAGCGGCTTTAGGGAGGCAAAAGAGAGTGAGATGCTTAAAATTTCCATGGTATTAAACATGAAGGTCGGCGAGATTTTTTTTATTTCGTTTGACAACATAAACGTTGATGATAGTAATATCACAAAAAGATGATGCTTGACTAAAAAATCAAAAAATGCGACAAAAAGAGATTTCGAGTTCGACATCAGACCTGTTAGAGTATCTACTTAAAATTGACAGTGCCATTTTAGCAGGTTGTACACTGCATAAGATTCTATATTTCATCGTGAAGCACGCATGCTGCCTGTTACATATGAAGTCAGGTACACTCAGGCTGATAAGTGATGACGGGAAGGTGCTTAATCTCGCTAATACTTATAACGTTAGGAGAACTGCAAATGAGAGATCCTTAAAATTAGATGTAGAAAGTACTGCAAAAAGAGTTTTTATTAGCTGCAAACCACTTGCAATACCAGACATATCCAGAGATCCGCTCTATCCGTGGAAATCAAATGGAAAACCGTTGGCAATGTTGACGGTGCCATTGCTTTGCAGAAAAAAATGCATCGGTGTGCTATCAATTTACGACCCCAGCCCTAGAAATTTTGATGATATAGAAATAGACACTGCTCTGCTTTTCGCAAATCAGGCCGCAATGGCTATTGAGCTCACAAGACTGATGGAGAACATAGAAAAGAGAGCCATAACCGATTTCCTAACCGGACTTTTCAACCACCGTTACTTCCACGAACGCATAGAAGAGGAGATCGCGCGGGCATCGAGGAATAATAAACAGCTCTCAATACTTTTCTGTGACCTTGACAACTTTAAAAGATTTAACGACATACATGGCCATCTGCTAGGTGACCTGGTGTTAAAGAGAGCAGGAGAGGTAATTCTGACTAATAAAAGAAAATTCGATATTGCAACCAGATACGGCGGAGATGAATTTGCACTGATACTACCGGAGACAAATTGTGATAATGCCGTGAAAATTGCGAATAGAATCTGCAGCGGAATTCGCAATTGTAATCTAACCATGAGCATTGGAATTTCATCCTATCCAGAACATGGCCTAAACAGCAAAGAGCTGCTCGAAAAAGCAGACTTTGCGCTCAATAAAACAAAAAGTTCAGGTAGAGATAATATTCAGGTCTATCATGACCACTTAGTATAATATCTTTTCTGGATCATCTTTTTAAATATCAATATCAGTACAACGCCTGACACAAATCCCCCGATGTGCGCCCACCATGCTACCATACCAGAACCAGCTCCATATCCAACCGAGGAGAGAGCGTAAAAAAATTGAATTACTATCCATATCCCTAGAAATATAAGTGCCGGAAGCTCAAAAATAAAAAAAATGGGCACAAAGGTGAGAACTCTGGCACGTGGGTACAAAATAAAATAAGCTCCAAGCACTCCAGCAACTGCTCCACTCGCTCCAATCGTAGGGGCATCGCTGAAACGCGCACTCAAATAGAATATCCCACCTGCCATCAGGCCCGAGAACAGATAAAAAAGTAGATAGCCGAAATGACCAAGCATGTCCTCCACGTTGTCACCAAAAATCCACAAAAAATACATATTGCCCAGGATATGCCACAAGCTCAAGTGAATGAACATTGAAGTGAAGAACCCAAGAAGAGTAAAGACCTGATTCGCGCCCGTCATCAGGCCTTCGGTGACTTTTGCCGGTATCAGGGCATATCTGAAAACAAAGTCATAAACTCGCTCCTGGCCAAGAGTAAGCTGGTAGAAATACACCAAAAAATTCAAGCCAATTATCGAAACATTAACAAACGGAAAAGTCCTTGATGGAATATTATCCCGAAGTGGAAACATGATATTAATTTATAACGAATGCAGAAAAGTTACAATAATGAGTTCGGTACGTCAGCTATATAGCGAGCTAAAACGATTCGCCACCACAACCACGTTATCCGCTACCCTCTCCAGGAAACGACAAACAAGGATGATATCGGTAGCCCACTTCATAAGGCTGCGATCTTCCTTTATCTTGCCAAATTCCACAAAAACCTGACTATAAAGCTGGTCAACTTCCTCATCCATCTCGACAATGGACTCAGCAAGACCACTATCATTGTTCGACATCGCCTTTACGAGACTACTGAGCATCAACTTAACCTTTTCTGATATCTCCTCCAAAATGCTGAAGATATTCTCGTTGCGCTTCATGAGCAGTATAACTTTGGCGATCCTGGCAATATTAACAGCGAGATCACCGATCCTTTCAAGGTGAATCACGGATCGCATGTAAAATATTATCTGCCTCAAGTCAGAGGCCACCGGTTGCTGGGTAGCAATGGTTTTCAAGCAATCATTTTCAATTTTGATGTGATATTCATCAACCTCTACATCGGATGCAGCTACTTCATCGACATTATCAACCTTTCTTTCAAGCAGCGCCTCTATTGCCAGATTAAAATTCCTGTTAACCAGGTTGACCATCGAGATCATGTTGTTCTTTAACCTGTTTAAATCTGAGACCAGTGCACTTCTTAATGCATCCATCTATCCAAATCTTCCCGTTATGTAGTTTTCAGTCCTCTTGTCCAGAGGATTGGTAAACACATCCCCCGTCCTTCCAAATTCAACAAGTCTACCCGGCTCTCCTGCATTCTCCGCAAGTATGAATGCAGAATAATCGGACACCCTCGCTGCCTGCTGCATGTTGTGCGTAACGATAATTATCGTAAGAGTCTTCTTTAATTCACGCATAAGGTCCTCTATTTGCATTGTTGAAATCGGATCAAGCGAAGCGCATGGCTCATCCATCAACAGCACCTCGGGTTCAACAGCCAGTGCCCTTGCTATGCAAAGCCTTTGCTGCTGACCTCCCGACAGGTTCAATGCAGACTGGTTAATCTTTCCCTTTACCTCGCCCCATAGCGCTGCTGCCCGTAAGCTCTTCTCAACTATCCCGTCCATCTCTGCCTTTTTAGTCCTCCTGGAAATGGCAACTCCGTATCTAATATTGTCGTATATCGACATCGGAAATGGTGTTGGTTTTTGAAAAATCATCCCCACGTTTTTTCTTATAAATGGCAGGTCCTGCTTACCATTATTAATATCAATACCATCCAATAGAATCTGTCCCTCAACCCTTGCCCCCACTATCAATTCGGTCATCTTATTTAGCGTCCTCAAAAGAGAGGTCTTACCGCAGCCACTGGGACCTATGAGAGCTGTAATGTTTTTCGCATAAAAAATTATGCTTATGTCCTCCAAAGCCTTGAAATCTTTATAATAAAGGGTCAATTCACTTACCCTTATTTTTTCAACCAAACTATTGTTACTTGCCGCGAAGTTCATATTCTAATCGAACCTTTTCTGCATTTTATTCCTTAAGAATATGGCAAAAGCATTAATCGATAATAGAACCACCAGTAGAATTATTATTCCTGCAGCAGCAAGATGTTGAAAATCCTTCTGCGGGCGTGATACCCAGTTAAAAATCTGTATTGGCAGAACAGTGAACGCATCGAGTGGGCTTTTTGGCACAAATGCAATGAACGTGAGTGCACCGATCATGATCAGAGGGGCTGTCTCCCCAATTGCTCTTGACAGAGCCAGGATAGTGCCCGTCAGAATTCCAGAAAACGACGAAGGCAATACTATGTTCTTAACAACCTGCCAGCGAGTCGAACCCAGTGCATATGCTGCCTCTTTGAGAGAATTTGGCACGGTCCTGATTGCCTCAATTGAGGCAATGATTATTATTGGCAATATGAGCAGCGACATCGTGAGCGCGCCTGCAAGAACGTTCGGGCCGATCGACATCAACCTTACAAAGATCGCCAGACCGAGGATGCCGTATACAATTGACGGAATGCCAGCAAGGTTGGAGATGTTCAAATATATGAAACGGTTAAACCAGTTGTCCCTTGCGTACTCAACAAGATAGATCGCAGCTCCCACACCAATAGGGAACGATATTGCCGCAGTTAAGACAAGCATCCATAACGTGCCAAACAGTGCTGACTTAACGCCTGCCTCTTTAGGAAGCCTTGAGGGGAAGCTATTGATGAAATTCCAATTCAACCACCCCATTCCATCCCTGAAAATGTTGTAAAGTAAAACTATCAGCGTTATCAGCCCTATCAAAGTGGCAATGAACGCAATAGATACGAATATTCTTCCTTTTAAGTGCCTTATAGCAAGTTGTCTATCAGTCCGGTACAAGGATTTCTTTATATTGTCCATCTATATCTTCTTAAATTTCCTGACGACCCACAAACTTAATACATTCATTACAAGAGTTATCACAAATAAGGACATCCCAACGGCAAAAATAGTCTTGAATTCCAGTGAACCATACGGCGTATCTCCAAGGCTCACCTGCACTATATACGCGGTCATTGTCTCAACTGCTTTCAGTGGATTCCAGGTCAAAGTTGGCATCTGGCCTGCAGCTATGACCACGATCATCGTCTCTCCAATAGCACGCGAAACTGCAAGGATAAAGGACGCTATTATGCCAGATATAGCCGTCGGCATCACAACCCTTGTTGTTACTTCAAGCTTGGTAGCGCCCAATGAGTACGCAGCCTCCCTTAGCGAATTAGGGACTGCGTGCATGGCATCCTCACTCAAAGAGGAAATCATCGGAATCACCATTATTCCAACGACTATCGATGCACTGGCTGCGTTGAAAACCATTGTCTGTGGGAATATCCTTTTTATGATTGGAGTTATGAACGTCAATGCAAAATATCCATAAACCACTGTTGGTATTCCTGCAAGTACCTCAAGCATTGGTTTTAAAATTTTTCTGATAGTTGATGGTGCATATTCGCTTAAATAAACTGCGCTTAATAGTCCTATTGGCAACCCGACAACTGCGGATTCAATGGCGATCTGCATGGTACCTGAGAAAAGCGGGAGAATACCAAAATGCTTCGATTTAAATAGCGGAGTCCACCTGGTATCCGTCAGAAACTTCAAGATGGGTACCTCTTTAAAAAAAGCAACGGTCTCTATCAGCAATGTAATTATTATCCCCAGGGTGGTGGCAATTGAGATAAGAGCGCTGACGAGAAGCGCATATTTTATCAGTGCTTCATACCAGCGCTTTCGAGTCCTGGAGTTTCTTCTATTTACAGCGAAATTAAATTTATCTATCTTGCTACGAGCTAAATCCTGAATATTCATGCCAGACGTCTAAAAGAGTGCGTGAATATTATTACAGTTATTTGTAAAGCTCTTCAAGAGTTCCCTTCTTGCCTCCTTCATAAGCAGAACCTGTAGCCTTACTCTCATACCTCTTTTTTACGAGCTCATATATATTTGACGGAAGTGCAGTGGAGCCGACCTGAGAAGCCAGAGACGGGACGTTCTCAATATAGAAATACACAAACGCATCCACCTCTGATCTCTCTGCCGCCTTTGTGCTCACATATATGAACACCGGCCGCGAAAGAGGAGTGTAAGAACCATTGATGATTGTCTCATCCGTAGGCGCGACCGGACCATCACCTGCATCAATTGCGACAACTTTCAACCTATCTTTGTTCTCGACGTAGTATGCGTAACCAAAATAACCAAGTGCAAACTCATCGCCCTCGATACCCTGAACGAGCACGTTATCGTCCTCACTCGGGGTAAAATCAGCCCTGCTTGCATCTTCCTCGCCCACTATCTTATCGGTGAAATAATCAAATGTTCCAGAATCAGTGCCAGGACCATAGAGATGTATCTCCGCATCTGGCCAATCGGATCGAACCTGATTCCATCTCATTATCTTGCCCTCGGCCGCAGGCTCCCAGAGTCTCTTAAGCTCCTCAACCGTTACAGAATCGCACCAATCATTCGCAGGATTGACTACCACAGAAATTCCATCAAATGCAATCGGCAGCTCAATATATTCGACGTTGTTCTCAGCAGCAATCTTCGCTTCTTCTTCTTTTATCGGGCGAGAAGCATCGCTGATGTCGGTCTCTCCCATCGTGAACTTCTTGAAACCACCGCCTGTACCGGAGATGCCTACCGTTACCTGAATGCCTGGATTCGCCTTCATGAACTCTTCCGCTACTGCTTCAGTAATGGGGTAAACAGTGCTCGAACCATCAATCGCTACAGTTCCTCTTAACGTTGATTCTCTCTCTGCGCCTTCTGTTGCCGCTGTCTTACTGGTTGCAGCAGTAGAGGAACAACCCGCAAGCACAGAGAACGCCAACACCGCTGCCAGAGCAATACCTGTAATCTTACCCGCCGATCGTCTCATGGACATAAACATTCCTCCTTTTGTTTACATTTAACCTAAAGACAACATAAGGATATTGTAATTATGACAACAGTGATTAAAAAATGCTTAAATTAATATTAAATTTTTATTAAAAACCAGCTGGTAGTATTATCCTGAAAGTGGAGCCACGACCAACTTCACTAAAAACATCAATATTGCCATCGTTTAAAAGCAGCAGGTGTTTCGCGCTCGCAAGACCAAGACCCGAACCCAATCCCGACTCCCGTGATTCATTTGCCCTGTAGAAGCGCTGAAATATAAACGGCAGATCTTTTTTAGAGATGCCCGGCCCCTCATCAATTATAGATACAATACTATGATCATCTTCACGTTTGGCTTCGATTACTATTCTGGCCTTATCCTTTGAAAACTTAACAGCGTTCTCAATAACGTTATAGAAAGCCTGTCCAATCATCTGTTCGTCCGCTGTCGTCGTAACTTCATTCTCTTCACCAATCAGCTTGATCTCGACCGACTTTGACTGGATAAGAGGTTCCAACAACCCTACAGTATTCTTCACAACGACGAACAGGTCGATCCTCTTCCTATCTGGCTTAACTATACCGGATTCGAGCCTCGATATCTCAAGAAGTTTTGAAATAAGACCATTAAGCCTCATTGACTCGTTAAGTGCCTTGTTTAAAAAATAGTTAACCTTTTTTTCGTCGTCATTTTTTTCAAGCTGAGCTGATGCCGTCTCTATGTACCCACTGATAACCGATAATGGAGTTTTTAATTCATGAGAGACATTGGTTGTTATATTTTTCCTTAATTCTTCCAATTGCCTGTCCCTGGTATCATCGCGGATGATCAGCATCAAAAAAGACTGCAAATCTTGCGAAATGGGCTCAGATATCGTCACCGAATATGTAGATCTTTGAATCCCACCAATCTCGAAAGTGCCTTGAAGAGGACTTCTGGCCTCAAAGGCTTCATCCAGAAACCTATCAAGCGATGAACTTCCGAAAATTTGAAGAACCGAGATGTTGCCATTTGACTTTATCGCTGCATTGAGATCGAGGACGTTTTCGCTAAAAGCCCTTATATTTTTATTTGAGTCAATCACGAAAACATAGCTAAAGGCATACTTAAATAGGAAATTTAACTGCTTCTCCAGAAAATCCCCTTGATTTTCCTGTTCTTCAAGTGCGTACTTTAAGGAGGTTACCTCACTGGCATGTAGTTGTGAATATTTCCTTGACCTAAGCATCAAAAATATTATCACACTCAGTAAGACAAGTGCGATGGCGATAAGCGAGATTTCCATGTCATAAAGCAGTTTTCACAAATTTATAACCGATACCGTGCACAGTTTCTATGAAATTATGCCGCGTGAACTGATGAATCTTAGCCCGCAGGCGCCTGACGTGCACGTCAAGAGTTCTCGTATCACCAAAATAATCATCACCCCACACAGCTCTTATGATCTCCATCCTCTTGACAACTTTGTCAGGTTTTTCAGCCAACAATCTCATTATTTCAAATTCCTTTGGCGTGGTATCTAAGATATTCGAGCCAACCCTCAGCTCATGCGCTGACACATCAATCTCCAGGTCTCCAAACCTGATAATCTTTTGATGATCATTCAGAGCCCGGGACCTCCTGAGAAGCACCTTCACCCTGGCTATCAACTCCTTAATACCAAAGGGTTTCGTGAGGTAATCATCTGCACCGATTTCCAGACCCAGGACTTTATCAAATTCTTCCGCCTTAACGCTCAGGAAAAGGATCGGAACATCTATCTTCGACTTGATGATCTTGCACAGATCAAGCCCGCTGATCCTCGGCAGCATTATATCCAGAATTATAAGATCAGGGACGTGTGAATCGATCTCGTTTATCAGGGAGTCTCCTTCTGCAAATACCTTAACCAGATATCCTTCCCGGGACAAATTTACCTCAAGTATCTCTCTGATGTTCGGGTCATCATCAACCACATATATCAGCGATTTCATGTGTTTTATTAAAACACATATTGAATTTGTTATGAATATGATTTAGAATGGTAGCACTTTTTGAATAAATAGTAACACATTAATAATAATTATGAAAAACACAAAATTAACTCGTTTCGGCATTTCAATGAACAGCGAACTGCTTGCAGAATTCGATAAGATGACAACCAGAAAGGGATTCCCGAGCAGATCAGAAGCCATAGAAAAGTTGATAAGGAACAGCGTTATCGAAGAACAGTGGGAGAACGATTCGCTTTCGGATCTCGCTGGAACGATAACTCTGATATACGACCACGAAACAGGTGAACTAAAAAATAAGTTAACTGAGATTCAGCACGACCATCATTCTTCCATTATCTCAACCATGCACCTTCACCTGGATAAGCACAAATGCCTCGAAGTCCTGGTGGTGAGGGGGATCGCATCGGATATTAAAAACCTGTATGAAAACCTATCGAACATCAAAGGAGTACTTCACAGCAGGCTATCGACAAGCGCAGTTTAAAGGAGCACAGATATGCACATACCAGACGGCTTTCTGGATCCAAAGACCTGGATCACGCTCGATGCAGTTGCCACAGGCACAGTAGGTTTAAGCGTATTTAAGACGAGCAGGAAACTGAGAGAGAAGGCGATCCCACTGATGGGAGTGCTGGCGGCCTTTATTTTTGCCGCACAGATGTTGAACTTCCCGATTGCTGGAGGAACATCCGGTCATTTCGTGGGTGGGGTTCTAGCTGCAATATTGCTTGGTCCTTTTGCGGGTACTCTAGTGATGACCGTTGTGATCATTGTACAGGCACTACTTTTTCAGGATGGAGGCATCACAGTGCTCGGAGCAAATGTGTTTAACATGGCAATCATCGGATCTCTGCTGGGCTATTATATATTCAGGGTGATAAAGTTGCCCTTCAAGTCGGATAAAGGACTTTACGTATCCGCATTTCTAACAAGCTGGACAACCGTGGTAGTTTCATCATCACTGGTTGCAATACAGCTTGCCGTATCCAGGACAGTGGCGCTTGCCGCTGCTTTGACCGCAATGGCTGGGATACACGCTATCATTGGGATCGGTGAAGGTCTGATCACGGTCGGAATAATCGCACTGATAAAAAGGGTGAGGCCCGATCTAATTCTGATGGAAAAGGTGTAAAGATGAAAAAATTTATGCTAATCGGCTTAATCATCTCAACAGCCCTGGTATTTCTCATAGCGCCGTTTGCCTCTTCCTGGCCAGATGGACTGGAGCGCGTCGCGATCAACCTGGGCTTCGCCCAGAAAGGCATGAGTTTGCCCACCCTCAGATCACCCCTTCCTAACTACATGTTAAATTTCATCAAAAATGAGAGGCTAAGTACCGTATTAGCTGGCCTGATCGGTGTCATGGTGATATTTTTGTTGGTATATGTAATCGGCTTTTTGCTGAAGAGAAAACAGAATATGGATAAAAATTGAACATCACAATCTCTGACAACTACGAGGACAAAAACAGCGCAATACACAGGCTGGACCCGCGAACGAAAATCATCTGCCTGATCCTGTTCATATTCGTGGTCACGCTCACTCCCCCGCTGAGGTTTTTGGAGTTCTGCGCATATACAGTCCTTTTGATTGGTCTGATTCTCATTTCAAAATTATCACTTCTTAAAACTGCAAAAAGAGCCCTTGCAATAATCCCGCTTGTCTTATTAATAGCCATATTCCTTCCATTCCTCAAGGCAGGAAACGTAATTTACTCATTCAATATTTACTCGCTGAAGGCATCGGTCACGGATGCGGGACTGATTGCACTATGGAACTCGTTCATTAAATCTCTCCTATCCATCACCTCAATGATCATACTCACTTCCACAACCAGCTTCCCAGAGATCATGCACGGCATGCAGAAACTTAGAATCCCGAAAATAATCGTCATGCTAATATCATTCATGTACAGATATATCTTTGTGTTAGTAAACGAAGTCCAGGCACTGCAAAGTTCATGGCATTCAAGATATTTCGGGAAAAGATTTCTGAGACAAATATCAACAATGGGGACCATACTAGGGTTCCTATTCATAAGGACCTATGAAAAATCAGAGCGAATATTTCTGGCCATGTCATCGCGTGGATATGAAGGTGAGATTAAAACCATCGAGCAGCTCAGACCAGGAGTCCCAGACGCAGTTTTCTCTGGTTGTTTCCTCATTTTCATATCACTTATAAAGGTGATGAGCCTCATTTGATCGAGCCCATGGTAACGGTGCAAGACCTGTCCTTTAGATACCCGGACGGCAAAAATGCACTTGAGAACATCTCCTTTGAGATCCATCAGGGGGAATCTGTTGCCCTGATAGGCCCAAATGGAGCAGGTAAATCCACCCTCTTGCTTCACCTTAACGGCTCCCTTGGCATACCTGAGGATGGCAGGGCACTGATCAAAATTGCAGAAATTGACCTGATAAGAAAGAACCTGAAGGAGATAAGAAGAAATGTCGGAGTGGTTTTTCAAAATCCCGATGACCAGCTCTTCATGCCGAGCGTATTTGATGACGTAGCATTCGGTCCCATTAATCTGGGCTACCCTGACGCAATAGTCAGAGAAAAAGTCGCAAAAGCGCTTGAAGCAGTTGGGCTGGTGCATTTCGAAAAAAGAACCTCCTATCACCTGAGCTATGGAGAGAAGAAGCTGGTATCAATAGCCACAATTATCAGCATGGACCCGAAATTGGTCGCCCTGGACGAGCCTACGAACGGACTTGATCCAAGAGGTAAGAAAAAGATAATGCAGATATTGAAAAAAATGGATGTCACCAAGATAATAGCCACACACGATCTTGAGATGGCTTACGAACTCTGCAGCAGGGCAATCCTCATAAACAACGGAGAGATCGTTGCTGTCGGGGATATAGGAGATATAATCAAGAACGAACAGTTGATGCTCGAAAACGGGCTTGAAACTCCTCGATCAATCGTCTCATCAAGAAAGGTCTCGTCGTGAGGAGAGGCGCCTTCTATCTTATCCTGATGATTTCAATTACTTTAATGTCCACATTTGCTGGATGCATTACACAAAGCGCAAAGCCGGGTGAGATGGGTAAGATAAAAATAGTTACAACAATCTCACCGCTTGCTGACATGATATCAAAAGTCGGTGGGGAAAAGGTGGAGGTCATATCAATATTGCCACCAGGAGCAAGCCCACATGTATTTGAACCGTCCATTGAGCAGCTAAAAAATGCGGCGAATTCTGCTGCGCTAATGAAAATAGGACTAAGTTTCGATGATTGGGCCGATAAAATAGCAAGTGCATCTTATAGCAATATGAAGATTTTTGTCTTAAGCGATAACGTCACCCTTAATAAAGATAAAAACCCGCACATATGGCTGAGCTTAAAGCGAGCGATCATAATTGTCGAAAACATTCACTCATATCTTTCTGAATTAGATCCAGCCAGCAAACAATATTATGAAGGAAATGCAGCCGAATACATTGAAAAGATAAAGGCAAAAGACAGAGAATTTTCAGAAGGGTTTAACAAGAAACACAATAAAAAATTCGTCCAGTTTCATGATGCCTGGAACTATTTTGCAGAAGATTATGGACTCCAAATAGTAGCCACGATTGAGCCGTTCCCCGGCAAGGAGCCAACGCCGCAATACCTTGCTGATGTGGAAAAAATAATCAGGGACAACAACATAAAGGTCGTCTTCAGCGAGCCTCAACTTAATGACCGCATTGTAAATTTCCTGGCAGAAGAGCTGAAAATAAATGTAGAAATTCTTGATCCGGAAGGCGCTAACAAAGAATTAAAAGAGTACTTATCTCTAATGCAGTACAACTACGAAAAGATATTAAATTCTTTTAATTAAGCAGCTCAATCTATATCATATAGATGTTACTGATCCAAGAGGATGCGCATGTCTGCGACAATCTTTATAAAGAATTTAAGCCTTAAATATGGCAATAACCCCATTCTCGAAAATATTAGCCTGACAATCGAAGCTGGTGACCTTGTGATGGTCATTGGTCCCAACGGCGCAGGCAAAACTAATCTGATCAAGTGCATGCTTGGATTAATTAAGCCAGACTCAGGAACCATTAATATCATTAGCGCCGAGAATCAGAAGTCAAAGAGACTAAAAATCGGCTACGTACCTCAGAAACCTGCATTTGAGAAAGACTTTCCGGCAACCGTTCTGGAGGTACTTGATCTGATGTTCGTATATCAGAAATACAATAGAACTGAAAAGAGAAATTTGATCGAAAGTACTATAAGCAGACTCGGTATCGAAAAACTTTTAAATGAGAAAATTGGAGACCTATCCGGTGGCGAACTACAAAAAGTGATACTGGCTAGATCAATCTTGAACACACCCGACCTGCTTGTCCTGGATGAGTTGATCAGCGGCATTGACATCGCAAATGAGGCTATCCTCTATTCCATGGTCAACGAACTTAACCAAAAACATGCAACTACGGTGATAATGATCACCCATGACATCAATATAGTATATAAATATGCCAGAACTGTAATATGCCTAAACAAGACGCTTACCTGTCAGGGCAGGCCTGAGCTTGCACTCACTTTTGAAAACCTCACCAGGACATACGGCGATTTTGCAGTTAGCTACGTGCACAAGGTGGAGCATTAATTGGAGCT
>JAMDDV010000024.1 GCA_023488455.1 Actinomycetota bacterium | reverse complement strand
GAAGTACGGTCTTAGATAGTGATGGTGAGGTGATATTAAAAATGCCCCAGTTCGAGGAGAGTATAACGTGCTTTGATTTCGAACCCCAAATGGTGAGCGGCAGTTCGGTTGATAAAGACAGGATGGATCAGTCTGATGCGAAGACTGTCAGGGTAGATGTCAAGCAGAATAGCAATAAAAGAGAAATTCAAAATGCTATATCTCCTGATCTGGGCCAGGAAGAGGAGGTCTTTTGTGCCCTGAAAACAGGGCTTAAAGACTATGTTCGTAAAAATGGATTTAAGAAAGTAGTTGTTGGGGTAAGCGGAGGTATAGATTCCGCTCTTACCGCAGCTATAGCGGTGGAGGCGATTGGGAAGGAGAATGTTGTTGGCGTTACAATGCCCTCTCAATATACTTCTGTTGAATCGAAAGAGCTGTCAAAAAAGCTTTTTGACAATCTTGATGTTGAACATGTCGATGTTCCCATTGATGGTATTTTCCAGGCATATTTAAGATCACTGGAAAGCGGCTTTGCAGGCTTACCAGCGGATATAACGGAGGAAAACATCCAGGCGAGGATCAGGGGCAATATCCTGATGGCGTTCTCAAACAAGTTTGGTTATCTGGTTTTGAACACGGGAAATAAGAGCGAGGTCAGCGTGGGGTACTGCACACTTTATGGAGATATGGCAGGTGGATTTGCGGTTCTAAAGGATGTTCTTAAGACCTGGGTTTATAAACTGGCAAATTACTACAATAAAAAGTCCGGTTTTGAGGCAATACCTTCCGGGATAATTTCACGTGAACCTACAGCTGAGTTGAAATTCAATCAAAAAGATTCAGACGCCATTCCGCCTTATCGCATACTTGATCCAATACTGGATGCATATATAGAAGACGAGCTGGATGTAAATGGTATATGCGCACTTGGTTTTGATCGTGATCTCGTGAGAAGCGTAATTAATAAAGTGGATCGGAACGAGTACAAAAGAAGGCAGGCCCCTCCTGGGATAAAGATAACGGTAAAAGCTTTTGGAAGAGACAGAAGGTTCCCGATAACGAACAGGTACAGTAATTAACTTACCCTGGAACGTGATAGCTAGAATTCGTTATGTAAAATTTAAGTAAAATCTTGTTGACTTTTTAAAATCGAAATATTAAACTGCCATTCGTAAAAGGCGATGATGTCTTCTAGCAAAGGTGCTAGGAGGCTTTTTTATTTAGGGGCATTGATGCCCTTCTGCCAGGTCGCATTCTGGCGGAAGGGTTTTTGTTTTTTAGGGAATCCCTAAATGCCAACGCGGCAAAAATGAAGTAAAAGTAAAACAGGGAGGAGAAACATGACACCAAAGGATGTTTTGTCAATTATCAAGGAAAAGGGGATTAAGATAGTTGATCTGAAGTTCAATGATCTGCCAGGGTTATGGCAGCATTTTTCAATGCCGACATCCGAGCTTTCGGAGATGGACGATTTGACCGACAGTATTTTCACCCAGGGTGTTGGATTTGATGGATCAAGCATAAGAGGGTTTCAGAAGATCCAGGAAAGCGATATGATATTGATACCCGATCCGACGACTGCAGTTGTCGATCCAGTATGCAGCATTCCGACGGTAAGCATGATATGCGATATATACGATCCCATCACGAAGAAGCCCTACTCAAGGGACCCTCGTTATATAGCAAAGAAAGCAGAGCAGTACCTCAGGTCAAGCGCTATTGCTGATGATAGCTACTGGGGACCAGAGATGGAGTTCTTTATTTTTGATGATATCCGGTTTGATCAGACCGAAAACTCGGGATATTATTTCGTTGATTCCATTGAGGGTGAATGGAACTCTGGTCGTGAAGAGTTCCCAAATCTGGGTTATAAGCCAAGGTATAAGGAGGGTTATTTTCCTGTTCCACCACATGATTCTCAGCAGGATATGAGGAGCGAGATAATCCTTACAATGATCGAGGCAGGTATCGATGTAGAGGTGCACCATCACGAGGTTGCGACTGCTGGTCAGGGTGAAATTGACATGAAGTTTGATACGCTGGTCAGGATGGCTGACAAGTGCATGCTTTATAAGTACATCGTGAAGAACATGGCTCGAAAGTTTGGAAAGGTAGCGACTTTCATGCCAAAGCCTTTATTTAGCGATAACGGAAGTGGTATGCACACACATCAGAGCCTCTGGAAAAGTGGAAAAAATATTTTCTTCGATCCCAAAGGATACGCTCTATTAAGCGACATGGCAAAATACTATATTGGCGGTCTGTTAAAGCATGCTGATAGTTTAATGGCGTTCTGCGCACCGACGACGAACTCCTATAAAAGACTCGTACCAGGGTATGAAGCTCCGGTTAACCTTACATATTCGCAGCGAAATAGGAGCGCAGCTATCAGGATTCCGGTTTACACCGAAAACCCTAAGACAAAACGAATTGAGTTCAGACCTCCGGACAACTCTGCAAATCCGTATCTTGCATTCCCTGCAATGCTAATGGCTGGGCTTGACGGAGTAAAAAATAAAATTGATCCAGGTAAACCATTGGATGTGAATACTTATGAACTTGAGGGTGAAGCTTCAAAGAATATCAGAACGGTTCCGGGATCTCTTGAACAGGCTATTGACGCCCTTGAAAAGGACCATGACTATCTGCTTGAAGGTGGAGTATTCACGAAGGATGTTATCGATGTCTGGATAGAATACAAAAAAGAGAAGGAGATAGACGCGTTGCGGTTGAGGCCTCATCCATACGAGTTTTATCTCTATTTTGATATATAAGCCTAACTGTATAGCTCTCTTCCCTCAAGACCCGGAGCTTTCCGGGTCTTTTTTCTATCTGAATTTTACAATTGACGCAATTTACAATTGACACAATTTTTACTTTTTTATATTATTTTTCTACAAATTTAATTTATGTCGTATGGATGGAAAGGAAAATATGAAAAAGCGCGTTAGCCTTGGGGAATTGGAGTTCGACGTACTATCTGTTCTTTGGTCCATTGGAAAACCTATTAAACTAAAAGAAGCATTTGATCTGGTAAAAAGCCAACCCAAACATAGGACTATCAAATACAGCACTGTTGCAACTGTTCTTCAGAGACTGGTGAATAAGAAGGTCATTTCCAAAAGAAATATTGAGAAGATTTATCACTACCAGCCTGTGTTGAACGAAAAAGAGCTATTGAAACAACGATTGAACTCACTCGTCGAGAATTTTTTTGCAGGCAATATGAAAGAACTTCTTTCATATATAATTAGGGAACAGAAGGATTTCGACCCCGAGGAAATAAAAAAGCTTATATCGGAAATAGATTAACTAGCTGACCAATTATCTGACGCTATTCTCAAAAACGGATTTGAGCAGCTGAAGCCTCTCCTCAGAGGTGGTCAGACGCGGCTGGCAATAATCCTCAAGCATTGTCGTGATTAGCATTGTATTTATATGTTTTCCTTTGTAAAAAATGTGTTTTGCTATGATGCCCTGCCTTACCGCAATGTTATCCATGATCTGGCTAAAAAATAAATTACCCAGGCCGTAGTTTATGAAGCTGCTGTCGGTAATCTCCACACCTACCGGCTGATGTGACTGGCTGCCGCTGACAATATCCGCGCCGGCGTTCGCCATTCTTCTGAAGTCGATGATCTGCTGCTGGGTTGGCTTGTAGCTGTAAGTCTCCACGTATTGAAATGTAAATATGACAATGTAGCCCTGGCTCTTTAAATCTCTTATTATTGCCTCAAGATCCTCGAAGTTTGGCGGCGTGGAACCAGGCGTATCCTTGGTTGCCCAGTCAGATGCAGGGCCCCAGTAGTTGAAGCCCAGAAATGCGATCCTGTTTCCATTGGATTCAATTATCGCCGGCTTGTAGGAGTCTTCCAGATTCTTTCCTCCGCCAAAGTATGGCAATCCTTCTTTCTCGTACATTGCGAGGCTTTTTAACAGGGCCTCGTGACCGTAATCGTTCATGTGATTTCCGGTCAGTTCGACTACGTCAGTGCCGACATATTTAAGCAGTTCCATGTACTCAGGTCTGCTGCAAAAGATCAGGCTGGCCTTCTTTTCTCCCTGGCATCCTTCAACAAAGGGTATCTCGTTACTTATGTGAGTGATGTCCGCATCTTTTAGCGTGTCGACTATTTTTTCTGCTGGATAGAGCACACCCTTTTCATCCATCCTGTTGGCAATGTGTCTTCCAACAGCCATAGCTGTGACACCGGTCATATTCAGGGAGGTTAGATAGTCGATTTCCCTGTTTGTTAGCTTACTTTTATCCATTTCTGGTGTAATTTCTGGATATATTTCTTTGGCTTCTTCAAAACTCAGAGTTATTGTCAATGGGTATTTAGATATATCAAGCTTTTTATCAAAAATGGAGATCTCTGGGAAGTTTAAGACCTTCCATCTAACATTCAAGTCTTCAAATGGAATGATTGACCAGATATTGGGGTTTGTTTCCGAGTATTTTTGAAGCTCTTCACCTTCCAGCAGTTTTATTGGAACCACAGAAGCAGGTTCTCCCAGGACCTTTTTCAGGATTTCAAAGTTTTTTTCATTTAATAGTAGCTCTGGTATCTCATTTGTGTTGGATAGATAGTTCAGGCTTTGGGTGTCGCCATTCCAGTATTTCTTTATGTCATCAAAGATGATCTCGTCATTGTAAGTATAGAAGGGGACGACAGGCACCATCACCAGGTTGAAGTCCGGCCTGGGCTCTTCTGTGGTTGTTGGTTCGGTTTCGAGGGCACCGGACTCCTGGTTCGCCCGAGTGCTCTCGGTATGGGCAGGCTCTTCTACTACCTCAATAGTCGCAAGCTTCCTGCAAGCAGAAAATGTCAATAGATATAGAAATGATATTAATATTAAATATAGAACTTTCGAAATATTCTTGCTTTTCATTGATTTGGCCGAGATATTAACATAAATTTTACCAGTTTAGTACTAAATTCTTATGCCGTTATTTGTTATAGATGTGGTATTAAGATGTTATGGTCAATCATGCTCAACATATAACATAAATAACAAGCAAAATTTTCTGAAATGTGGTATATTATGGAGACTCGAGAAAAAATGAAAACATCATATTACAAGTGAAGTGATGTCTATGAATTAAGATCAATTTATATCTCGGTCGGCACCATTTCCTGGACTTATATTAAAGAGCATATTCGGAGGTCCGACCGTCAATTTCCTGGAAAATATTTAATTATGGAAGGAGTGGGATCTTAGAATGGCAAATGCTAGTTCTGTTAAGGAGACAGCCACGAAAGTGGCCCTTAAGGGTTTATTGAAAATTGTCGACAGCGTGAGCGACGAAAAGTTTTTAGATTTTGTGAGATCAAAATCAACCAAAGTTATTCATCCAGAGGGCAAAATATTTATCGAGAAGACCCTTTTACAGTTTAAACATCTGCTGCCCAGGTTTTCGCCGGCTGGAAGGAACAAATTTGTTGAGAATTTCATGTATAACGCCCTGGTCAAGGGTGCGAAAGTTAGAAAAGAATATGCCAAAAGAACAGGTGTCCACCCCCCTACCCTATTTGTAATTAGCCCGAGCATGGCCTGTAATTTAGGATGCTATGGCTGCTACGCGGGTGAATATACAAAGAAGGATGCCCTGTCGCTTGAAGTTGTGAACCGGGTCTTGAAAGAAGGCCGGGAGATGGGTATCTATTTCTATGTTATAACTGGAGGGGAACCGTTCTACTGGGATCACATTTTTGAGATGTTTGAGCAGAATGATGACCTCTACTTCATGGTTTATACAAATGGTGCTTACTTGAATAAGGAGAACGCTGAAAAGCTTGGCAAACTTGGCAATGTGGTCCCATGCATAAGCGTTGAGGGCTTTGAGGAGGATACTGATGAGAGACGGGGCAGGGGACATTTCCAGAAAGTTACCAGCGCGATGAATAACCTGCGCGAGGCAGGAGTTATTTTTGGATTTTCCGCAACTGCAACAAGAGATAATAACGAATTTATAGTCAGCGACGAGTTCATCGATTTTTATATTAACAAAGGTTGTTTCCTTGGCTGGTATTTTAACTACATACCGATCGGTAGAAAGCCAGATGTTAACATAATGCCCACTCCTGAGCAGAGGGAATATAGAAGGCAAAAAATGCTTAGAGTCAGAAAGGCGAAACCCATAATAATCGCGGATTTCTGGAATGACGGTCCAATGGTGGGTGGATGTCTTGCTGGTGGGCGCTGCTATCTGCATATCAATGGTGATGGAAATGTTGAACCGTGCGTTTTCTTCCATTATGCGATCGATAACGTCAAGGAAAAGAGCATGCACGATATAATCAGATCACAGTTCTTTTCTGAGTTCAAAAAGAGGATTCCATATAGCGATAACCTGCTTACCCCTTGTTCGATTATCGATCAGCCGCATGTATTGAGGGAGATAGTTGAAGCTGTTGGTGCCAGGCCTTCCCATGAGGGCGCTGACACGATTGCTACTGATCTTGCCAACTGGCTTGATGATTACGGTGAGAGGTACCATGAGATAGCTGATAAGGTATGGAATGAAGAGTATGCTGCCGTCGATCCGGAGCATTATAAACCTGTGGAGACGAAAAAACTGGAGAGAACCTCGATTTAATTACAATACTTTCGGGTGGTAGTACCCAGGAATTTTTAGGAAGCACGCTTTTAGGGCGTGCTTCCTGCTTTTCGACTAAATCCTGTTAATTGCCTCATTTGTTGACAACGGTTAGGATTGGAATTAAAATATACCAATACCATGTATAGGTATATAGAGGTATATATTCCAACGTTTGTTTAAGAGAAGAGGTAAAACATGAGAAAGATAAATGCTAAAGATGGGGATTATCTAAAAGGGAAGTTTGGAGATAGAATCTCCTTCAGCAGGACAGAGCGCAAACTTTACGGACACGATATCGCTGTAATGCCTGATCTTTTTAAACCGCTGATTGGAAATACAGTCCCAGAAGCTGTGGTACAGCCGAAAAATGAGGAGGAATTAGTTGAACTTGTTAATTGGGCAAATGAGAATGAAGTATATTTAACTCCGCGCGGGAAAGCCTCCTCTGGCTACGGTGGTGCAGTGCCGATCAGAAACGGCATAGTTGTCGATTTTTACCGCATGAAGAAAATCATTGAAATTAATCCCAGTACCAATACCGCAACTGTGGAAGCAGGTGTTGTATGGGACAAGCTAGATAGGGAGCTGGCAAAATATAAACTGACGTTGAGGCTATACCCGACAAGTTATCCCTCATCGACGGCTGGCGGATGGTTGGCGCAGGGTGGTGCTGGTATCGGCTCGTATGAGTATGGATGGTATCGTGATAACGTAGTAAGCGCCCGTGTTGTATTACCAAATGGAGAAGTACGCGAATTCAGAGGTGACGAGCTGGATCTGATTGCTGATGCCGAGGGTATCACTGGCTTTATAACTCAGGTTACGCTTAAAGTCATGCCGACTGAGGAGATGGAAATATCGAGCTTAAGCAGTAATACTCCAGAGGATTTGCAGAAGTTAGTTGAGGATATTATTGATGCCAATTTACCCATCTGGTCTGTCATGTTCATCAACCCAGGGATGGTTGTTCTGAAGAACAAAGCACCTTTAATGGAGCACCTTGGCCACCCAGTTGAGGAGCGGGTTATATTACCCGAAGCATATGTAATGACTGTTACTTACCCCAGAAAAGATAGAGACTCAGTTAAGGGAAAACTTCATGAGACAGCCAGGAAAAATAATGCTGAGATACTGAGCGAAAGAATTGCCAAACACGAATGGGAACACCGATTTAATATCATGATAGTAAAACGTCTTGGACCCTCTCTTGTGCCTGCTGAGATCGTCATTCCGCTCTCAGAATTAGGCAGAGCAATGATGGAGATTGAGGACAAGATAAATCAACCGCTTGTTAAAGAAGGGCTTGTTATTCAAAAGAGCACAAGTGGCAAACCGGAAGTTGTTATTCTTGGTTTCATACCAAGCGATCAGCGAAGGTTTGGCTACAACTTTGTGTTTGGCTTGGTCCTTACACTATTAAAGATTGCCCAGAAACACGGAGGACGACCATACAGCACAGGCCTTTATTTCACGCGAAAAGCACCTCAGGTGATTGGCAAGGAGCGTGTTGAGAAGTTGAGAACATTCAAGAAACAGGTTGATCCAAAGGATATATTGAATCCAGGTAAAGTAATAGGTAACGGAGCAGTGGGAAAAGCTCTTAATGTTATCTCCGCCTTTGAGCCTCTGATCAGGCCCTTTGGAAATAGAGTGAACACTATGATTGGCGAAAAGCCAGATAAACCGGTTCGTGGGATACCTGCCGATGTAGCGTGGTACGCTTACAGCTGTTCCCAGTGTGGTTACTGTGTGGATGAGTGCGACCAGTTCTACGGTAGGGGCTGGGAGAGCCAAAGCCCCCGCGGTAAGTGGTACTGGCTTCGAGAGTACATGGAGGGTCGGGAAAAATGGGATCAGTTCATGGTCGATACCTTTCTCGTATGCACAACCTGCGAACTCTGTAACCTCCGCTGTTCGGCCTCGCTGCCAATTGAGCCTTCCTGGATGAAGTTACGCGGCAAACTGGTTAACAAGGAAAGGAAGATGACGTTCCCACCATTTGAGATGATGGGAGCAGCATTAGCAGCAGAGGGTGACATATGGGCAGGATATCGAAAAGATCGTTCTGTCTGGTTCCCGGAGGATCTACTAGCCAAGCATGGGCCTGATAAGAAATCCAGTAACGTTTATTTTGCCGGTTGTACTGCAAGTTATGTGGAAAAGGATATCGCTATGGCAAGTGTGAGGCTTCTTGATGCTGCAGGTGTAGATTTCACTTATCTTGGCAACAAGGAGAACTGCTGTGCCACTCCTATGTTAGTTGCAGGAAAGTGGGATCTGTTTGTTGATACGATGAAAAAGAATATAGCTGCAGTAAGGGAAGCAGGCGCAGATAAAGTTATAGCTTCCTGCCCCGCGTGTGACATGATGTGGCGTCAAATTTATCCGATGTGGGCGAGAAAGTTAGGTATTGAATATGGAATAACCACAAAGCATTATAGTGAGGTTGTATCAGATAAGATAAGATCTGGGGATTTCAAGTTTCCAGAGAACGGCATGAAGCCGGTTACAGTTACCTGGCACGACTCATGTCACATTGGGCGAGTGTCAGGGGTATATGAAGAACCCCGCGATTTGATAAGGGCAATTCCGAAAGTAAATTTTGTTGAGATGCCATATAACCGTGAAGAATCTCACTGCTGCGGATCAGTCTTGACGCTGATAAAGGAACCGCCTATTGCGGCAGAAGTTGGGAAAACACGTCTTGATGAAGCTGCTGAGGTTGGGGCCGAAAAAGTTTTAGCCCTTTGCCCTTGCTGCGAATTCCAGCTGCGAGTTAGTGCCGATAAGAAAAATATTCCAATTGAGGTAGAGGATCTGGCGCATTTTGCATCATCTGCGCTTGGCTATGATTTTCCTGATCCACATCCAGAGGTTAAAGCACAGTGGGCGGTATTTGAAGCCATGATAGCTTTGATGACACCGCAGGGTTTTGCTGATCTTATGAAGACCATGTGGCCTGAACTAATAGACGCAATGCCACTTGGTATGGGTAAGATGATGAGGCTCATGGGCAAGATACCTGGTGTGCTTACCATGATGAAGCCAATGTTTCCCGTGTTATTTCCTCGGCTGCTGCCTATGATGATGCCCAAGGTGATGTCGGTAATGCTGAATAGAGTGGCTGAAAGGGTTCCCATGCCTGATTATATGGCTGAACAGATGCCGGATCTCATGCCAAAGGTGATGGATAACCTCATGCCTCACATGATCGCAGATGTGGTACCACTAATTACCCAGCCTATGATCGACTACCTGAGGGGCAGGAACTAAAAGCAAGCATTAAAGTAGATATTATTTCACATATTTTGGGGCAAACCACCAGTTTCCCCTCTTTTTTTATTTATATACCTTGATATTGTAAAATTCTTTATATCTTTCTTATGAATTGGAGGTATCATGGTTATCCCAATATTCGGTAGCCTTCCTCTGACTGCATGGATTGGGTTTTTATTGATAATTCTCATAATTTTCCAGATATTGACCGGGAGGCGTATCATTAGATTAAAATTAAAGTGGCATAGATTGAATGGCTATGCAATTTTCATAATAGGATTAATTCATGGATTTCTTGGTCTGGGCGTCTGGTTATTCGGTTTCAGGTATTGATATCAGAATTATAAAGAGGGTGTTAATTGGATACTGATTTTCCTGAAAGCAAGGGAAGCCCGCAGTTAATGAAGCAGATGAACAATAATATTGTTCTCTACTGTATCAGAAAGCATGAATACATTTCACGCGCCGACATTTCCAGAGAAACAGGGATCAGTCAGCCCACGGTTTCAAAAATTGTCGATTATCTGCTGGATAAGCGAATAATAATTGAGCACGGGAAGGGTGACTCATCCGGCGGACGCAGGCCCTTTCTGCTCAGCTTCAATCCTGACTGGGGATACGTCATAGGTGCAGATCTGGGAGGTCGAAGGGCGAGGTTGGCCGCAGCCAACCTTGCAGGCGAATATATTGAGAAGAGATCGTTGTCGCTCGATGGTGAGTCCGATGAAGAGAATATGGAATTTGTAATTAGTGAAATTGAAAGCCTTAAAAAACAGTTGTCCAACAGGAATCACAGGTTCATTGCTCTATCAATAGCTATTCCCGGAATTGTGGATATACACTCAAAGTTGATAACCCGTTCTATGCTATTTAAGACGTGGAAAAAATTTCCATTAAAGGAGATGCTGGAGAAGAAGTTTAAGGTTGAAGTATTTGTTGAGAATGATGTGAACATGCATGCTTTTGGGGAGCTGAGTTACGGTATAGGAAGGAAGTTCAAGAATCTGGTATTTGTATCAATGAATCCGAGTATCGGTGCGGGGGTAATAATAAATGGTGAGATATATCGAGGCTATAACGGTGCTTCGGGTGAGCTTGGTTTCTTGCTGGTTGGCAAAAAAGGGTTGAAGTATGGTACCTACAGTGGTGGCCAATTGGAAAGCATGGCATCGGTCTTGATGATACTTGAGAGAGCCAGGCATAGTGCCATCAGGAACCGAGATGGGAAGTTAAATGAACTTGCTAATAATGACCTCGATAAGATTTCGCTTGATCTGGTTTTTCTTGCTGCACGCAGCTCTGATGAAGAATGTAAAACTATCATAAGGGATGCGCTCGAGGCAATTGCAGTCGCGATAACAAATGTCATCTCTGTGCTCAATCCCGAGGTGGTTATAATCGGTGGGGATATTGCAGAAGTTTTTGATGCTAATGAGCTTGTCGTAAAACCACTTTGCGAGATGATCGAACCGATCGTGCCTGAAATGCCTGCGATTCTGCTCTCGTCAGTTGGGCCTGATGCTGGCCTGCGCGGCTCAATCGCATTCTCCCTCGATGGCCTAAAGAATAAACTCCTCCTCTGCTAACCATGAGCTTACTTCTGATCATGTGCACTCCAATTAGCACAGTGTTTACAGTTGAAAAAAATTGCAGGTAAATGTTTTATAAACATTGACATTTACTAACCCTTTGTTATATTAAAATGAATAATTTTAATATGGAGGAATAAATGCCTGTTACCATAACCACCAGAGTTGATGACGAATTAGTTAAATTGATAGATCAGATAGCGAAAAAAGAAGGAATGGATAGATCAACGATCTTGAGAAGATTTCTGATTAAGGCTGCCAGAGAATGGTTGATAGAGAAATCTCTAAAGGATTATGAGGTCGGTAAGATAACCTTATGGCAGGCAGCTAAGAGATGTGACATGTCCTTGTGGGAGATCATGGAAGAGGCAAAGAAGAGGCAAACCTATGTACCCTATACCATAGAAGATCTGAAAAAAGACATAGAAGGTTAAATGAGAAGAATAGTCTCGAATGCTACCCCTTTGATCTATCTTGCTAAGGTTGGAAAATTGGGTTTGCTAGAAAGTCTTTATGAGCAAGTACTCATTCCAGAGGAAGTAGAAAAAGAAGTTGTAGAAGAAGGGAAAAGGATTGGGCAGAAGGATGCTTTTCTAATTGAAAAAAAGATTAGTGATGGATGGATTAATGTTATTAAAGTAAATGAGTTAATTGAAATTCCAATGAGCTTGGAAAAAGGAGAGGTTGCTGCGTTAGCTTTAGCAAAAGAACTCAAGATGAATGAGGTTTTGATTGATGAGTCTTTGGCACGCAGTGCATCGGAAATTATTGGGTTGATTCCTAGGGGAACTATATTTGTGCTTTTAGAGGCGTTGAAGATAAACAAGATTGATTTTGATGAATTTATAGAAATTTTGGATAAGCTTCTAAAAGAAGGCTTTAGGTTGAGGGAGGAAGTTTATTTAAAAGCTATCGAAGCAGCAAAAATGATAACAAATGAAAAGAAAGCGTAATTAGATGCCAGGGATTTTTTACTTGATTCTCTTTCAAGCGTGGTTAAAGAGAAGGATATTATACATTGATTTATATTAACTAATCTTAACTCTTCGTAGTTCTTCTGCTTTTTCGTCAACGAACTTTTTATCGGTCAACTCTTTTTAATTATAAGTAGTTAGTTAGAAACTGCTTTTCCCGTTGTACCTCTTACCACAAGGGCAGTGTCAACAGTCTCCTCTTTCCCCATTTCCTCTTTATGCTCCATGGAATAATGCAGCATGCTCCAGGCAATTTCACCTATCTTATACCTTGGGAGATTAATGGTTGTGAGAGGAGGCACTATGGATGAGGCCATGAGGATATCGTCAAAACCAATTACCGAAATATCATCAGGGATTTGGAGTCCCCTCTCTTTTATACTTTTAATGGCTCCTATGGCCGTAAGGTCATTTATTGCTAGAATTGCAGTAGGTCGGTTTGGAAGATCCAGTATCTTGCTGGAAGCTATCTCTCCTCCGCTTACTCTGACATCTCCCTCAATGATGATGGGTTCATCAACCGTACCAATGTATTTTTTAAATGAGGAGATGAAGGCATCTTTTCTAGCTCTGACACTTTTAAGTTTTGGAGATCCGCTAATAAATGCGATGTTGCGATGTCCCAGATTGACTAAATGATTGATAGCTTCCTCTATTCCTTTATTAAAATTTAACTTGATGTTACTGACCAAATGATCAGTAATTCCCCAGTCGAGAAGTACAACTGGAATCCTTTTCGAAGTGAGGTTGGATATCAATTTATATTCTATCTCTGAAGTTATAATAATGACGCCATCCGCTTTATGCTCAATAAGCCTTCTCACCAAAGTTGTAGTTCTCTCAGGGTCATAGTCCGTATTGCCTAAGAAGACATCGTATCCCTGTTGCGTAGCGTTCCTTTCAGCTCCTCGAATAAGTTCTGGAAAGAAGGGATTGGTAATGTCAGATACAATTAGTCCAATAATATGAGATTTACCGGTTGCCAAACTCTTAGCTTGAGCATTCTGATAGTAGCTAAGTTCTTCTATAGCGCTTAATACTTTTTGTTTAGTTTCTTCGCTTACAAACCTTGTATTGTTTATGACATGGGAAACAGTAGAAGTTGAGACACCAGCTCTATCAGCAACATCTTTTATGGTTGTCATTTAGATTCTCCCAACTATAGCCTGGTAGATTCAGTTATATTAATCTTAACTAAAAACGTTTTTATTAAGTTCCTCCAAATAAACAATTATTCTAGCCGATATTTGCGCAAGCGCTT
>JAMDDV010000044.1 GCA_023488455.1 Actinomycetota bacterium | reverse complement strand
GGCAGAGAATAACTTACATAGGTAATTATAAGTGATATGTGAGTATCATATAGTTTGAGTCTTGTTATTATCATAAAGTACGGCAGCGCTGTAACTATAGGCGGGAAAATTCTTACAATTAATACCCATATCAACATTGCGCTTCTAATTGTTTGTGATATATATGTCTTTGCCAAAGCAAATGCAGCAAGTGAACCAAATAAAACGGAAAGAACTGTTGTTGAGATTGATATTATTGCCGTATTCCTGAAATTTTTTGCTAATCCTTCCTGTCTAAAAATACCTATATAATTATTAAGAGTCGGACGCAGGGGCACAAACTGTGGAGGGCGCGTTTGGAAATCACCCTCAAGCTTGAAAGAGGTCGTGACAAGCCAATAAAATGGAAAAATTGTTATCAGAATAATAATAAAAGTGAAGAAATAAAAAAGTATCCTCCCAAAAATCCTGCGAAATCTATAATAGGTCCTGTTCATTTTTCACATCCCATCAAAGAAGACATTGTTAAGATCATTACGCTTCAGTCCTTTGAATTCTTCTCAAGAAAGGAAGAGATATAACGAAGATTATTACAAGAAACATCCATGACATTGCTGCTGCTTTCCCGATATCAAAATATTTTAAACCCGCCTTATATATGAACATTGATATCAGCTCAGTTGCCTTACCGGGCCCACCATATGTCATTACGTATACCGTATCAAAGACCTTAAAGAGATCCATGACCCTTAAAAGTAATGTCACGAAAAATACAGGTTTAAGAAGTGGTAATGTTATCCTTGTGAATATTTGCCATTTGCTTGCTCCATCAACTGCTGCCGCTTTGTATATTTCAACAGGAAGGGATTGGATACCAGCAGCGAGAATAAAAATAACAACTGGGGTCTGTTGCCATATCTCCACTCCCATTATCGATGGTAAAGCTGTCTTTGCATCTCCCAAAAATTCTATTACGGGAGCTCCAAATAAACTCAGGAACCAATTAATGGGACCATATAATGAATTGTAAAGTGTCCGCCAAAGGGTTCCAGCTACCACCGGTGTCATCATTAAGGGCACAAGGAAGATCCCCCTAATTGATGCCATTCCACGCACATTTGAAGTGATTAATAATGCCAATCCCATACCAATTATAAATTCAATTATCAAACAACCACCTACATAAAAAAGAGTTCGCGTAAAACTATCTATAACTTTTGGATCAAAGACGGCTATTATGTAATTTTGTAAACCGATAAATGTAGGTTTTGAACCAGGCACAAGCATATTGTATTTAAAAAAACTCATATAAAGAGCATAAAAAATCGGATAGACATTAGCAAATATGATAAATGCTAACGCTGGAGAAATGAAAAGCCACAATATCATTCTCTCTCGCGAATAATTAATAGTAAGCGTCCGAAGCTTTATATCATCAACCTTCGACATGATTGCGTCCTTTCGATTACCCACCTATCAAATTAGCATAGTGCTAATACATTTCTTCCCGCTGGCTTTTTACTACCAGCGGGAAGAAATAAACTAAATACTTAGAACTCTACCAATTCTACTCAAATGCTGCTGGATATTCAAAACCAGGCAAATTCGATTGAATTATGGTATTCAAATCGTTGAATAGGTTTTCCATGGCTTCTTCGGGAGTAGCTGTTCCGGCCATAGCGGTACCATTGTTATCACCTATCGCCATGAAAGCCTCGAGCCACTGCGGCAAACCTGGGGTGATAGGTATTCCAGCCTGTAGTGCATCAAACTGACCCTGAAGTTGTGGTGTTGCCGGAATTAAAAGCTCAGTCCAGACTTGAGTTCTCGCCGGATCCCACACCATTCCTTCAACAGGATTCTTAAAGTAATCCATTATCCTTTCAGTTGAAGTGATATATGCAAGGTATGCGAACGCAGCTTCCGGGTTCTCGCTACTCTTAAGAATATCAACGTTGTGCTCAACCCAGTTACCGGTTGGGCCACCGCCCGCAGCTGGTATAAGGGTCCATTTGCCAGCTATTTTTGACTGTTCAGGATCATCCGCAAGCCCAGCTATAGCAAAAAGCCAGTTCTCATAGATTGCGGCTTTCCCCTCAAGAAATATTGGCGCGGCGTCAGCAACATCCCAACCAAGAACACCTGGAGGTGCGTACTTCATCAAATCGACCATCATTTGAGCAGCTTTTATTCCTCCTGGAGTATTCACCTGCGGCAACCAGTTTTTGTTGTACACGTCCACCTCCTGGCCCCATAACCTGGAAAGGTACATCTTTACAAGTTGAGCATTCACACCTGAGAACGTAATCCCATAGATGCCTTTACTTTTATCAGTTAACTTCTCAAGCCCTGCATAGAAATCATCCCAGGTAGCAAATGGATACTTAACTCCTGCTGCATCAAAAATTTCAGTATTAATTGCCACTGAAGAGATACCTGTACCTATTGGTAGACCATATCTGATACCTTGACCAAGCCACTCGCCATACTTGTACACACCATCAAAGAAACCTTCGATGTCAACATTATATTTTTCAATATAATCATTGATTGGAATCATTTGGTCTTTCAGTGTGTACTGAAACTCAATATCGCCTTCAAATAGATCGTATTGATTTGCCCCAGTCTGTACATCATTAACGATCTTCGGCATCTGTGCTTCCCATGGAGTAGGATCAAGAACAACTTTTGCACCGGTTAGCTCTTCAAATTCTTTTGCAGTTGCTTCCATGTATTTGTCGTATCCAACCCCACCCTGATAGAGGAAGTTGAGAGTCACACCTTCAAATTTAAGATCTCCATCATTTATCATCTGCCAGAATGTCTTTTCTGCTGCTGCAGCTGTTTCTTCAGCTGCTTCAGTTTCTGCTGCTTCAGTTTCTGGAGCGGCAGTCTCAGTTGCTGGTGGTGGCGCTGGCTGACATGAAGTAAGAGCAGTTCCTGCAACGAACATAAGAGTTGCCAGCAAAGCGATAAACATCATGATTTTTTTACTTACCTTCATAATTCCCCCTTTTCTTTAATCTAATTCAAAGCAGAAAATGTTTTTCTCATCACCTCCTTTTCAAAAATATTGAGTAAATTTTTTAGTCATTTTAACCTATTCAATAATAGTTGTAAAGTTATCTTACCAAAATCTAATGCCTCAATCCTTCCTTATTGAGGATTCCCTGATCATGAGCTTAGTCGGCAGTTTAATAATCCTGGTTCTTACGTTTGAGCCGCCCCTTATCAATCTGAAAAGCTCTCTCGCTGCTTGCACTCCAATTTCGTAGGCCGGTTGTTGAACAGTAGTAAGAGGGGGATTGAGATACTTAGCCCACTCAAAGTCATCAAACCCTACAAGTGCAAGTTCATCCGGAATACGAATATGCCTATCCTGGACTTCTTGTAAAACACCCAAAATCATCCTGTTATTTGTAGCAAAAATTGCATCTGGCGGGTCCGGGAGGTCAAGAAGCTCTCTGGTTAGTGAAACCGCCTCAATGTTAGAAAAACCACCCATTTTGATATACTCTTTGTGAATCTTTATTCCGTTTTCTTCTAGAGCAGCAACATAACCATCTATTCTTTCTTTAAAATCCCTATATTGTGCATAGTGAGAAACAACGGCTATTCTTGTATAACCGTTATCAATCAGATGCTGTACAGCAATTTTCGCTCCCTCAAAGCCATCTACTCCCACATGACTAAAAACTTGCTGGGATGGATCTTTAGGAATAAGATCTATTAGTACTAAGGGGATTCCATATTTCTTGAAATTTACAGTCTCATCTAACATCTCCGTGTTTGAAACAGTAATAACAACACCATCGACTCGTTTTTGGGCCAGTAGCTGGAAATACTCTTCCCCCATATCAACATTATTATCTGAATTACAGAGCAAAATGTTATATCTCTTTCTTTTAACTACATCTTCAAATCCTCGATAAAACTCTGCGTAAAATATATTTCTTATGTCCGAAATCAGGATCCCAATTTGATAAGATTTTTTACTTTTTAACGAACCAGCAAGAACGTTTGGCACAAAATCTAATTCTTTTATCGCTCCCTCTACTCTTGCTTTTAGATCCTTGCTTACATACGTGGAATCATTGATAACAGCAGACACGGTCGCAATTGAGGTCTTCGCTTTAACTGCAACATCCCTTATTGTAGCCATTCGCTCTCCTGAGGATTTTATTTCCGAGGATTAAACATCTAACCGTTTATCTAAACGGTTAGATTATATTAAAAAAAATTTAATGTCAAGATAAGCATTGTGCTGCATAACGATTCATATTAAAAATATATCCCTGTCTGTATCAGTTAGTACTTCACAACCATCTTTCATCACAACTACAACATCCTCAATATTCATTCCCATTGACCAATCATCATAATTTAAGGTCCAGGGCTCAACTGTTAATACCATCCCAGCCTTAAGTACATCATCATTATCTTTATGCACAATCGGCTGCTCATGAACTGAAAGCCCAATGCCGTGACCAATCGAAGTTGATGGTATTAAATGCTCAAGGTCTTCATCTATAAAAACTTTAGCAGCAATCTTATATAAATCCGAACATTTTACATTTTCTTTTATTTCGCTTATCACTGCTTGATTTGCTTTCTTAATAACCGAGGCAACTCTTGCTTCTTCTTTTTTTGGTTCTCCAAGACAGGCCATTCTATACATATCACATTTATAACCCTCAAAAGAACAACCAACATCAACTTTCACTACCTCACCTTCCTTCAAAGGATACCCCTTGGGATCACAGTGGGCAAATCTTATTGCATTATCTCCAAATCCCACACCGACATGGCTTATCCCAGTTGCCCCATTATTAAACCAGTAACTTACCAAAAATTGACCTAATTCTCTCTCAGTAATCCCCTTTCTTAGGATTTTAAATCCCTCTGTAATGCTATCAGAAGTTATCTTTGAAGCTTTCTTTAATTTTTCTATTTCTGCGGCAGACTTTATACTTCTTAATTCCCATAAACTGCTGGAAACATCAACAAACTGGGCATGAGGCATGCTATTTCTAAAATCATCTATGACCACCTGTTCCAGATTTAATCTCATTCCTTTTCCAAGTTCCATTCCTATCCTGGACCTGTCCAATTTCAACCCCTTGAGATTTTCCGCTAAAATTCCACTCACATCGGTGAATTCATCAGTCCTATAAGGTGGTTTTGTCTTCTTCTCAAAATACCTGACCTTCTTTATCCAGGACAATCCTTCCCCTGTAGAATCATGATTTATTAACGATATAGGCTCCTCGCTATCAGAACTGGGTACAATTACCACATGTGACATAAATTTAATCTGTGAAACTACAAAGACCCAGTAACCCGAGACCCACCTTATATTTTCCTCCTCAGTTAATATCACAGCATCCAGACCTTCCCTGACCATCATGTCTTTTAGCCTGTTTAATCTACTTTCAAACTCTTCCTTTTTAAATTCACAAAAATCATAACTCATAAAAATCACCTTCTTTGCATTCTTGGACTTCAAGAATAGAAGATTGTAAATTATTCATGCAACCCACAGCTCACTTCCCATCTTATTGCTTAAAACCTCACACCCATTTTTCTTGACTAGTAATATATCTTCGATTAAATACCACCACTCTGCATCCTTTAATGGCCATGTCCCATTATGTGTGTTAAAAGCTTCAATGGTTATCACCATACCTTCTTTTAAAATTTCTTCTTCTCCTTCACTTATAGCAGGGGGCTCATGTATATCAAGACCTACTCCATGACCGTTTGAGCACCAATTTGCATTCTTCCTATTCTTAACGAACTCCTCATATCCATGTTTTATCCATACCTTTTCAGCTTCTTTCCATACCTGGCTGCAATTAACTCCCTCCCCGACAGACTGGATTGACATCATGCTTGCTTCTTTTGCAATTTCATAATTCTTTTCTTGTTCTCTTGATGGTTTTCCTATACAGGCCATTC
Organism: Actinomycetota bacterium; assembly: GCA_023488455.1. Next base: position 8,231 of record JAMDDV010000044.1, on the reverse strand, counting down.
TTAATATATCAGATTTATACCCACTAACGGTGCAACCTCCATCTACCTGTAACAGGTCACCTTTTCTTAATTTATAATCGCTTGGCAGGCCGTCACACCATGTTATTCTATCTCTTCCTGAATAAAGCATTATTATCCCTGAACCAAAACAGTCCGCCCCTTCTTTTAACATTTTCATTCCCATAACCGATGCAATATATTTCTCGCTCACGCCTTCTTTTAATGCCTTAAATCCTTCAATATATCCGCTACAAGTTATCTCACATGCCCTTCTTATCATTTCAACTTCAAAGCTGGATTTTATTTTCCTCAAATCCCATATTAATGGAACGGCATCTATAAATTTACTTTGCTTAAAGTTTTCTGAAATATTTTTGAAAATGTCATATCGCAGATTCATCCCCAAGCCCAATTCCAACCCAAAGTTGGATTTAGCCAAACCCTTTTCGTTTATCACTTCAGTTAATATTTCTATATAATTTAGACCCATGAACTGTTTCTTCCCATATCCAAAGAATCTCTTATCCTCAACCCATGACGCCGAAGCAGTACCTTCATTGCCTTCTCCAACAATCAGAGTTGGTTTCAAGTTCATATCCTTAGGTAAAATGCCAAAACAGTAAAAATACTTATCATCTATATCAAGCTCCCCAAAATCATATCCCACAAAATAATTGAGATTTTCTTTACTTGTAATCAATAAAAAATCGATATCATATTTCTCCATCAACAGAGATGCTTTTTGATATCTACTTTCATATTCCTGTCTTGGAAAATATGAATAATTCATTTGATTTTAACCACGACTTTCAGTGCTTTTTTCTCCTCCAGCAACCTAAATCCATCATTTATATTTTCCAAGCTGACAACATGTGAATAGAATTTTTTAGGGTTAACAAAATTCATTTTTACGGAATTTATTACTTGTTGGTGAGATACTCTCTCATCCTGAAGTATATGAGTTAAAATCCAGGTTGGTGGTGCATCCTCCCAGTTCAAAACAAATTTTGGAGAAGTAGCTCCATAGATACCTATCATGCCACCCTTCTGCAGATAGCCAAATGTTTCATTAATTAATTCATATTTGCCAATCGCTTCCACAATATGAGTTGCTCCGGTTCCACCGGTATATTCAAACACTCTGTCTTTAACATTTTCTCTTGTGCTGTTTATAACAAAATCAGCTCCCAAATCAGTTGTCAGTCTTAACCTTTCATCCCTAAGCCCCACAACTATTACAGGATATGCTCCCAGCATTTTAGAATAGATAACAAAACTCATCGCAACTGGCCCACTGCCAAGTATCACTAATTTCGTTCTGTTATTAATCCCAAATCTATACGACCAATCTAATACCTCCCTAAAAGTAATAAGCATGGTGGAATCAATTGGATCAAAATAGGGCGGTATCGTTTGCTGATATAGGTGCCAGAGAGTAAAATCGCTTTCCTTCTTATTTTTATCTACAATCTCAGCTTCATAGTCAGTTACCACTCCAAATTCTGAAAACCCACCAAACAGCGAATAATAGTTTCCTAATTTTTCTCCTGGGTACACTGCCACGGGTCTCAATACAAGATCTCCTATCTTATAGTTTCTGACTTTCCCTCCAACCTCAATTACCCTACCGACGCTTTCATGTCCTAAAATACCAGGAAAATTCAAAAAGGGTCCTGGAAGTTCACCATTGATTAACTTTCTATCTGTGCTATTGCAGGTAGCACAGGCTAATATTTCTACTAAAGCTTGATATTCATTTATCTTTGGTTCTGGGACTTCCTTTATGCTTAAAATACCTGGCTTCTCAACTACAGCTGCTTTCATTAAACCCTTCCTTTCTCGATCATTGTTAGAAGTTGAAAGAGTTCATGTAATATATCCCTACTAATGCTTAATCCGATAAAAGCCTATCCTGAACCTCGCAATATCCCTTATATATATCTGAATATTTTTTGATGTTTTCTTTATCAGGATTAAATCTTTTTTTGTGCAGCCTTACTCTTCGTTTTGCTTCTTCAAAATCAGAGTATGTTCCACATCCGACACCTGCGATCATGGCAGTACCAACTAGCGCGGCATCAATCTGGCCAAGTGAAATAACAGACCTATTTAGGACCTCAGAGAGAAGTTTGCAGAAAACATCACTTTTCGCTAAACCACCATATACAATAGTTGTTTCTTTTTTGCCGCTAAGTTCCTCTAAAATGTCACAGTTCGCCTTTATCTGAAAGGCGATACCTTCATAAATGGAGCGAATGAGATCATAGCGAGAAGTGGATAAGGTCATTCCGGTAAATGTGCCCGTAGCTTCAAGCTTCCAATATGGAGATGAGGCTCCTGCAAGGTGTGGGTAGAACATTACACCATTAGAACCGATATCAACTTTAGTTACTTGTTGATTAAAAATTTCGTATACACTTTGACCAGTTTTTTTGCTTTCTTCAAATTCTGCTCCCCCTAATGTGTCCCTGAACCACCTTAAAGATCCAGCACCCGTTGATATGACAGCTTCGTACACCCATTGGTCCTTTAATATAAATGGGAACAGAGGTATTCTCATCTTTTTATCCTTAATTGGACTTTTCGCGACATCGCTTATAGCTACTGCTGTTCCCAATGATATGCTTGTCACCTTACTACCCATTCCTGAACCAAAATCAGCACATTTTTGGTCCTGAGCTCCCATGATAACCTTTACTTTTTTATCAATCCCTAAATTGTCTGCAATTTGACTTGATATTTCACCAATAATCTCTCCACTCCAAAGTATGGAGGGCAGTTTTGTGCTTTGAATCTCAAAGGTATTTAATATATTTTTATCCCAATCAAGCGTGTTGACGTTATAATACATGGAACCGGCTGCCATGGTATGATTGGTAACAAATTTATTCGACAACTTTCCAAGGAAAAAGTCTAACGGCATTAGCAATTTAAAAGACTTTTCATATATTTCGGGCTTATGTCTTTTCAGCCAGATGACTTTGGGCAAGGAATAAAGCGGGTTTATCTTCTTACCCGTTATTTCATACAAATCCGCTTCCTTATATTTAGTCAAAATGAAATCGGTCTCTTCTGTAGCCCTCGAGTCAAGCCAGCTAATTGCATTATCCAGTGGGTTAAAACCTTTATCGACAGGAACTATCGATATCCCCTGTGAGCAGGCACTTATTGCTGATATATTGCCATCAGGAGATCTTTTTATTACTTCCTTTGCTGCTTTAATGCACAGTCCAAACCAAAGATTAGCATTCTGTTCTACTTGCGTAGGTTCCAAATTAATAAGAGGGTATTCGTAATACTGTTCTGCAACAATTCTGCCATCAGTGCCCATTGATATTGCTTTACAACCTGTTGTTCCAATATCAACTGCAATCAGGTATTCATTTTTCGCCATATACCGCTCCTAAAAATTCAAATTAAAGAGAACCGCAGCAATTATTGCTGTAAATACCCCGGCAACCTGTTTTAAATTGAGTCTTTCCTTCCAGATAATGAAGGATAGTAACAGAACAATAACGTTAACTGCAGTTAAGCTTAGAGGAAAAACTACTGTTCCCGGAATAGTTTTCAAGCTTAAAAACAAAAAAAGAAATGAAAATAAACTGGAAAGGCCAATCCCTATTCCAACTAACCATTCCTTTCTTGTTGGGAATTCTTTTCTCTTAATGCAAAAACCTATAGAAGGAATAAGAGCAAAAAGATAATTAAAACTTAAAAAAGTCATAGCAGCATAACCAGGAGCTATTTCTTTAATTACTTTCGGGCCAGAATCAGCAATTCCAGACAGCATCATTGAAGCCAGCACTAAAAATGTCCATGTTCGGATATTTTTAATTCTAAATTCGTTTCTCCTTATCTCAAATAGAAGAAGAAGGGTTACCAGAGCTAAAAGAAGTGCTAAATAGATTGATATTGTGGGTCTCTCACCAAATACAAAAATTGAAATCAATGTAGGGACAGAAAATGACAAGTTTACCAGCATCCACGATAGACCAAACTTCCCGATTTTTATTAAATACAGGAATGAAATTATCGCACCAAATGTTGCTAGTCCAGTTATTATAGCTATCAATAATATTCTATAATCATAATTGAACTCCCCAAAAATCATTACATAAGAAAACGAAAAAAATGCTGATACTGAGAAAAAAGCCATCAAGGTCCTCTTCGGCTCACAATCGATTCTTTCAGATATCTTATAGAAAATTGAAAAGAATACACCAGATATCACCTTCAAAATAAAATAGATCATTATTTATCCCAAAAATTTTCAAAAAGATCTAACATTGTTCAAGATTTTTGTTACAACAAAAATATTATTTTTAATAAACCCCATATTTCAATGCGGTTTCATATACAGAAACTATATTTTCAATTGGAACATTAGGCTGAATATTGTGAGTAGCACAAAGAATATAACCACCGCCAGGAGCCATGATATCTATTACTTTCTTAACTCCCTCCTTAACCTGATCTGGTCTGCTGTTAGTTAACAAAAACTGCTCATCTATGGCTCCATGAAGCACAAGTTGATCGCCATAATTTTTTTTCATTTTAACTATATCCATACCGGCAGCAGCAGTTTGAATTGGGTTCAAAATATCAACTCCAATATCAATTAAATCAGGTATGAAATCATAAATCGCCCCACAGCTGTGCCAGAATAATTTTGCACTGGTTCTCTTCTTTATCTCTTCAATTAACCTTCGGTGATAGGGTTCTAACATTTCTCTGTATAAGTTTAGCGACAAAAATGGTGCGATCTGTGTACCTAAGTCATCTCCGGTTATGAATATATCAATGTAATTCCCTACCTCTCTTAGATAAAAGTCTATGAAATCAACATATAAATCAGTTAAGGTCTCCAACAGTGCATGGGCTTTATTTTTGTCTCCGGCTAAATCAAACAGGAAGTTCTCAAAACCTCTCAGCAGACAACACTGGTACATCAGGCCAGCAATTGGTGGGTTACCTGCTACTGCAAACCCGGAATTCTCATATAAATCTACCGCCTTCTGCTTAATATCCCTGGCTCTACCTGGATCTCTTGGGTCTGGCCATCTGTATTTAAGGATATCCTCAATTTCAGCATTGTATAAAGGTGATTTAAACAGATCAAAATAAGGACCAGCACCTTTCCTGATAACACCCCATTCATCTGTGTATTTACCTTCTTCATCAATTGATAGATCCCACGAATCTGGTTTACCGGGGAATACCGGTTTTATATCTATTCCAAATCGTCTGATTATTTCCTCATCGGGTAATACAATCCCCTGGCTAATATCTATGATCGGTTCATCTTCACTTTTAATACCGAATAGTTCCTTTAGCCTATCATTAACAGTCTTCGATATCGTGGTCATGCCACTTGAGCCCAAATCCAGGGGTATTCTATCGGGCTCTTTATGCTCCAATGCTAATAAAACCCTTTCCCTTGAATTCATAATTAAGCAATCTCCCTGCCATAATATATTACAGTTGAGTCTTCATCGCATCTTTTTAGCCATTCATCAACAACACTTCTTGTTGGTGCTTTACGCAATTCTTCTAACATCCTTCTCCACCCATCAACACTTTCAAACTCAGCAATCTGGAGTATCTGATATTTTTTACCATCACCATCAATGTCTACAACCTCGTAAATTTTAAAATCTTTTACTCCCATTTTTTCTCTTAATGCTTTCACGTGTACATTTCTTGTCCATCTTTTGTACTCTTCGAAGTCTGTTCCTTTTTTCAAATTAAAGAAAGCCACGACCCTCATGTTTACCTCTCGTTTGTTAATTTTAAAATCATGCTTAGCGTAATCTCCAACACTGGTAATATAACATTACCAATGTTAGCATATTAACAATCTAAATTAAATTCTGTAAATATAACCTTACATGGAGGTAACCAATGGCAAAATACAGTCCCAAAGCAAAAATTCTGACTGATCAGGAGATCGAAAAAATACATAAAACTTCCTTAAGGATTTTAAATGAAATTGGAATATCCGCGCCAAACGACCAAATTCTGGAATTACTGCAAAACAACGGTGCTAAAGTTGACAAGGAGAAAAAAATAGCAAAGCTTCCCACTGAGCTAGTCGAACGCACTATTAAATTTCAACCAAAAGATTTTTCTGTTTTTCCACCTGATTCAGGACCACCAATAGAGTTTGGTGACTCAAAATTAAAATTATCAATGGATACGACTCCTGATATTGTGGACTATATTCAAAACGAAAAAAGGCGCGGAACCGTTGAGGATGTCCTTAAAGGAATATGCGTTGGAAATGCTTTAGATAACGTGAGAATTGTTGCTCCACATTGTCTTCCAAGCGATGTGCCTCAACACTGTGCTGATGTTATATGCTACAAACTGCTATTCACATACTCAAAAAAAGTATGCCAAACATGGATCTATTCCAGTCGATCAGCAGACTACGTCATTGAAATGGCTAAGGTCGTTGCTGGTGGTGAAAATGAGTTAAGACAAAAGAAGCTTGTTACCTATTTTGCCGAATCAATAAGCCCACTTCAGTTCGCACCTCATACACTGGAAATAATGGTTAAAATGGCAAACTATGACCTTCCAATTTACTTAGGACCGATGGTTTCTGCAGGAGGATCAGGTCCCGTGACCTTGGCAGGCACAATTGCGTTGGAAAATGCCGAGGTTTTGGCAGGCATGGTCCTGATATACCTCTTAAACCCAAGACAGCCCGTCGTCTATTCTGGCACAGCAATACTTCTTGACTTGAAAATAGGCTTAGCATCTTATGGGTCTCCTGAGCAAGCTATTATGAGCATGGCATTTGCCCAGATGGCCCGCAGGTACAACATGGTCGCCTGTTGCTTAGTCCATCTATCTGACTCCAATCTGCCTGACTTTCAACGCGGATACGAGGCAGCTGCAACTCTATCTTTTGCTCTTTCCACTGGAGCAGAAGTAATAGGTATATACGGATACGGTTCTATAGGTGTAGTTGGATCCGGCGTAGGACTAAGTTTACACCAGGAGATCATGGATAACGAGGGGCTTTCATACATGTCAAGAATTCTAAGAGGTGTTGAGGCAACAGAAGATACATTGGCGTTTGATCTAATTAAAGAAGTAGGAATCGGTGGAAATTTTATCTGCACTGATCATACATATAATAATATGAGAAAAGAGCAGTGGAGCTGGGACTTATTCAGCAGACAAAGTTATTCCCGGTGGTCAGAAAGTGGTAAATCAGATATTCTGAAAAGATCGGATGACAGGTTAAAAGAGATCTTAACAGCAAATTACCCTCCACAACCAGTCGTTGATGAGAAAAAAATTAATCAACTTGAAGAGATAGTTAATAGAGCAATCAAGGAAAATTATTAGAAATCATCTCTTATCTAACTTTACAATTCATTAATGGCTAAAACATTAACTCTTATTTTCAATCTCGCACTTTTATTTGGAATGTCTCAAACAATCAGTGGCCCATTGATACCAGTTTTTGTAAAAGAATTCAGTATTAGATATGACAGGATTGGCTTTATTTTTTTTATTGGACTCTTCTTTGGAATGTTAGCAGCTACTATTTTTGGCAGACTATCCGATAGATTGGGTAGAAAATTGGTAATAAACTTGGGCATTGGATTACTGGCAAGTGGAATATTGGGGGTTATCTTTTCATTTTATGCTATTTCTTTTGCAATCTCTTATTGTTTAATGAATTTAGGTTTTGGAAGTTTAGAGGCAGGTATTACAACGGGGGCTGCAGAGCTGGGAGAAACTAATTTGAGTTTTGTTCTAACAGGTTTCTCCAAATTTAGCAGTTTAGGTGCATTTTTAGGGCCATTAATATTATTTACTATATTATATTTCACACAGTATTGGAGAATAATATTTATCCTTATATTTATTGCTTTAATTGTAATACTTGGAATTTTCTTAAAAATTAAGTACCCTAAAAAAGAATACCACGAAGGGCACAACATTAGCCTTAAATCTAAAGATATAATAAATCCCGTAATCTTAACCGGTGCTGCTGTATTATTTTTTCATAATGGTGTTATTATTCTTTTCGGAGCCTGGCTGACTACTTATTTTTCAACTTTTGAAATTAAATTAGAGTCTTCTATTTTAATTGTGTCTTTCTTCTGGTTATCAGTATTATTAGGTGCAACATCAGCTCAAAGAATAATAAAAAAAATAGAAGAAAAAAAATATCTAATAATAATTGCGCTTATCTCCCCTCTAGTTCTTTC
>JAMDDV010000042.1 GCA_023488455.1 Actinomycetota bacterium | reverse complement strand
ACATCCCGTCATTCACATACGCCTTCCAAAAAGGGACTTCTTAAAACCCTCCGGGGTGAGACCCACAAGTATAAGCGTAATTATAACTGTAAATACCGCTTCACGAACATAGTTTAACCAGCTTGCCTGCATAAATGCCCAGGTTAGCGTAACATCATGCTCATAAATCAGTGCATCAAAAAAATTATAAAGCGGAAAATAGAAGATGGAATAATATACAGCAGAAATTATCAGCCATATGAGCACCTGGGAGATCTTAGAACGAGAGTTCTTTATGGTAGAGCCAAATACTCCACCAATAAAAACAAGTCCGATGAGATGTGAAATCGCGTAAGCCCACGGCTTACCCTGTTCAACAATGCTGGCAAGAACGGTAATTATCAAGCCGCCAAACGCACCCGAAAGTGCAGTGCCAAACAGTATTACTATCTCTTTTAAATTGATGATAAAAGAAAATAAGTTAATTTGGCTTACAAAAGTCAGACCAAGTGCTATGCCACCAAAAATTACCGCGATGCCAAACCTCTTCCAGAGGCTTCCTCTTACCTGCGATGAATGTCTGCCCATAAAACCTCCACAACAGTAAAAACCCTTGCGCTAAGATCAAGCGGGCTTAGCCCCATACAAAGGTTAATTGACAGTATCCTCATCATCAATGACATCAAAAAAAGTATCATCAAGGCTGCTCTCAAGAAAATGAACTATCTCGTCTTCTTTTTTTTCGTTCAAAGAAGAAAAACTCATTATCTCCAGACACCTTGATTTCTTTAGCATCTTCTCCAGAAGACGGCAATATTTATATTCGCCCGGAATGGCTTCATCATTTAAGCAAAATAAGCACGGATTGTAATAATTATCGTCCATATGATCTCCTAATAATAGAAGGGAATCATTATAACATTTTAAGATATGTCAATACCATTTTTATTCAAACGAGGCCTGGATGATGCCCCTTGAGAAAAGAAACCCGAAGAAGTTCTGAGTCGTGCTCAACAACAATAATAAAAATGTTGCGGCGAAAAACATCACCCATCTTAACCAGATGGCTGAGGCAAAATTGATGGGGCTGCAGATGGCATTCACCAGTAAAGTCTTGGAAATAACAACTGCAACTACATACATGGATGAAAATACAAGCAGCTTGAGCCAGCACTTTCTCAATATCCTTAACAGTTTGTTTGTGCTCATAGATCTGAACGTCAACGCTGCAGCAAGAGGCACATGGGACAGTATCAGAATAACGAATAGTGCTAAAGTGGAAAGGATAGCCCCGGCAAATACTGGGACTAATTCAGCAGTAGCCAGCGTTATGGATAAAGCAACTGCGCCAAAATATATGGATCCGCTAACTATAAAAATGGCGAGGATATAAAGAAAATTAACAACCACCTGCTTAATAAATTTTCCACAAACAGAAATTCTATCCCCGCGTATTGCTTCATTGTTTATAGGCAGACAAGAAATCTGGAAAATAGCAGCCAACAAAGAGTTAAATAGAACTGAAAATATTAAAGCCACTGCAATCGCAGTCCCATATCTTGAATAGGTAAATCCGCTGGTATTTGTAACTGCCAGAATGGCAAGAGATTTGAACTGGGCGATTGGCGGCGGCAAAAAGGCACCAGCAAAATAGTCCGGACCGGGGTAAAAACCCAGAGCCCTCAAAACAATCAACTCGGGGACGAAGAATATAACTAAAATTACATAGACCGCTGGTCTGGAAAGTATCCAGAACTGATACCTAAAAGAATTAGTAAATATCTTTAAAATGTGCACACAGATATATTAGCATTTATATATATTTATGTAAATATATATCTATTATTTTAAGGGGTTATCCTTTTCAAAGAGCATTAGCATACGCTTGTAGCTTCTATCAAGGAGTTTAAGATGTGACCAGAACGCTTTCTTCATCTCTTCGCTGCTCAGGGCCTCGGAAATGTCATAGGTTGCAAGTATCAGGCTCTCGTAATTGCTCCTGATGAGTTCACCAGGGGCATAAACCTGTTCTTTACCAGTGTAACCGGCATCCTGCAATGTAGAAAAAGCTCTGCTTCCCATGGCTAATATGATCCTGGGCCTTACTATCCTCAATTCCGTGGAGATGAAATCAGAACAATCAAGATCAACCCCATCTAAATTATTTTCATGACACTTGTGACAGGCGCTGCCGTAGATATACTCGAACTTGATATTCTCCAGTGCACTGCAGGCTTTCGAAATGACTTCCCCATCCCGACCATAAAAAGATACGCCGAACTCAAGCTCATCGGGGGTCAAGTCAGATTTGAGCAAAAAGATATCTGCAATGGGGAAACCTGATCCAATTACCTTTTTGACATCGCCGCTTGTATTTGAGAAGCATCTATTGCACGAAAAAATTTTATCCCTTAACTCCCTCAAATCAGCAAGAGCTTTATCAAAAAAAAGTTGGTAGATACTTTCGCTTTCATGAGACCGCCCTTCAATCAACGCAATTACCCGCCCTTCATCCTTAATTTAAGGTTGATATTATATATGTTACAATAGCATGAAAAAGGACAACAGACCTGGAGGAGTATTGTTTAGAGGTTTCATAATCGGCTTTGTAATTGGTGCTGCATTAGGGTTGCTCTTCGCTCCATCATCCGGCAAGCAAACGCGCCGAGCCGTCAGGCAAAAGCTATCCAGTCTAAGGGGAGGAAAAAGATACATTACCTTTGAGACGATGCCCTCAAAACAGGAGGTTTCCCTCAAGGGTATTTCGGCCAAAAAGCACAGCGCATAGCTGATTTCTAAGCGTCCGTAGTTCAATGGTAGAATGTCAGCTTCCCAAGCTGAATGTTGCGGGTTCGATCCCCGTCGGACGCTCCATTATATACAAAGTAATAGAATAACAGGGCTGAGTTTGTGATAAAATCAATCTACCTTAATAAATAACTAAAACCGGGAGGTTTAATATGAGCTCCGAAGGTGATGGGTTCAGAACTGGTTTCGCTGCTGGAGTGGGATTTTTGCTTGGCCTGGCAGCAGGAGCAATCCTTGGCCTATTATATGCTCCCAAACCAGGTGTTGAGCTGAGAAAGGACATCAAGGAAAAGACTGCTGAGCTTTACGAAAAAGGCAGGGATGTAGTCGAATCCGCTACAGAAAAGATCAAAACCGGCTATGAGACCTCTAAGAAAAAGGTTGCTGAGGTGGGCGAGTCCCTTGGAGAAAGAATCCAGGACATAAAAGAATCAGCAAAAAAGATCTCGGACCTGGCTAAAGAGAAAACCGAATAATATTCAATTATCAGAGCTCTATCAGGTGGCCTTTAACTCGCTATTCTTTGGGTAACACATCAACTTGAGCCTCTGGCTTTGGCTCAGGTTGCCTAATTTGGGCACCAGCGGGTTCACCTGCGAGGTGGACTACGGTAACTTTCATATTAGTGAGTTTCACACCGAGCTTATTTATCGTTGTGTCCTTGACCACCTCATTAACCTCTGCCATCTTCGCCGGGACATCGATTCCTTCTGCCAGCCCTAGAAGCAGCCTGATCACCGCACCGCCAGCTTTTGAACTAACCCTGACCTTCACATTCTTAACATTACCAATCTTTGAAACGTCCTGGCGAACATGCTCGCTTACTGAAGACAGCGACATCACTGCCATACCTGACTTCACGCCCGATATGCGAACCGTGGAAGGTTTCCTGACGTAGAACTCCAGAACCAGAAGAACGATGCTTATGATAAGAATGAGCAGCAATACAAATGCGAGACCAAACTTACCCAGGATATCTGTGAAAGCTACCACTTTTGCAAAGGTCTTCTGGAAGCTTATGAAGTCAAAGAATACATCGAATATCGCCGTAAGCGACCAGAGAATGAGAGAAAGCAGAATCAAAATTACAACAATTCTGTTAAAAATGTTCATTTATGCATATCCTCCTGATTGAAAACAAAATTGCCATATTAGCACGTCAAAATTATACTGTTTTAATTGCAATTGGCAAAGGAGCGAATTGAGCATTCTTATAGTAGTAAACCCGTCCGCAGGCCACGGCGCAGGCCTTCACTGCATGCCCAGAATAAGAGAAAACCTTGACAGATTGGGTGTTGAGCATGACGTTGTAATTACTACTGCGCCAAAAGAGGCCGTCCAGATCTCAAGAAAAGCTGCGCAGGACGGATATAAGGTAATCGCAGCGGTTGGTGGAGATGGGACCGTGCATGAGATAGTAAATGGAATATATGGAACTGATGTTGCACTTGCCATGATCCCCGTCGGATCGGGAAACGACTACGCCCTTGCAAACAACATACCAAAAGATATAGCAGGTGCATGTGAGATAATCAAGCAGGATAACCGAATCAGCGTGGATGTGGGTGACATAAACGGGGAGAAATACGTATGCATTGGCGGCTCAGGTTTTGATTCCGAAGTCAACGAGCTGGCAAATTCTAGAACACCTCTTTTAAGAGGACCGGCCAAATATCTGTATTCTGTTTACAAGACCCTCATAAACTTTAAAGCTGCTAACTTTAGGATAACCTGCAACTCAAGCACGATAGATATAAAAGCCATGATGGTTGCTGTCGCAAACGCAAGTCAGTATGGTGGAGGAATGAAGGTATGCCCTGATGCAAAGATCACCGATGGCCTTTTCGACATCTTCGTGGTAAAAGAGATTTCAAAACTTCACTTCATCAAGGTCTTCCCCAGGACGTACAAGGGCACGCACGTCACCGACCCGTGTGTTTGGATATTCAGAACAGATGAAGTCAGCCTGGAGGCCGACCGTGATTTCGCGGTTTACGCAGATGGAGAATATATCTGCAGACTGCCGGCAACGTTCAAATTAAGCCCACAATCGCTTAAAATAGTAGTGCCAAAAAATATTTGATCCAATTCAACAATATATGAACCTGATAGGTATCTTCTTATCATCGCTTATGGTAGCTTTCTCTGGAGCCATCATGCCAGGACCGCTACTGATAGTGACGATAGCCCAGAGCGCAAAAAAAGGCATCTGGTCTGCCCTGCTTCTTACGATTGGACACGCAATCCTGGAAGCCATGCTAGTAGCTGGACTGGTGATGGGGCTGATAAAGCTCGTACAGAAAGAAATAATTTTCACAATTGTCGGGTTAGCAGGAGGGGCAATGTTAATGTGGATGGGGGCGATGCTCGCTAAATCGGCACTGAGCAGAAAAGATATTGCATTCTTATTAGAGGACAGGAACAGGGGCAGGAACAGTTCACTTCTTTCTGGAATCCTGGTTTCACTTTCAAATCCATACTGGATACTGTGGTGGCTGACAATTGGGCTTGCCTACCTTATTGCTGCAATTAAATTTGGGATTGCAGGGATAATTCTTTTTTTTATAGGTCACATACTTGCGGATTTCATATGGTACGGGTTTGTTGGGTTCGCAATTGTCACAGGAAGAAAATTCTTCAATCAGACAGTTTTCAAGGTTATATTTGGAATCTGCGGAGCTTTTCTGTTATTCTGGGGAGGTAAATTCATCTTCGATGCCGCAAAAGCAATTGCTGGTTAGCTTTCTCTGAGGCTCCTACTAAAGACAACCATCATTTATCCAATGTCTTCTCCTGATAAAGAAGGCAATAAGTTTAAATTCAGGTTATTTCTGCGTTTTGAAAATGATCCTTCCAAGGATAAGCAGCGAAATGCTCAACCCTGTAAAACTTATGAGACTTATCGTCAAATTAATAGGGTTGAGATCTTTAAACAATTTCATCTTCTACTCCAGATGTCCTGTGGGAATTATGTATCCATAAATTGTTAAGGCAATCCAGGCAATTATAACAATAGCTAATGTGGTCATAGCAAATTTGCGTCGTCTTGGATCTAGCTCTCTTGTCCGTTCAATGAAGAGCCAAAGTGCAAGTCCTAAAAGAAGAAGACCAAATGCAATTGAAATGGCGATGACACCGAATCTAGCTTCCAGTGGAACAAGCCAGATAAACGGCCATGAGGGTTTTGTTACCTCAATACCCTCTACTGGCATCATTCCCAAAGGCGCAGAACTGAACAGAGAAAGAACTATCGCAATTATCAGAAAGATAAGCCCATAAACGGAAAAATGCGCTATGTGGGTTGTGAAAGGCACTTTCTTTTCCCTCTCATAAGTATTTTCAATCTCCTGGCGAGAGCCAAAGGGTAGTGGAGAAATACCAAATCTTTTTATTAATAGCAGGTGAACGGCAATAAAAAGCAGTAAGAAGATTGGCAGAATTGCAATGTGCGCAGCATACACTCGACCTAGAGATTCGACAGTTTTTGAGAACCCTTCTGTTAGGAAAGTTCCGACTTTGCCAAAAAGCTCACCGGTCTCCTTCATATGCTCTAAGGCTTCAAATCCTTCCTGATCCCGCTTGAGCACTGAACCAGTATAGAAAAATAAGCCAGTAATTGTAAAAAGAATGAGCCCGATGATCCAGTTGAGCTCGCGTGGTTTCTTGTAAGAGGCTGTAAAAAAGACCCTGATCATATGGAGAATCACAACCAGGAGAGCAGCATTAGCAAGCCAGTAATGGAGATTTCTCAATAATTTTCCTCCTGTGACCTGGGTCATGATGTACTGAACGCTCTGATAAGCCTTTTCAGGCGAGGAGTTGTAGAATTGGGTCATAATTATTCCTGTAATTATCAGGACAGCGAAGATAATAAGAGTTGTACCACCAAGAGCGTAGAAGATATTGTTTGCATATTTGGGCATTGGGTATCTAAGACCATCCAGGCCAAGCCTCTCGTCAAGCCAATGCCAGAACCCACGTTTTTCAGTAACGGCTTTTGTTGCCATAAGTATTCCTTTCGTAATTAGAATTAATTCTATTTTGAATTTTACAAAAAATTGGTAGTGGGTCAATTTGATTATAGACAGAAATGATGTTTTATGCCATACTTGAACCATGCCTAAGCGTTCAAGCAAAAGAAAAGATATTAATATATTAGCAGTGGAGATTGTTGAAGAAGCCACCAAAGAAGATCAATTCTCTGCGGGGTCTAAAAATCCACATGCTGTAGCTTTAGGTAGACTCGGTGGTTTAAAGGGTGGATTAGCAAGAGCCCAAAAACTAACTCCAGAACAGCGTAAAGAAATAGCGCGAAACGCTGCTAAGATTCGGTGGGCTAAAAAATCGCACTAATGACTTGATATGGGTGGAAGATAGAACCGATATTGTAATGGTATTTTCCCATGTATTTGAGCCATTCTCTCTTTAAGTTCAACAATATTTTCACACGTTTTTGCTATGCCTATTAATTTCCAAATATGCTCTATTAGTTTTTTTAATCCATACTGGCTTGATAGCCATTGATGATAGTTTTGCCCGTGTCGCGGTTTTGGCGCATTCTCTTTAAGCCATTGAGCAACATCAGGATCTAGATATTCATAAACAAGCTCCATGACAAGTTGTCCCCAATATTTTGGTCTTTGAGTAACACTTTTACTCCAACCCGTAAGCCTACCAAATTCTAACCAAAGCTCATCTGGAAATGTTTTTTCCCATTCTCTCATTTCTTCAGCCAGATATGCCTTAAGTTTTACTTCAAGAGCATCTTGCGCACGCTCATATTGATAGCCTGTAGCTTCATCAATTAGAGCCATTAGTCCAATATCAGAGCAAGCAGCAAGAAAGAGCCCAGCCTGCATAGCAATTTCGCGCTGTCGCGAAGTAAGTTTAATATTAGAGTCGGGTCGCTCACTAGCTTCTAGTGCTTTCATAAACCCCCTACATACATCTAAAAGTACATCGTGGGGCAAGCCCTTTACTTCAATACGTAGTTGATCTACTTCTGGAAGGCGAAAAGATACCATTCTCTCTGAAATGTTCATAGCATTAATGAAAGGTTGGAGATTGTGCGCACGGATATAACTTTCTAGATCGCCTTGTCGTTTAATTCCAGTCAACATTTTTGTTACTGCGATACGTCCTATTACTCTTTGCTCATCATCAAGGACATAGCAAGGGATTTCTCGATCCAATAATCGTAGTACACCTTTGTATTTTGCTGTTGGGAGGGTTTCGGCAGCATCAACGTTATTCAGAGCCTTGATTCTTGCCCATCGTGTATTTACAGCATGTCTTGCGATTTCTTTTCTTTGTTCGGGTGAAAGTTTTTTTGCACGCGCAACCCCACCCCTTGAGGGGATACTACTAGAAACTTGTCCTAATTCTATTTGAATATCAGAATCTTCTTTCTTTTCCAACCTAACTCCTATCTAATTTTTTAGACAAGTATAATCTTATAGCAAGTACTTGTCAAGTGATACTTGCTATGATATTATACTATTTAACAAAAATATGTCGCGAAATTGACCTAATAGGCTTGACAATGCTTGACCGAACTTGTATAATACTTGCATGAATAGGCTAAATATTACGCAGAGAATCCAAATTATAACTGCTTTAGTTGAGGGTAATTCAATTAGAGCTACTTGTCGCATAACTGGTACTGCTAAAGGTACAGTAATTAGGTTACTGGAGTCGGTTGGTAAAGCTTGCAGTAAATATCAGAATGAACACTTGAGAAATCTTGATTGTAAAAATATTCAAATAGATGAAATCTGGTCATTCTGTTACGCAAAACAAAAAAATGTTCCCGAAGATAAACAAAATCAATTTGGCTATGGTGATGTTTGGACATTCACCGCTATTGATGCAGAGACTAAATTAGTACCTTCATGGTTAGTTGGGCTAAGAGATGCTAATTATGCTTTTGAGTTTGTAAATGATTTAAAGGATAGATTAGCTAATAGAGTTCAAATTACCACTGATGGTCATAAGATATATTTTAATGCCGTTGAAAATGCCTTTGGTTCAGATGTAGATTATGCAATGTTAATTAAATTGTATGGTGCTGATTCTGAAAGTGAGAAAAAATATAGTCCTGCAGAATGTGTAGCTGCTGAAAAGCATGTTGTACAAGGTAATCCTGATCCTAAGCAAATTTCTACAAGTTACGCTGAAAGACAAAATCTGACAATGCGAATGAATATGAGAAGATTTACACGCTTGACCAATGCCTTCTCGAAGAAAGTAGAAAATTTAGAATATGCTATTGCTTTACACTTTATGTATTATAATTTCGCTCGTCCTCACAAATCTTTATCAAATCCATATTTAAGGACACCTGCAATGGCAGCAGGCATAGAAAATCATATTTGGAGCATTGAGGAGATTATAAAATTAGTAGATTAAAGTTTAGATGATATATTGTATTACGCTTGTATTACTTATGCTATAATTCCATTATAAAATCTATAGGGGGAGATAATATAATGGAATTTCCACAGTATGTAAAAGATCAGGCTTTTGTAAGGTCTGGCGGGCGATGCGAGTGCAATCGAGACCACAAAGGGCAATATGCACCACATCATGGCGGAAAGTGTCCTAATACTTTTACTAAAAATGGGGCATGGCATGCTCATCATATTTCAGCAAATGGTCCTGCTATCTTATCTAATTGTGAGGTCCTATGCATACGTTGCCACGAATTAACTCAGACATATGGTGGTTAATTCTGGCAACAGATGAGTGTATTATATTAACGATTCTATCCATATATTCGATATCAAATATCATTTTAGCATGTGGTTGGTCATTACTTCCCAACCATTCCAGTCGAAGCATACATTCACAACAGATACCATTTTCTCTAAAGCATGCTGCTAATTCGTGCGTTAAATAACCAATATCCAACCAATTTTTACCATACATGAAATATACTAACGCCTCACCATCCCTACCCTGTTGACAACTTTCTAAAGTAATAACACCGTTAATTTCATTAAGTGCCAGTACAACAGGGGCTATTCCTTCATCGCATTCTGCATTAACTTTTATCATTACTTGTTTGTGGTTCATTTTTAAAGATAATCTTAGTCGTTGAAAAAATTTATTTCAAATTGACCCACTACCAAAAAATTCGATAGCTTGACATAATTGATTATGCCGACGTATAGTATAGCACATATGCCCGTTGGGGGCATAAGGGATGTTTATATTATGCTTGATTACAGGACATGGAGAAATGAATGAATAAGCCTTATGCATACGGAATGTGGCCCTTCGTAGCTATCAATGTCGCTATATTCATACTCTTCGCTTTTAGTTATCTCAGGCCCAAAAAGGGCCGGGAATGGCGCTCTATGGGAGCATTTGGTGCATTCACCGTGGCTTTGTTTACCGAGATGTATGGCTTTCCGCTGACAATCTACATTCTGACTTCGGTGCTGGGGAGCCGCTACCCGGTCATCAATCCCTTCACCCATGCGAATGGTAACCTGTGGGCAGTTTTACTGGGAGGCTACGACTATCTTTCGATGGTTTTCATGTTTGTGGGTAGCGTTGCCATGCTTGCTGGTCTTGTGATCATGGGAAAGGCATGGAAACAGATACATATGACAGGGGGTAAACTAGTTACCTCCGGGCTTTACCAGAGAGTACGACATCCACAATATTCAGGTATTTTCTTAATCACTATAGGCATGTTCATTCAGTGGCCAACGATCGTCACCACAGCCATGCTACCAATGCTTCTGCTAATGTACTACCGTCTGGCACGTCGAGAGGAGAGGGAGATGGAAAAGCAATATGGGCAAAGGTATCTGTCCTACATGCAGGAGGTGCCCATGTTTGTTCCGCATCGAAGCGGGGCAACACCCGTCAGGATGAGAGAGTACTAAACTTCGCATTCTTAAAAAAAAGAGAAACATATGGTTGAATTCCCAAAAAGCTACGGAATTTGAATATTCCCCGGACTCCTGAGACTATTAGATGTCTTTCTGTTTTCAATGTGCTTTAATAGATATTACCCACTGAAAACGGAGAAGAACTGAATTTTTAAATATGAAAGGGTAATTAATGAAAAAGTTAAAAATTTGGCTTAAGGCTACAAGGGCTCCCTTCTTCACAGCAACCATAGTACCCGTCGTTATTGGCACGGCACTAGCCTATAGAGATGGCTTTTTTGACCTCATATTATTCATCCTAACTCTTGCTGGAGGGATATCCTTTCACGCAGGAGCCAACCTTGCTAATGATTACTTTGATCACCTGACAAAGGCTGATGACATGAACAGAAATCCAACCCCATTTTCTGGAGGCTCGCGCATGATCCAGGAGAAAATACTTACAGCAAGACAGGTATTCAGAGCCTTCTGGATATGTTTTGGTGTCTCCACTTTGTCGGGAATCGCAATAGCTGCGCTAGGACGCTGGGAAATTCTAGTAGTTGGGGCATTTGGGATTTTATTCGGATACATCTACACAGCCCTGCCCGTGAAGCTCTCCTATCGCGGGCTCGGCGAAGTACTGGTTGGGATAGGATTTGGGCCAATGATGTTGCTTGGTACATACTTCGTACAGACTGGTACTATTACCATCCCTCCTGTAATCGCTTCCATATTCATGGGTGCGCTCATCACAGCAATCTTACACATCAACGAATTTGCTGACTACGAGGCCGATAAGATGGCAGGTAAAAACAACCTCGTCGTAAAAATGGGCCTCACGCGCTCATTACCTGTCTTTTATTTTTTAATAGTTCTTGCTTATGCTGCATTAATACTTGGATTAGCGTTGAAACTCTTTCCATTATTATCGATAATAACCTTTGCAACCTTACCAATAGCAGTAAAGATTTTGTTGACTTTAACGAAAAACTTTGCAGACCAAAAGTTGCTGCTACCCGCAAATGGTATGACCATAATGCTTCACCTGACCTTTGGGGTAATATTCGCTGTGAGCACTATACTGGATAAGTTATTTCTTGTTTGATGGAAGAATACTCAATAACATCAGCGAAGTGTAAGAACCACCCGACGCTGTTCGCGGATTATATATGCGCAAGCTGCGGCGAGAGGGTTTGCAAGGTGTGTTTGCACTCCACAGTCAAGGGCAGCCTCTGCCCCGAATGCTATAAAAAGATTGAATCCGAGATCAGTTTGAAAGCAAGACACGCCGCGAAGTATGAGGTTAAAGTAAGTGCCGATGTCAATATCTTTGGTGAGGATCTTACCGAAAAGGAGATAAAACAGCACACTGTCGAAGAGATCATGGGGCAGAAGTCCGAAGGGACAACCCAAGACTTTCAGGGTTTTCTTTCAAAGATCTTCGATATCACCGGCATAAAGTACAGGGAATGCATCATCAAGAGTAAGTCGCTATTTGAGATAGTCGATATTCTGAAAAAAGCAGTTGTAATGCTACCCGGAAGGATCGAGGAAGATGAGGGTGATGCTGGAAATTACAAGGTCCACTGCGATATAAGCAGTGGTTCCCGAGTTCCGATAGATGTAAGCATAAGGCTCATGAGCAGCGACAAAGTGCTGGTGGTTGCCAGCCATAAACCAAAAGGATTTTCTGAGTTCATAGCACATCAGAAAATTCAAAGAGCTGTTAACAGGCTGATCGCATTTGTTGAGGCACTGGCTTTACCAAATGAATAAAATTCGGTATATTTATAACGCGTCTATAAAGTTAAATTCAGAGGGGGATCAAGATGATAGGAATAGTAACCGATAGTGCTGCGGATATACCAAAAGTAATAAGGGAGAAATATGACATCGCATGCGTCCCGCTCTCTATCACTTTCGGTAAAGAAAAGTTCATCGATGGCGTTGATTTAAGCATAGAAGAATTCTACAAAAAAATGCGCGCTTTCGATAAGCTGCCAACTACAGCTGTTCCGTCACCGGGTCAATTCGAGGTGGCATTTAAAAAAATGGCCGAAAAATACGATGAGATTTTATCCATCCATATCTCAGAGAAGATGTCCGGAACTGCGGGATCTGCAAGAACAGCGGCGCAGGTGCTGCCTAATACAAAAATAACTGTAGTGGATTCTGAAGTTGTGCACTCCCCACTTGGTATTATCGTGGTCGAATGTGCAAAAAAAGCCCAAAAAAATACGAGCATGACCGAGCTGTTAGAACTGGTAAACACTCTGAAGAAGAGGGTAAAAATTTATTTCACCGTACCCACACTCAAATATCTTCAAATGGGCGGAAGAATTGGTAAGGCAAAAGGGCTGATCGCATCTGCGCTCAAGATCCAGCCCGTGCTCACGCTCTCAGGGGGAGAGGTAGCTCCATTCAAGACCATAAGAGGTTGGCAAAATGCAAAGCAGCTCATAATCGATTCGGTTGCAAAAGATGTGAAACCGGACGGTTCGTTCAATATAATAGTTAGCCATGCCGATAACCTGGTCGAAGCAAAAGAGATCGCAGAGAAATGCAAAGAGATGTTCAAGCCAAAAGAACTTGACATCTGGGATATTGGGCCAGTTGTCGGCACGCATGCAGGTCCCGGTTTAATCGCAGCAGTAAGTTACGAAAACACAGGGCTTGACTAAAAATATCTACAGCAAACCATATTGTCTGAGACAACAGCAGAGAGTAAGTCTCGCATAAGAAAAATCTACATCAAGAGAAGAAACGGCCTGAGTGAAAACCTCGTGGCTCTAAAGAGCAAGGCCATAAAGGACCACCTGCTGCAATTGCCAGCTCTGCTTAACGCAAAAACGATAATGGCATATCTCTCCTTTGATAACGAAGTCAGAACGGATGAGATAATTTCCGAACTGATCAAAAACGGTAAAACGGTATGCGTCCCCAAGCTATTTGGCAAGAAAATGGTCCCCTACAGGATATTCAGCATGAACGAAGATTTCATCATCGATAGATACGGCATCAGAGAACCGCAGAACGATATATCAAGAGAAGTATATCTAAAAGATTTAGATGTCGTCATCGTTCCAGGGGTGGTATTTGACCTTGAAGGTGGACGTTATGGATATGGTGGTGGCTATTACGACCGCTTCCTTATAGCTTTAAAGCCTACTGCAAAAAAAATTGCGATTGCATTTAATTTACAGGTGAGAAAAAAAATTCCGCTCTCCCAATCTGATATCAGGGTTGACTCACTGATCACGGAGAGCGGAATTATATTTTAGTCATTGCCCAATTCTAATTGTGGTGAGGGCAGTTGAGGTAGTGATCATCCTGGTCAGAATTCCAGTTCATCATTCCTTGATCTCTATCACCCATCATGCCATGACCAGGTGAATTACCGGCATTTCCATTCAAAAATGGACAGTCGCCATTGCCAGGCCCAGGAGAACCATCTCCATCGCTGAATTGTCCCTGGGGGATATAGCCCCTGCCACTCTGGTTTAGATACCACCTTGGCACTGCATAAGCAACTGCAGCCACACCCAGGACGAGCACCAGCATGACTATAACAATAGCTGTTATTATTGCGGCTTTTTTCATTTTCCTACACTCCCTTCAAGTTTTATGCCACAATAATAAAGTTCAATTTTGAATTTATTATGAATTTTCTCTAAATGTTTGATGAATATTGACTCTATAAAATTTAACCCAGGATCTCATCAACTTCATCCTTATCAACATCCATCACATACTTAATGCCCGTGACCTCAGCTGCTTTCCGTGTAAGAGCGAATATATCACCCCTTGAAATATATTCGAGGGTGAACTTTCTGGTTCCTGACATCAGCTGCTTCAAGCCCTGTGCCAGGCGCTGGACATACGTGTAAAGCCCGATCGCACCTGCTGGCAATCTGTTAAAGTCCTTGCCAAATCTCTGCTTAAGAGCTGATGAAGTAATGAATACCTCTTCTAGTCCCTCCCCATACTTTTTAATGGAGCTCGGAAGCTGTCCTCCCTCGATCTTATTACCTATCGTCTTACCAACCATTGCAGCAGCAATGGGACCACGCGCCATCCCGATCGCCTTTACGTACGGCGCGCCAAGTGCAAGCCCCTTGAACATTTGGTCCTCAAGTATGAACCCGCCGGCGATTGTTATCGGGGGAACGTATTCTCCTTTTTTAACAAGCCTGTCCGCAAAATTATGTGTCAGCGCTTCGACCTCAACAGTAGGAATTCCCCACTCGTTCATCATCCTCCATGGGCTCATTCCCGTACCGCCGCCTGCGCCATCAATGGTAAGCATGTCGATATTTGCAAGCGATGAAAACTTAAGTGCCCTGGCCAGGTCAGCTGGTCTATATGCACCTGTCTTCAGGAACACGTATTTCGCGCCTGCATCTCGCAATTCCTTGACCCTTTTAAGGAACTCAATCTGTTCCACCATCCCAACCCGGGAATGGCGCTCAAACTCTTTAAATGTACCCCTTTTATAAGCTTCTATGACCTTCGGGTCTTCAGGATCTGGGATAACAATGTATCCCCTGGATTTCAACAACTGTGCCTTTTTGATGTCAGATATCTTTACCTCGCCGCCGATATCCTTGGCTCCCTGTCCCCACTTCAATTCAACTGCTTTAATTCCGAGCTTCTCAATGACGTACTCAAGAACACCAAGTTTGGTATCCTCGACATTTGACTGCACAACGATGGCACCATTGCCGTCATACCAGTCCATGAAAAGCTTGATCCTGTTTTCCATATCGGGCGAACAGACGATCCTGCCATTTTTTATCTCTGAATCCACATCCATACCGCACACATTCTCACCAACGGTAAGCACTATACCGCTTATCGCAGCACCAATGGCAAGCGCCTCCCAATTTCGCCTGGCAATGTCAGTGGAGCCTAAACCGGGAATAACGATCGGTGCAGTCAATTTGATCCCATTATCATGACCGAGCACAAGATCGATCTTAACGTTGGGGAACATCGCGACACTGCTGTCCGGTTCAACACCGTGTGCCCCAACGGCGGTACCACTTATGTTGAAGTGCGAGAAGTCAAGTGGGTAGTCCTTCTGTGAGGCTGCAGTTACAAGACCAAACGGCTGTGGATATATCACCTCCGATCCTCTGAATGCCGATTTCCCAACCTCACACAGACCAAGGCACCCATCAAGACAGGTAACGCACATCCCCGAAAATGGGCTCACATCGTTTTTGGTCCTGTTCTCCGTAAAAGTGGCAACAGTAGCATTAGGCTTCGTGAATGACATAGCTCTCTCCCTCGTTAATAAGTCATTTACAAACCGGATGTTCAGGTATCCCTGATTCTTGATCTAAATAGTACCCAGCGGGATACCCAGAAGTTTGAGATATTTTAGATTAGTAACAAGATAAAGCGCAATAGCAAATTTTAGTTTAAAGACTCGATAGCCCCTTGCGCAATTCCAGGGGGGTAACCTGTGTTCGATATTCCTCCCATTCGCGCTCTTTATTTACCAAAAACTTTGTGAATATATGCTCGCCGAGCACCTCACGCACGAGCTCGCTTTTCTCCATCTCCCTGTGGGCTTCGTGAAGGCTAACCGGGAGGTTACCCATCCTGCGCTGCGCACGTTCAACCTCTCCCATCTTATAGATGTTGGGCTCGACCGCTGGAGCTAATTCATAACCCTTTTCTATTCCCCTCAAACCCGCTGCAAGCAGAACTGCAAACGCCAGGTACGGATTACATGCAGGATCAGGGTTTCTGATCTCAGCACGTGTCGCTTCCTCATTCCCTGGCCTGTAGTCGGGTACCCTTATCATTGCCGTGCGGTTCTTGCGCGCCCATGACATATAGACAGGCGCCTCATATCCAGGCACAAGACGCTTATAAGAGTTAACCCACTGATTGGTCACACAGCAGAACTCACGTGCATGCTTCAACTGGCCAGCTATGAACTGACGGGCCACCAATGAGAGGTGATCCTCGGAATGGAGATCAAAAAATGCATTCTTTCCGTCCTTGAAGAGGGACTGATGGGTATGCATTCCGCTGCCATTTACGCGCTCAAGCGGTTTGGGCATGAAAGTGGCGTGCACTCCGTTCATGGAAGCAAGCTCCTTTATCACCATTCTGGACGTAATCACGCGATCGGCCATCTCAAGAGCCTCACAATATTCGATATCTATCTCATGTTGACTTGGTGCGACCTCATGATGACTCGCCTCAACCGGAATACCCATTCCCTCCAGTATCCTGATCGTCTTATTTCTTATGCTGTCAGCCAGGTCATGGGGTATCAACTCAAAATATCCTCCCCAGTCAAGTACCTCCGGTGCATCAGCGCTCTTAAAATAGAAATACTCAAGCTCCGGACCTACCAGGTACTGAAAGCCCATCGACTCCGCCCTGACAGTCACATTCTTAAGAACGCTTCGCGGATCGGCAGAATAGGGCTCTCCGCTTGGAAAGAAGATATCGCAGTACATCCTTGCGATCGGATGCTCATTTGCATGCCAGGGCAGGATGCTGAACGTCGAAGGATCGGGCCTTGCCAAAAGATCGCTTTCCTCAGCCTCGGCAAAACCTATTATCGAAGAACCGTCAAACCCCTTACCAAAATCAAAGGCAGCTTCGATTTCCCTGTCACTTATGGAGATCGTCTTCAGAAATCCGAGTATGTCCACAAACCACAGTTGAATGATGTTAATCTTCTTCTCTCTAATTTCCTTAATTATGCTCTCTTTTGTGTGCACTCTCTTCCCCTTTTATAAAATAAATGTCGCTAAGTAATTTTTTAAACACTATTTATTGCTCGAGCAACTCTTATATCAACTTCAATTCCTCCGAGCGGATCTTTCAATGGGAATGCGCCCAATTCAACAGCTTCCTGAGGATCATCAAAATATCTTGAAGGTACACCGCCTGGTAGACCATTCGGGTAACGGGTTGGGATGTAATATTTGTCCAGCCTCTTAGCATTCGAAACTTCTTTGAACTCATCCTTTGCCTGCGTAAACCACCTTATGGATTCCTAACTCTAACTTTAGCTACCTTCAAGCCTTCTTTTAATGCTTCCTTAACAAATTGATCTATCCAAACATCATGAATAACACTATGCATATTTATTCCATTTTAAAGAACTCTAAATCTTTGGAAGCCAGAGCAAAAATCAAATTAATTACTGTTGTTCAGATTACTCACCTTTTAGCACCCTTGGCTTCCCCCAAAATTTCACTAATTACAGGTTTTATTTCCGGTAACCTTTCGGTTATAACTCTCCATACAATCTCATAATCTACGCCAAAATATGCATGGCTCATTTTATCTCTCATCCTCGACATGTCTTTCCAGGGTAATACCTCATACTTCCGCTTAATAGAATCAGGAATGTTTTTAGAGGCTTCTCCTATTATTTCAAGTTTTCTTATTACAGCACTAGCAGTCCTGTCATCCGTTACAAATTCATCAAAATCCATACCAGCAATAAACTCTTCAATTTTCCCTATAGCAGCTACTATGTCCTTGAGGAATAATCTGTATTCTCGTTTCATATATTAACTACTTCTTTTAATATTATTTCTCTTAATTCCTCTCTCAGTGCTTCTCTCCTTACCAGATCAACTTTTCGCCCCAAGACTTCTTCAAGATACCTCTCCAGTTCAAGAAACTTGAACAGATCTGGAACCTCTTCGAATTCGACGAGAATATCTATGTCGCTCCACCTTTTTTGTTCCCCTCTAATGTATGAGCCAAATATTCCAATCTCTTTTATCTCGTATTTTTCAATTAACTCATTCTTATACTGTTCCAGAATCTCTCTGATCTCTTTATGTGATTTCATATCTCACCACATTTGCTATGCTCAAACTCATACTTGAATATGTAAGTCAAACTTAGATTCCTCTGTGATGGCACTCCATAAGTCGGCCAACCGCCACAAGTACTTCAACTCGCGGTTTTATTATATCAGTATTCAAAATAAAGACTACGATTCCACTTCCGTATCGCTTGATACAAATTTAACAAAGTCTCTAAAATTAAAAATATGAAACATGACGAAAAGCATTCATCAACCAAAGAGCAGGCTAAAATAATAAAAAAATCTGCGAATATTCAACACTGGTTGTGGTCATGTCTAGAACATCAGCCGAGATATTAATTGAACAGTTTGGTATACCTGAAGAAAAAATTGCTTTCACCCACCATGGAACTCTGGATGTCCCTTTTCTCGACCCCTCCTACTACAA
The DNA here is from genome assembly GCA_023488455.1 of Actinomycetota bacterium. The sequence goes on along the minus strand of JAMDDV010000042.1, from coordinate 34,026 downwards.
GGATCAGTTCCACCTCAACGGCAGGCGAGTAATTCTGACATTCGGCCTAATAAGACCCGACAAAGGTATCGAGATCGGGCTAGATCCAAAGGAGTTGAGTACAACGTTATATTTCACAACAGATTCGTTGACTACGACCTGTTAATTAAATTTTTCATCATGTCAGATATCTACATGACACCCTATCGCTCAAAAGTACAGTCCGTCTCTGGTACCCTGGCCCACGTGCTGGCATGCGGGAAAGCGATCATCTTCACTCCATATATACGGCGTTAGATGGTATGTGGATAAATATTAATTAGCTCAGAATAGTTACAGCTTTAACTCCAAAAACATCTCTACCAATTTTGGGTCAAAGTGCTTACCAGCTTGCTCATAAATATATTCTCTTGCTTTCTTTTTAGACCAAGCAGGACGGTATGGGCGATCAGAGCACAATGCATCCCAAACATCTACCACAGAAAAGATACGTGCCGCCTGCGGAATCTGTTTTCCTTTTAAGCCACGCGGGTAGCCGGTCCCATCCCACTTCTCATGGTGACAGTAGGGAATATCCAATGCCGGTTTTAGGTGGGTAATCGGAGAGAGCATCTCATAAGCATAGACAGGATGTTTTTGCATAATCAACCACTCCTCATCAGTAAGAGGGTCTGGTTTGTACAGAATGCTATCCGGTATTCCCATCTTACCAATGTCGTGAAGTAAAGCGCCTCTGCGAATATGCAATAGTTCACTGTTACTTACCCCAATAGCTCTGGCTAAGTTTACAGTCATATCGGTTGCGCGCTGGGTGTGGCCCTCGGTCTGTTTATCTCGCAAATCAAGAGCTCTCGCCCAACCTTCCAGCGTTTCATCGTAGGCTATCACCAGATCGATATTTGAGCGCTGTAGGTTATCGAAAAGCGAGGCGTTATCTATGGCAATAGCTGCTTGACCCGCCAAAACCTCTAAGAATTCAAGCCACTCTGGGCTAGGATCCAAATGTTCGCGGTGGAAGAGTTCAAGTATACCTCTTACATACCCTTTAACGATGAGAGGTACAGCGCAATAAGAGATGAAGCCTTCATTTTTCAGTAGTGGGATACGCGTGAAATCATCTGTCTCTTTAAGATTAGCAATGTTGATTATGTTGTGTTCTATTGCAGCTTTTCTAACAAGATCTTCACCACAACTCAGGTGTGTATGTTCAATAGCTTTAGATCGAAAGCCCCTTCCTGCCATGTAATCCAACATTTGAGTATATGGATCCAGAAACAGGATATCTGCCGCATGAGTTCCTAGACTGGAGGTAACTTCATCAAGTATAACTTTGAAAATTACGCGCAAGTCAAGACTACCTGTAATGGCCATGTCTATCGTGCGCAGGGCTTGTGTCTGGTGTAGATGACGGTCTACATTAGTAAACAGGCGAGCATTGAAGATGGCTTGTGCAGCCTGATTGGCTATTCCCTTTAAAAGTTGAAGTTCATCCTCAGTGAATTGTCGCACTTCATCTATAGTGAAGATATCTAAGCCACCGATTAGTTCTCCCTCACGTAGCATGCTCTCAAACACAATAGTGTGAATGTTGAACGAACAATAAAGATGAGCGTTGGGCAGTTCATGTAGCACTTGAACATCAGAAATGACAACAGTTGGTCCCATCCGGTTAGCAAACTCATCATAGATAGAGCGGGGTATTGGCTGGTGTTTTTCGCGGTATTTTTTTGGTAAGCCAAAACAAGCAGCAAGGTAAAGTACCCCACACCGCTCATCATATAGGAGGACACTGGAAGCAGGAACGTGCATCACGAGGGCCGTCTCTTCACACACTGTAGCAAGCACCGCTTCTAAGTCGAGGTTTGCGTTGAGTTTGGATGCTATACGTACCAACGCTTCTGCTCGGTTGGCCTGGCGAACGATTTCTTCCTCTGACCTTTTTCGCCCCGTTATATCTTTTGTCATATTAATAACCTGTTTAATCTCTCCATTCTTATTTCTTATAGGAGATGCGGACACCTCTACATATATCTCTTTACCATCATTGTTATAATGAATATGCTCAACCGCTAAAGACTCAGCAGTATTTAATGTGTCTGAGAGAGGACAGACATTATCCGGCGGACTGCATGGGGTGGACAGATGATGGGTTATCTCATAACACCTCTTTCCTATAACATCTTCCTCCCTCAAACCATACAATTGGAGGAAAGAATTGTTGACTCCAACTATCTTGAAATCATCCACATTAATCACAGAAATGGCTTCGGCTATGTTATTAAGGATTACTTCACTGAATTCCTTTGACTGCCTAAGTACTTCCCCTTCCTGCACCCGCTCTATGGCCATGCCCAGTTGTAGCGCTGCCCTTTCTAGTACCTCCACCACCTCAAGTAGGATCACGTTTTCCCGAGGATCAGCTACGTGGATTAAGCCAAGAATGCGGTCACCCAAGCGTATCGGAACCAGTGCGACGGACTCGTATCCGAACTGGTTGCATGTATTACAGGTTAGTCCTTTCTTTTCTTCAGAAACTGTCGCTAGAAGGTGTGTAGTGCTATTTGTGTGGAAGGACCCACCTCTCGTATAGAACGGCAGCTTTGGGTTAGTCATTCCCTTGATAACATTGATACATATGCATTGGTCTGACTTGATCGAAAGAGGACTTTCTAAATCATAGAATCTCTGGCTGAAGCCTTCGTAGACTTGGTAGGGGATGTTGCCTTCCTTATCCAGTATGCGGATTCCCACATCAGTGCAGCCAGTCAAGTTTTTGATTTCCACCATAAAGTCTGTAAGTAATGGCGTCATCTCCATATGCCTGTTTGCGATTTGGAGAAAGCGATGTGAAACCTGCAGCGACCTTTCCGCTAACTTGCGTTCGGTAATTTCAGTCAGTAATGATTGGTTGACTTTATTTAGCTTTGCTGTTCGTCTCCGAACCATCATTTCTAATTCATCGTGCGCCCTGCGCAGCACCTCCTCCGCCTCCTTGCGCTTGGTTACGTCTCGGGCTGCTGCGAACACCCCGATGACCTTTCCGGCCTCATCCCGATAAACCGAGGCGTTGTATAGGACTGGCGTTATGCGCCCATCCCTATGTCGAATCTCAAGCGCGTAGTCGCGCACCAGGCCCTCCTTAAACACCAGCTTGTAGCCTGCTTGGGCCTTCTCGGGCTCCGTAAAGTAGCTTGAAAAGTCCTCGCCGATAAGCTCCTCGCGAGAGTATCCCGTCACAAGCTCGGTTGCTGAATTGACATCGGTTATCTTCCCGTCCGGACCGATGGTAACGAGCGGATCCGGGCTTGCCTCTATCAGGCTGCGGTTATAGGCGTGCGCCCTGCGCAGCACCTCCCCCGCCTCCTTGCGCTTGGTTATTAGGCCTTCTAGCTCAACATAATGCTTATGCATCTCAGCCAACTCATTAATAAGCTGCTCCTTTGTCATTTCTTTGTTTTTCAAATTGTTCGCCTCCTACAAGAAACAGCGACAATACTTCTTATAAAAGCTTAAATAATGCAACCTGAAAAGTAATCACTTAAATTTCATTTTATAATTTCCATATTACTTTATTGTAGAAATTGTAACAATATCCTTTAACTTTTGGCTACTTTCTCATGGTTACTGGCAAATACTGAGTATGATAACTAACAATGTATCCATAAAGAGATTATCTGGCATAACAAATTTGATATAATGAAGCAATGGCTGGACTGTTTGACCCGATAAAGGTAGATTCAATAGAGCTGAAAAATCGCATTGTAATGCCCCCGATGGCGAATAACCTCGCCACCTCAAACGGTGAGGTCACGCAAAAGCTGATAGAGCACTATATAGCCCGAGCGAAAAACAATGTAGCTCTTATCATCATCGAACACTCATACGTCATTGAATCCGGAAAACACGGTCAATTGCAGCTGGGCATTCATAGGGATGAACTTGTCGATGGACTGAAGAGATTAGCCAGCGCTATTCACGCGGGCGGAGCGAAGACTGCTATACAGATAAACCATGGGGGTGCGAGGTGTTCGAGCGCTGTAATCGGGCATCAAACCCTGGCACCATCAGCATTCGAGCTGGATATTTTTAACGAAGTCCCACGGGTGCTTACTATTGAAGAGATAAAAGAGATAATAATAGCCTTCGGCAGAGCAGCCATAAGAGCAAAAATGGCTGGATTTGATGCAGTGGAGATACACGGAGCGCACGGCTTTCTCTTAAACGAGTTTTACTCACCGCTCACAAACCTCAGGGAAGATGAATATGGGGGAAGTTGGGAGAACCGAATGCGCCTGCCGCTCGAAGTGGTTGCCGAGGTGAAAAAATCGGTGGGCGAAGATCTTCCGATATTTTACAGGCTCGGCTCTGATGACATGATGGCTGGCGGGATAACAATTGACGACAGCATTGCCCTTGCGACAAAACTTGTAGAAGCAGGAGTAAAACTGATAGATGTATCAGGCGGACTGGTAGGTTCAAGACCGGACAACATGCCCCCAGGATACTTCGTGCCCCAGGCATGGGCCATAAAGAAGGCTGTCAACGTGCCGGTCGTGGCTGTTGGTGGCATCAAAACGGCAGAGCTGGCTGACAGCATAATAAGAGAGGGAAAGGCTGACCTAGTTGCTATAGGTCGAGCTCTTTTAGCTGATTCTATGTGGGCAGTCAAAGCTATTGAAAGCCTGGGCGATTGAGAGCCAAGAGCTACTGCGTCAAAGACTTCATAGAACTAAGACAAAATTTCATCTATCTTACCTAGCAAGTATTTAAAATTATTGTTTACATAATATTTTCTATCTTCTGAATCCAAAAGTGAGCCGAGGCTGACTTTATAATCCCTGCTGGTAAATCCACTTATAATTTTTCTAATTTTTCTAAGATCATCCCGGTTTGCTTCCATGCGTATGCCCCTTTTCAATAAAAATTCCATATCAAATGCATCCCTTATCTCGCTTCTGCCCAACAAAGCTTCAATTTTATTTTTCATCATCTGTTCAAGGGTGAGCGACTTAACTAAAACCTGTTTGTTGCTGTATTTCGAATACGCTATCCTACCCTGAAAATCAAAATCCTTATCTTCCTTTCTGATCTCAATTTTCAACCTCCGGGGGTAAATTGGTTTTCTAACCTCGAATAGAAGCGTAAAGTGTTTCATCTCTGCATCGGTTACTTCATATTCGACTTCCAAGTAATTCTTTAAATTTTCATAAAATGAATTTACATCCTCAACCCTATCCAACCAGAAATCCAAATCCACAGAGTATCTATTGAGGTCATAACAAAGCCTCAACATTGTGCCACCGCCAAAAAGAAGCTTGTCCAGGATCTTCTTACTATTTAGTTTTTCCAGCACTTCAATTTCAAATATCTCCAGTTTAGCTAAATCTTCCACAGGTCCTGAACCCTTATTTTCATCCTCTTGGGAAATTCACTTAAAATTTTATTAATCTCAGTCAGGTCAAATTTATTCAAATCTACTGAGCTGATATCCAGACGGTATCTGCCATATGATTCCAAATAAATTGCATCAACAAACGCTTTTTCAGGTGAGGCAATGTAAAAATTTTCCATTTTCTCAAACCCAAAATACAAACCTCGATTGATCCTGGTATAGTTAAATATCGCATCATCTATGTTTATCTCCCTGGTTCGCCTTATCCCGATAGATTCAACGAAGTTTCGCTGAACCTGAGTAGTATATTCATAAAAAACCAGGGCAGTAGTCAACGAGATGTAAGACGGTACCTGAAGAATATTTGCGAGCTCAAATTCCTGGACAGTTTCAAGATTATCCCATTTTTCTCTGAGCATGTAATAATTTGGTTTGAGCCTGATCAAAAGACCCTCTCTTGTATATCTACTGCATGAGACCTTTGCAGATTCACCTGATATACCCAGCACCCTGGCAACATCCTGATATGTAAAATATAGTTTTTTGATTAACCTTAAACTGCCGTACTTCATTATAATGAGATATACAAAATTAACAAAAACATTAACTTGTTATATTTTAATACTTTAAACTGTTAAATTCAAATGTTTAATTTTTTATATTGAAACGTTGCCCATGCTATCTATATTTTTTATCCTGCTGTTGCCCTCATAAGCGACAACCAGAAACGAAGTCTTAATCTCTTGTTGAGGTTTCATCTTAAGCGCGGTGCCATTCTTTATCGCTCCTGCCAGTCCTCTGTAAGAATAGCTCGTACCGACCTCAAGTGCCATACAGCGCACCCTTCCCCACCAGGGAAAGTCTCCTGCTCCCTTCCCGTACATCCTCCATATCCACACATACGGAAAAACACCTTTATCCCAGCTCAGGCCGATCCCTACATTTTTATCAAGATTTGTTACTGCGTACCACCCATCATCAAGATCACCGATACATATTTCATCAGTGCTTAAGTCATCGATATCAGAAGTTGGGAATCTGCTGAAGTCCATTTCTTTGCCACTGTATCCTGCAAACCTTGGCCAACTGATCGTCTTGTCTCCATACCCATCATCCATTTCACTTTTCTCGACCTCAGGAGTCAACACAAATTTGACAGCACATTTAGGAACATCTATAACAACATTCTCGCCAAGAAATTCTCCCCCATAGGTGGGATGATGCGTCCACATCAGGTCGATGTCCTGATATCCTTCATTCTTCAGCTTTTCAGTGATATAAAGTCTTGGGTCATCCGATTTAAGCGCGAGGGTCTTCTCCAGGTAGAAAGGAGTCCTGTACGTTCTCACCTTAAACTTAATTGAAACAGCCGAAGGTGTATCCTCTAATATCTCGAAATCCCACGGTATCAAACTAACTTCCCCATGTAACCCTTCTTCAGCCCCCTTGAATACCCCACCATATCCAAAATTGGGTAATATCTCCTGCCACCCGCCCTCGTAAAAATCCATGAAGTTCCCATACCTGGAGTTAACAGATGGTACGAACTTTGACGGTGAATTTATCCCCCAGGGTGAAAGCCACATGAAATCCATGCCCTTTGGCTTATACTGGAACTCAAAGATATCAGTTCCCTTATCAATTAGAACAGAAATCCTCAAGAGCTGGTTTTCAAGAACTGCTACTCTCATGTCCCTGTAAAAATAGTCTGTTGAGATGCGGCACCCGTAATTCCTGATATGATGATAGAGCATTTCATCCTCCTCCTAACCAAATAAGAATTTTTACTAAAAGAATTATATATCAAATCATTGACACCAGATAAACAATCGTTATACTAAATGACAAAATGTTAAACATAGTGATAAAAAGTTATACATGAGTAGAGCAAGAACATCCGTTAAAGGACAAATAGTTATACCTTCAGAGCTGAGAAAAAAATACAATATCTTACCAGGATCTGAAGTTATTATTACTGATGGCAATGGGAAAATATTGATTTTCCCACTCATGAAAGACCCCGTCAAAGAAGCTAGAGGAATTCTAAAGGGATCAACATCGTTGACTGAGGCATTATTGCGCGAAAGAAAAGTTGAACTAAACAAAGAAGAAAATGGCTTCTACAATAATTACGAGTTATTCAAAAAAGATTGAACAAGAAAAGAAAATAGTTAAATCATACGTTTTAGATAGCTTTGCTCTGATCGCATATTTTGAAGATAACAGCGGTGCCAACAAGGTGGAGGAAATACTCATTCTGGCTAAAAATAATAAAGCAGAGCTTTTTTTATCTTTAATTAACCTTGGAGAAATATATTACATAATTCAAAGAGAAAGAGGAAATGAAGCTGCTGAAAGAATTATATTCGTAATAGATGAACTCCCAATTGAAGTAACAGGAATTGAAAGAGGTATCACCATTGAAGCAGCAAAAATAAAGGCAACAAATAGTATCTCGTATGCCGATTCCTTTGCAGCTGCACTTGCACTGCAGAAAAAAGCTACTATTATTACTGGAGACCCGGAACTACACAAGATCGAATCAGCTATTTCAATTCTCTGGATATAATGAGCGGTTGAATGAAGCCAAAAGTTTTGCTTATCAATCCAAATCAAATGAAACCACCAGTTGCCCCGCTTGGGCTTGAATACGTGGGGTCATTCCTCAAAAAGCACGGGGTAGAAGTTGACCTTCTTGACCTCACCTGGGAGGATGATCTACTTAAGGCAGTTACTGGTACACTCAATCAGAACAGCTACTCCATAATTGGGATATCGATTCGCAATACAGATGATAGCTGCTTTGCCACAAGAGACTTCGTACTTGCACAGTCAAAAGAGATTGTGAGTTCAATCAAGAAGTTGACCAAAACACCTGTCGTGCTTGGGGGATGCGGTTTCTCAATCATGCCAAAAGAGGTATTTAGATATTGCAATGTCGACTTTGGCATAGCTGGAGATGGCGAGTCAATAATGCTTGAGCTTGTAAATTCCATCTGTGATTGTTCAGATTACAGCAAGACAAAAGGGTTGTTATTCTGGCAGGGTTCCAAACTGGTGATGAACGAGCCTGTCTATCCCAGCTTCGATAACGACTCAATTATAGGCGCGCGAGGATTTGTGGATAATCTGCGATATTTTACCGAGGGAGGGCAGGCTGGCATCGAGACCAAGAGAGGATGTAACAGGAATTGTATATATTGCGCTGATCCGCTTGCCAAGGGCAAAAAGATTCGCACCAGAAACAACTCCGATGTAGTAGCAGAGGTGCAGCAACTGCTTGAACAGAATATCTACTGTTTTCATCTATGCGACTCCGAATTTAACATCGATGAGGAACAGGCAACTGAATTTTGCCATGAACTGATCCGCCTGGGTCTTAGTGAAAAAATTAAGTGGTACACCTATGCCACCCCTAAGCCTTTTACGCTCGAGCTCGCCAGGTTGATGAAAAGCGCCGGCTGCAGCGGTATAAATTTCGGTGTTGACAGTGCCAGCCCGAAAATGCTCGAAACTCTGGGCAAGGACTTTGGTTCTGCAGATATCATCAACGCTGCGGAAGCCTGTCATGAAGTTGGGATCGCATGCATGTTCGATCTGCTCCTCGGTGGCCCTAATGAGAGCTGGGAGACTATTGGGGAAACCATAAAACTTATCAAATTACTTCCCGTAACCGCAGTCGGAGTTAATATGGGAATCAGGATATATCCAGGCACAGTTTTTGCAGAGATGGTATATGAGGAAGGTTTCTCACCAGAAAATCCCAACATTCATGGAAAGATAGAAGGCAATCATCAACTGCTTGAACCTGTCTTCTATCTGTCATCGAAGCTGGGACCAGATGTAGAAGAACATATTTACAGTCTCATCGGTGAGGACAACCGCTTCATGTTCATGTCAAGATCACCAAGCAGAAAGAGCTATAACTACAATCAAAACCTTGTGCTGACAGAGGCACTAAAAAAGGGATATAGAGGAGCCTACTGGCATATACTCAGCCAGATTAATTCATAGTCCAATTTTCAAACGAAGCCAGCAATCATCTTGCGCAGCGACTTGATTTTCCGTTATTCCTCCAGCTTATCGCGAGCTTCCTTTATCTCTTTATATTCATAAAAAAGCTTCTGATAAGCTTTGTGATTCTCTCTGTTATATTTGACATATTTTTCTGTTTTACTGCATACACGTATTGCCTCTTCCGCATCATTAAAAACTCCAATCCCCACACCTGCTAACATTGAAGCCCCGTATGCCGCATCTGCACTGGCAGCAACTCTACCGTCTATTCCTAAAACATCTGTCACTGTAGATAGCCAACATTTACTTTTTACGCCCCCACCTATAAATATGTTCTCCTCAAATCCATTTGCAAGGTCTCCAAATATAGACATCGCATCCTTTAGCGCAAATGCTGTTCCCTCATATACTGATCTAGCAAAATGAGACCTTCCGTGATTTAAGGATATCCCGGAAAAGGCGCCCTTAAGATTGGGGTCCCAATACGGTGCGTCTTCTCCCAATAAATACGGATGGAAGAAGAGTCCCTCGGATCCCACCGGCACCTCCATAGCCTCATCATCAATTTCATCATAGGTCTTACCGTTCTTTAGCCTGTCTTTATAAAATACGTCCCTGAGCCATTTTACTGCCTGAGCACAAGATCGCGTATTTGCATCCAACATCCATCTGTCTTTTAAAATGTATGACCAGCAGTAGTTCCTCGAATTCGTCAAAAAATCAATACTGTCCATTATCGTGGATAATGCCCCGGATGTCCCCAGCCTTATCTTGCATTGGCTGGAATTTATCAACCCGATTGAAAACGATTCAACCGTGGAATCACTCCCCCCAGCTACCACCGGAACACCTGCGGAGATTCCGGTTCCATCTGAGGCAATTTTAGAGACCTCCCCAATTACAGTTGTTGACGGATAAATATCAGGAAGCTTTTCTCTATTTATTGAAAATAAATCAAGTATTTCATCGGACCAGTCCTGTTTTTGCATATCGTAATACGATGAACCTGAAGCATCGCTCATATCGGTCTGCAGATTTCCCGTAAGCTTGAAGTTAATATAGTCCTTCGGGTATATGACTTTATAAGTCCTATCCCAGTTGTCAGGCTCATTCTTCATCACCCACAAAACTTTAGGAAGTGTGCACATGGTATTTAGGGGGTTCTTCGTTATTCTCTGGATAATATCAGAATGTTTGTTATTTATTTCATTAACTTCATTAACATTTCTTAAATCATTCCAAAGGATAGAATTTCTAACGATATTACCTGAACTATCGATTAATGTTACTCCCCTCATCTGCCCAGCTATGCCAATCGCCGTGATATTCTTCAGGTCAAAATCAATTCCTAATTTATTTAAAGTAATAATCACAGCCTTATACCAGCTCGTTGGATCCTGTTCGATCCAACCTTGCTTGATTATTAAGGGATTATATTCATGGCTTGCAGAAGTGACTAACTTGCCTTCATGATTAATAATGCAGAACTTACATCCACTTGTCCCAATGTCAATCCCTAGAAGATAAGTATCCATTTCTGGTAATAGTAAATAGTAAAACTATTCTTTTACAGCTCCCATTGTTAGTCCACGTACAATATATTTTTGAGTTAGAGAGATAAAAACAATTGCTGGAATAATAGCAACAACTGCAATAGTTGATAGTTTTGCCCAATTCATTTCGTAATATCCAATTGAAGCATAAATCTCTACTGGTAAGGTTCGAGTGACCCTCCCCGTAATAAAAAGCGCAAATAAAAACTCATTCCATAAAAGGATAAATGATAGACTTGAAGCAGCAAAAATCCCTGGAAACACAGCAGGAATTAGAACATATCGTAAAGTCTGCCATCTGTTGCATCCATCAACCAGTGCTGCTTCCTCGATTTCAATGGGAATTTCCTGAAAGAAACTGTACATCATCCAGGTTATGAGAGGTAAGGCTATAGTTATGTACATTGCAATTAACGCAAAATAAGTATCCGCCAGCCTTAATTTACTCCATATAACAAAATAAGGTATAACAAATGTAATAGGTGGTACCATTCTTATCCAGAGAATTGACTGCGATAAAAGCCTGCTACCAATAAATTTAAATCTTACAAGTGTGTAACCAGCAAAAATTCCAAGAAAAGTGGAAATCAAAGTTGCACTTCCTGCAATTATTAAACTATTTTTTGCTGAATTGATAAACTCCTTATCGAATAACTGCTCAATATAATTCTCCAAAGTTGGAACAAAAAACCATTTTGGAGGCATCGCTATGGCATCTACACGTGTCTTTATCGAGGTTAAAAATACTAGAAGAAACGGAAATATCCCAATAGATGCAGCCAAAGCTAAAAATGTATATTTAATAATCTTAAGTACTTTTTTCTTCAGCACAATAGATCACCCATTTAATCTCATTCGCTTCCAAACCTACCAGCTTTAAGTAAAATATTGACTATTATCATAACGACCACAAAAAATATAAATGTAGAAGCTGCGGCATACGCTGTGTGAAAGAATTCAAATGATTGAGCAGACGCATAAACTGAGACGTTCTCCGTTGTAATCCCAGGACCTCCTTTTGTTAAGACATAAATCTCATCAAACATTTTTATAGCATCCATGTATCTAAAAATGAATGCAACAACTAAGACAGGGCGAATGAAAGGTATAATTACCTTGAATATTCGCTGCATTAGTCGAGCACCATCTATCTCGGCTGCTTCAAGAATAGAATCAGGAACAGCAGATATTCCAGCGTACAGAATTAGTGTGATGAAAGGTGTTCTTAATATGATTTCCATTACCAGAACAGCAATGATTGCATTCACTCTCCCACTAAAAATAATGAATGGTGAGAGATGAAAAAGCTTAAGAAAATAATTAAGATAGCCGGAATTAGGATCATAAATCAAACTTTTGTATGTATACGAGACAGCCACTGGAGCGACAATATAAGGAATCATCATCAACGTTCGCATTGCTGAAGAATATCTTGATGAAACGCTTTTATCTGCCAGAACATATGCCAGCACAAAACCAACCAACAATTCTATCCCGGTAGCAACTAGTGCAAATGTAAGCGTAAATACCAAAGCATGTATATATCTTGAATCAGTTAATAACCTAACATAATTAGCAAATCCAATATATTTACTTGATCTTTCAATCAGGCTAAAGTCTTTTAATGAAAGGTTAAAAGAATAAAATATTGGCAGAAATCCTACTAATACTACTATTATTGCAATAGGAATTACCGATGAATATACAAATTTTCTATCAATCGTTAATTTTTTCATATTCTTTCAGTAATAAGAAGATTAATGGAGGGGGTGAGGCCCCTCCATTAATCGTAACATAAATCCCTTAATATTTTACTTTATTATTCTGCTGATTTATATCCAAGCTTTTCGAGAGCGGCTTCTGCATCAGCAGATGCAGTTTTCGCATCTTTTATGCCTGCTACAACGTTGTTCATCTCTTTAGATACGATATCTAATGCTTCTGCCCATTTTGCACTAATTACCTGTGGACGTGGATCAATTCCCTGCGTCATCATCCAGACCTGCGCATCGATAAACTCCTGGCTGGGCATGGCTTCTATATAAGCTGGGTCTTCGTAAATTGAAGCTCTTGCAGGAACCCCATACTCAGGACCTATTTCCTTCATTAACGTAGGTGATGTTAACCACTCAACAAGCAACCATGCTGCTTCTTTGTTTTTAGAAGCTGAGTTTATGCCCCATCCCCATTCCCATAGGGGATCCTTGCCGCCGTCTTTCATCACAGGATGAGCATACCCTATACGGCCTGCAACTTTTGATTTAGATGGATCTTCGATCGTCTTGTATGAAGCATTTCCACCAATAGCCATTGCAAGTTGACCCTGACCAAACGCTTGTGCAATATCAGGCCATGTCCAGTTAGAAGATCCCGGAGGCCCATATTTAATTGCCCAGCTTGTGTACCAATCCATGAACTCAATTCCCTTTGGAGTGTTTACATAGCTTGTCATAGTATCGAAATTTACTAAAGTCAGACCATAACGGCTTGCAGAACAGGTAAAGCTCCAACCACCCTCACTTGCACCAGGTAATACCCTGTCAATATACGCATACGCGGTTATTTTCCCAGCTTTTCTTGCATCATCAAGTGCTTGTGTAACCTGCACGTACTCGTCCCAGGTTTGAGGTGCTTTTAAGCCAAGTTGATCAAAGACATCCTTTAGATACCAAATGAGGTAGTATTCGGCAGTATATGGGATATAAACAAGATCTCCAGCCTTGCTGTAACCTGCTGCAATAACATCAGGAGGGTAGTCCGCGAAATTATACCATTCTTTATCCGTTAATTTTGGATCATCCAGATATTTTTCCAGTGGTTCAAGATAACCAGGCTGTGCAAACTCCTCACGGTTGGAATGCCCAATGTTACCAACGTCGAATTCACCCATACCAGAAGAAAAATCCACAATCTGTTTCTTTCTTCTATCCGTATCTTCAAACAATTGGTAGTTTACCTTGATACCTGTCAGTTCTTCGAATTGACTAAGCTTGGATTTGTAAACCTGTGATACAGGCATTTCAGTAGCTATTACATTTAGCTCAGTCCCTGCAAACTGCTTCCAATCGATATTGCCCCACTCTCCAGCGGCAGCCGTCTCAGCAGCAGTTTCGGCAGTAGTTACAGCAGCCGTCTCAGCAGCTGTCTCAGGCGGTGCTGCAGGCTTGCAGGAAGAAAGCACAAATGAAATTGCTAAAATTAGAGTTATGCTTACTAACAATAGTCTTTTTTTCATTCCTGACAACTCCTTTCTTTAAAATATTTACACCATCTCACTAATAACAACTCCTTTTAATTTCAGAATCTCACCCCCTCTCTACCCATCTTCTTTCACATGATAGCTGTATTACCATTCGCAAATACATGTACTAACAAATCATGTACTTGATATCTCGGAATCACTTGCACTCAGAATCTCTTCTTCTCTTTTATAAAAATAGGATGCAGTCTGTCGTACAAGTTCATCCAGGACTTTGGGATCAGGACTTCCATACATGACAGAATATGGATCGCTACCAGCCCCAAGCGGTTCAGGAGAACAAAAACAGCTGTCATTGTTGTAGCCAACTATATATAAAGCCATCAAAATTAAGTCCAGGTCCAATGAGCCCGTACCCAAAGCACGCCTGTTAGTATCGGCAAGGTGAAGGTTTATCATCATATCTCCATACTCTAAGATCGTTGATGCAATATGTTCTTCACCTGAAATCATGTGAAAGACATCTCCAGCTATGTGTTTTACACCTGGGTGATCTATAGCATCTATCAATCTTTTCGCTTCGGCGAACGTATGGCAAAAACTTACTTCCTCTGGCCTGACCGGTTCTACTGCACCTCTCACTTTATTTTGCACAAAATAGTCTGCAACTTTGTTTATGGTCTCTGCAGCCCTGAAGAATTCGTTATCGTCATATTTTTTAGGTCTCCCTACAGCACCCGGCGCAAACAAAATATATGAGCCGCCTACCTCATTACATAAATCTGTATTCCTTCGGAAGTAATCAATACACATCTGTCTTACAAACGGATTATTGCTTGCAAACTCAGACTCTGGAAAAACCATCCCGCATATCCCGGCAACTCTTATATTATTGCTATCCAGTATTGTCTTTGTTTCTTTGGCATCATAACCAAGGTCATTGCCATATTTATTGCCATGAAGTTCAATATATTGGATATTATTTTTCTCCAAACGTGCTGCTGAGACTTCGAGTGGTTCCGTACCAAAGCCCCAGTTGCTCCATGACAGGCTAAGCCGCTTTGAATTCAAAAGGTCTTTATTCCTGCGGTATTCAATAAACTTTTTTTTAACTTCGAGATCTTTAGCTTGAAAATTTTGTAACTTCATAATTCCATCCCCATTAAAAGAGTAAAGAGTATGAAATGAAATTTTACACGATTAGCTACTCATGTCAACTGATAATCTATACTACTTTCCAAGTACTGTCAAGAGAAATTTATCAAACAGGAGGATCAGAATCCGCGTTTAAGGAGTAACTGCATATGAAAAATCGTTCAGGACATCGACAACTTTATCCTTTATCAATGACCTGGGATCATTTTCTAAGGAGCCATCCCTGATCTTCTTATACTGAAGAGGCAGGAACTGGCTTATCAACGACAACGGAATTGCTCTACTTCTTAGATTTTTGATTAAGAGGTTAATAGAATCCTGTACTTCCGGGACTACAAGATAGTATCTACATCTATCAAAAAGACTGTACTTCCTATCAAATCTTATTTTAGCTTCATTCCCATGGTAATGATTCTTCCAATTTTCTGGCTTTTCAATCATCGCTCTGTCAAGTACATCTATAAAATGTGATAAATCTACACCTGTATTCCCCTGAAACATTTCATTTTCAATATAGTTGAGCATAAAGAGCGCTTCCCTTACCGCAAAAGTCAGTGCAGGACCTACTTTTAAAATGGCAATTCCATCTTCCACCATCTGTTTTAATGCAGGCCTTTTTTGATAATCAGTGGAATGCCCCTCGAAAACCAGATTTGGGAATTTCTTAAGCGAATCGTATAACCCCTTTGCATTTTCACTATTGTATTCATGAATTTTATATTCTTCAAACTCAACTCCTGGTTGCACAACCAAAGCAATCACATTTTCCCAGGCTTCTTCCAACTTATGCTTAAAAAACACCTTTTTGTAAGACTCAACCATCTCCTCAAAATCAGAAACTTCGGTAACTTTCAGTTCCTCTCTACTCTCCTGTCTCCCGCCAGGAGTCAGGACTTCAGTACCAATCACATAAACTGGGGATCTAGCTATTGAACTGTATTCCTTGATTTCTTTAAATACTCCTTCTGCAGCAAGACATAAAGTTGCACCACGTTCCGCAACCAATCGGGCATCAAGATTTCTGCCAGCAGGGTCATCCACCAAAGGCATGCTGGCATCTATATGAATTTTCATGAAGCCTGCTCTTATATATTGCCCGACCATCTCACAAGCTTTTTCTATAGCCCTATCCGCTTTTTCATTTCTCCACGGATAGGGACCCATATGATCGCCTCCGAGTATAATTTTGTCCAAAGGAAATCCAACCCTTTTGCCAATAGAAAAAACAAAATCCTTAAAAACCTCAGGGTTCATTCCTGAGTAACCACCAAATTGATTTACTTGATTTGAAGTAGATTCAATCAGGACGTGAGTACCATCTGCTAAGGATTTCTCCATCGCAGCCTCAATAACATATTCATTTGCGCTGCATATAGAGTAGATACCCTTGGGTATGCCCTTCTTCTGGAACCTGATAATTTCTTTAAAAGGACACTTTTCGTTTATCTGAGTTCCTCCTAATTCGCATTTACTAATTCTCTAATTGAATTAGGAGTAATCTTGCCTTCCATCGGCCCGAATGCAGCAGCATTCAATGCACCTGCTGCTGCTGCCATTTTGCCTGACTCAACAAGTGACCCACCTTCCAAAAGACCGCACAAAAATCCTGCATCAAAACAATCCCCCGCCCCAGTCGGATCAACCTCCTTAACCGAATAAGCAGCAATGTCAAACCTATCATCTCTGGTATATACAGAACAGCCATTCTTGCCTCTTTTCAAGACTACCACTTCCATAGAATCATTTTCAAAGAGTCTACCAATTCCATCTTCTATTTCATCCTCTTTTGTCAATAATTTCAGTTCTTCAATTCCAGGGAATAAAATTGAACAATTCTTCATTATAGGCTCGACAATCTCATAAATGTTTCCATCGCCTAAGAGTTCAACCCTGATATTCGGGTCAAAAGTTACTTTAGCTCCCTTCTCAATAAATATCTTCGCAGTTTCTAAAATCGAAGAACGGAATTTTTCATTTATCATAAGTGAGCACCCCATGATGTGGAAAAATCTCGGGTTAAAAATATTTCTTACATCGGGAACCTCTACCATGGCAGCAGGAGTATTATTAATATGATAAATAAATTTTCTGGAACCATCCTTAAAATATGTTACGAAGGCAACCGCTGTCGACCTGTTTGGAAAAGATTGAACGTACCCACAATCGACGCCATCTGATATAAGGCGATCCAGAAGGCAGCGACCAAAACCGTCTTGCCCAACACCGCCTATAATTGCGGCTGAATGTCTAAGTCTTGCAACTGTATCAATGAATATAGCAGGAGCACCGCTCGGAAAAGGTCCTAAAAATTCACCGGTTTTATGGAAATCAACATCCGGCTTGGGCCTCATTATTTCAACTAACATCTCACCTATTGTCCAGATTTCGTTCAAAATAATCACTCCTTATCTTAAAATCCAAGTTTGTTCAGAAATCTGGCATATACCTCAGTATTCATAAGAACTTTTTCATTAGTTCTTCTTATAACTCTTTAACTTATTAAGGTAATATAACCAATTCCCATACGGAATATCGGGTGGTACGGCATGATCTATCATTGGGAAATACCCACCATGCGATATGAGAAAAGGTATCTTTGTATCAACCTCATCATCAATTTCTCGTTTACCCATTGCCAGTACTCTCTTATCAATATTTCCAACTAAAATAAGATTCTTATCATTTTTTTATACCGGGGAGCCATTGTGAAAGATGTCACCAAGAATACCTATAATCACAAAGAATTCTTAACTCTGTATTTCCTTATTGTTCAAGAACCTTGTAAGTATTTAACACATCTGTCCTTCGAACCTCAATTGTAAACCCCGTATTTCTTAGCATACCCCAGCATCTGCAAAATTCTCTCTGGACGAACATCAGGTTGCACTGAATGAACCGGAGCCAAAACATACCCTCCTCCAGGTGCTAAGTCCTCAATTCTTTTTTTAACTTCCTCTTCTAATTCTTTTTCTGATCCAAAAGGTAATACTTTCTGAGTATCTATAGCTCCCCAAAAAGAAATGTCTTTACCGAACTCTTTCTTAAGAAAACGTGTATCCATTCTATAAGCAGATACCTGGACCGGATTTATTATTTCAACTCCAATCTCAATTAAATCTGGAATGAGTTCCACAATACTGCCACAAGAATGATAGGCTAATTTAGCTTTAGTTCGGCTTTTAATACATTCATACAATTCTTTTTGGTAAGGCTTTATTAAATCTCTATACATATCAAGCGACATTAAAGGTGCATTCTGTGAAGCAAGATCATCTCCAACAAAAAAAACCTGAACATAATCTCCAACAATGTCAATAAACTTTTCCACTTTAGCCAGGTTAAAATCATTTATTTTACGCAAGAGAGCATGAATTAAACTCTTATTAAGAGCCATATCTATAAAAATATTTTCAAGACCACGTAAATACCAAGCTCTTTCAAATATAGAATCCCCGGGCTCTGCAACAAGAGCATAATCGGTTTTATGGTATAGATTCTGAATCTTCTTAAATAATCCATCAAATCTTCCAGGGTCTATAGGATTTGGGAATTTAAACTTATTAATATCATCAACTGTAGATGCATTAGCAAGAGGGTGTTTTACCATATCATAATATACACCATTATCTGGTCTGCGAAATGTAATTCCCCATTCGTCTATTAAATAATTATTATCTGACTCAGGTTCTACCCAACTACTTGGTGGACCTGGTTCTATACCTCTAAAACCAATTTCTAGTTTTTGCAGGACTTCTTCATGTATACATACAGTTTGGAAGGGAAGATTCATTATTTCATTCTCTTTTTCAAAGCCCAAATATTTTTTAAGATTATCATAGGCTGGAATCAAGAATGTAGTAGCACCTACACTGCCTAAATCAATTGGAACTTGATCGGGTTCTTTGTGATCCAACGTGGTTATCAACCTTTCTCTTGGATTCATTTAGAACTCCCTTCATCTTTCATTACTTAACCAATCCTGCTTGAACTACCAAATAAGTCCATCTTTCTTTCTAACAAGATTCTCGTATGATAAAGTTGACATCGAGGAAAATGCTCTTCGTATCCCCTATGTTTTTCCTTTCAATGCGATCCAGTAATATCATCGCTGCTTTCTGTCCCATTTCATAAGTGTTTTCAGATATTACGGTCAACGGCGGATCGTATAGGGTTGACAATTTCGTATCGTCATAGCCAATAAATGAAATATCCTGCGGTATTTTAATTAATCTATCTTTTAAAAATTGTAATGCAACTGTAGTACATGTCTGAGTTGTGCAGATCAATCCATCAATATTTTCATTAGATATGAAAAAATTATTTAACGACTCTAAGATTTTCAACGGATCATGCCCTTTAATGGTAATGATATAGTTGTCAACTTTATAATCTTTTATAGCTGCTTCATACCCTTCCTTTTTTTCGTGTTCACCAAAAGAATTTGGATCATAGCCCAGTAAGGCAATCTTCTTCCTTCCTTTTTTCAGAAGATATTCTGCTGCAGTGTAAATCGCATTAAAATTTTTAGAAACAACAAGATCAGTTTCCAATCCGACAATTTTCCTATTAACCTGAACTATTGGTGTTCCATTCTCCTTAATTTGATTCATGAACTTCCTGTTTTCCTCAGATGAAGGGACCACGAGAATACCGCTGATCTGTTTTGATAAAAAAATTTCCAGCATCTTTTTTTCTCTCTTCGGATCCTCTTCGCTTGAACACAATAAAAAACTATAGTCCTGTTCCTGGGCAATTTTATTAATACTATTTAGCATAGGCGTATAGAAATGGCTCAAAACTGGAATTATTAATCCAATCGTTTTAGTGTCTTGCATCTTCAAAGACCTGGCTAATTCATTCGGGGTATAGTTCAACCTATTTATTGCATTCTGGATTTTCTTACTCAGTTCAGGCGAAACATAGCGAGTGCCATTAATATAAGCAGAGACCGTTGCTCTTGAAACCCCGGCCAGATTAGCGACATCCTTGCTGGTTGGACGTTTAATAACTTTTTGATTCCTTTTATCCGAAAATCTATTCTTCATTGCCTTTATGAATCTTAATCGTATCTCTAACCCGTAAAGCCATCAGTTCAACTATGTCAATCACTCTAATGTCACCATCCATACCGCAACTAGCCCTGGTAAAGATATTTTTACAGTTAGGACACGCTGTTACAACTATTTTAGCATTCTCTTCTAATGCGTTTTCTATCCTTTTTTGTGCCACTTTAGTTGAAATATCAGGATGCGTCAAATACATTACTGATCCTGAGCCACAACATTCAGCATCACCTCTATTGTGGAATAATTCTATAGGGGATCTGCCTGTTATGGCATTTATCAATTCTCTCGGTGCTTCATAAATCCCCATGTTCCTACCCAACTGACATGGATCGTGGTAGGATACCGCAGAAAGAGTTGAATCCTGCGTCAATCTCAATTCTCCGTCTTTCACTTTTTTGTATAAATATTCGGTAATATGATAAATCTGGATATCACTCAAAGCCTTGATACCCCATTGCGGATATAACTTTTTAAACGCTCTATATGTATGAGCACAACCTGTAATTATAATGCCGGGACTTAATTTCATGATCTTATCGGCAAGCTTTCTTGCTGCCACTTTAGCATCATTAGTGTATCCGAGTTCAAAAAGCTCGACTCCTGTCGACTGCTCTTTTTCAAGCATTGCCCAATTTACACCCATAGAATCCAGTATAACTTCAGTAGCTTTGACAATCTCAGGCTGCTCATAAAGCGCTGTATCTCCTGCAAAATATAAAACATCAGCCTGCTTTTCCTTGATGAATTTTCCCGAAACTCCCAATTCACCTTCGGGCTTATTACAGGCAGTCCCACTGTTAATAAATAAAGACGCGAGATTTTTTACTATTTCAGGTGCTTTCCCAGCATTTACAATAGCCTCTCTTCCTGCCTGTATTAATATATCTTCTTCCCAATGAAATTCACAAAGCTCTTTACAAAGACTGCACTGCGAACACTGATATACCTTATCAACTATGTCCTCAGTCCACTCCGATAAACCTTCATCAATTCTTGAAATAAGCAAAGCATAGCCTCTAGGAGTATTGGCATCCATTTTAGTTGCCAAAAAAACAGGACAGGCATGCCTACACATAAAACAACATCTGCACATTTTCAGAATCTCTTTAATCTTTGAATCAAAAACCATTTTCTACCATATCTTCTAACCCGAGCTTACCGGGGTTCATTATATTATTTGGGTCCAAAGCTTTCTTAATTTTTTTTATAAGTTCAAAGCTTTCTTTTCCATAACCTTCTTCCATAAACCTGCCAAGACGCATCCCGATGCCGTGATGCTCATTTACAACTCCGCCATTTTTAATCGCTGCTCTTACACAAGCGCTCAATATACACTTATACAACCTTATTGCCTCATAATAGTCCTCTGGTACATCCTTAACCAGGAACGATGGATAAACACTTGTCCCCCAATCATACCAATGGGAAAAATGAGCATGAAACAACGCCCCATATTCCTTGAATCCATCCTCCACTGCTGATTTCATTGCCCAATACACATTTTCAATATCCTCATATGGCGCAATCGTATCGGTAACCGCTGTCATCCACGGTTCACAGACATAATCAAGCGGAGGATAATATGATTTAAGTCGGTTATTCCACCAGGACCATGCCTGCTTATCCCCAAGTTCTGTACTCTTAGTCCCAGAAATAATTTCATGAGCAAGCCTGGTCTGAACGTCAACAACTTCTTTTAATCCATCAAACCCAACCATTAAGAAACAACCCTCGCCTTCCATATCATATTGAACTTTGAGAATATGAATTGTGTCTCTTTCGTCGTAAAATCTCATTATGCTTGGCATGAGTCCACTTATCATTATCTTTCTTCCCACCTCAATGCCATCACCAAGATTTGGTAAAAGAAAGGATAAAAACGTTCTCTTTTCGGGCAAAGAATAGATTTTGCACAAAATCTCAGTGATAATCCCAAGCGTTCCCTCAGCTCCTATAAATAACTTCGAGAAATCAGGTCCGGCTGAATGATGATTTACTGGCAGACTCCTGAATACTTTTCCATCAGGTAGAACAACTTCAAGTTGATGTACCATATCTATTAGTTTTCCATATTTTGATGAAAGAATACCGGTACCATTTGTACTGACGAATCCGCCCAATGTGGAGGTATGAAAAGAGGCTGGGAAATGATTCATAGTATATCCACGCCGATTTAAATATTCTTCCAGATGCTTCTGCAAAATACCTGGCTGAACGCACACAGTTAAGGATTTTTCGTTAATTTTCAGGACTTTATCCATTTTTTTGGTATCAACTGTGATTCCACCCTTAAGTGCCACGGAGCCTCCGGAATCTCCGGCGCCTCCTCCTCTCGGGATTATAGGTATCTTACGAATGTTGCAGAATTTTACCAGTGCTACGATCTGTTCTGTATTCTCAGGAAAGACTATTGCGAGAGGTTTTGGTAAATCATTGCCTCGAAACATAAAATAACGCGTAATCCACCAAACATCTACCGTTTGACAATCCATCTCAGACTGATCCATAACTACATTCTGAGCTCCAACAATTTTCCCAAGTTCATATATCAGCGATTTCACATCATGATCTGCCTTTTTTTGCATTTATATATCCTCTTTAAAAATAAATTATTTCCTGGTATTCAATACAAAATAGTTAGAACGATTGAAACAATAATTAATCTATAGTGCACTCGATATAAACCCCCATTCAATCGGTATGTCAGCCTTATTCGCAATCTCAATCAGATAAGACATTGTTTTCACCTCGTCATGTATTGATGGTTCAGGTTGCCTCCCATTTTTTACACATTCAAAAAAATGTAGAAGTTCTCCTACGTAACCATTGAAAACGTGACTTTGATTTTTACTAATCGGATTCCAGTCAGATGTCCAGACTTCCCCGACATCCTCATCATAAAAAGTGACTTCCCTTGCATTTGTGATGATAACCCCTCTTCCTTTATCCCCTAGTATCTCAATTCTCTCTGAAAATTGCCCCGGACCTCCATAAGTCCCCCACCCAAAAATCCCCAGTGCACCGCTATCGAACCTGACCATTGCAGTTAATGCACCGGTTTTTTTGCCTGTTTTAAATGACTTGGCTTCTATCTCCTTTATATCACCGGCAAATGCTCTTACTATATCAAGATTGTGGCACTGCCACTCAAGCATACATGTGTAAAATGTCGGAAATATCGGAAAACCGTGCATCTTGCTTTCTATCTGGATTATATTCCCAAACTTCTCCCTGTCTTTTACAATTTCCATCGCTCGCCTGTAAGCCAGACCATGTCTTTTTTGATGCCCAACCTGAACAATCAAATTTTTCCTTTTTGCAACTTCCGCAATCTTTAAAGTACCCTCAAGATCAATTGATGATGGTTTCTCTAGAAAAACTGGCAGCCCATTCTCAAGTACTTGAGTGGTCACATCAACACTTGCCTTTGCTCCAACGCAAACAATAACACCATCAATATATTCGCTCTCTACCATTTTTTTTAAATCATCATATGTCTTTTTCCATCCGTATTTTTCAGCTATTCTATCTGCTCGCTCTTTGTCTAAATCGCAAACAGCAGCTCTTTCCACACCATCGAAAAAGTGCAATGATAGAGATGGATAATGATTGGCTTCTGCGAAAATTCCTGCCCCAATGATACCCATTCTAAACTTTTTCTGGTTCTCGCTCATTCCCCAAACCTCCCAACGAAAATCACTACACATGCAGCTACTCGTGTAATATTAATCATAGATGTTAACATCAACTTTCTATAATGTAAAGCTAATTTATCAAACAACCATTACTCCATTAATCCATATGAACCATGTCAATCCACATCAATCAAGACTTTCAGAGCCTTATCCGGTTTCTCCGTAATTATCCTATAACCGTCTATCCACTTATCAAACTTAAAATGATGAGTCTGCAGTATCTTCAAATTAACCTTATTTTTTGCAATTAATTCTACCGCCTGTAAATAATCAGGCCATGTATACATTAACGAACCGATTAAATTAAGCTCTTTATCCTGTACCAGGATCATTTCAGAATTAACAGCATTCTCGTAGACACCGATTAATATTACATACCCTCCTCTTGAAACCAACCTTATGCATGTATTCAACGCCATCTCATTACCTACGCATTCAAAAGCAACAGTCAGGTATTCCCCCGAAAGAAGCCTTTTCAATTCCTTTTCAAATGAATCTAATTTTGTTGGGTTAATGCTTACTAACCCGCATTTCGCTGCAATTTCATTCCTTGCAGGAATTACATCGGATACTATGATTTTTTTTGCTTCAAACACCTTTGCGATTTGAGCTGTTAAAATACCTATGGTTCCCCCTCCAACAATCAAAATGTTTTCACCTTTGATGTTAGGTACCTTTTTAACTGAGTGAACCGCAACAGCCAAAGGTTCAACCATAGCAGCATCATCCGGACTTACACCGGCAGGCATCTTTACTACGTACTTCGCATCAATTTTGAAATATTCACTCCCCCCACCCTGGAGGTCGCCTCCGACAAAGCTTAAGCTATCGCATTGGGCAAACAAGCCTTCCTTGCATTTTATACAACTGCCACATCCTATAGCCGGTTCAATAGTGACCAAATCTCCTTTCCCCAACCCGGTAACACCCTCACCAATCTCCTCAATGTAACCGCTAAATTCATGACCCTGAACAAGAGGAAACTTTACAAGCGGATGCTTCCCCTTGAAAACATGGACATCCGAGCCGCATATTCCAATTCTCGCTACTTTTACAATAACTTTGCCTGGCTCAATCACCGGCTTTTCAACGTCTTGATAAATGATCTTAAACGGCTCAGGTACATAGGCTTGCTTCATCCCTATTCCTCCAAAGTAATTTAATTGGTAAAGAAGATATTAAGCATTCCTGGATTTGTCAAGGACACGTGTAAAATGAGATTTAAAATCAGCTCAAATCATATGGAATATTCAGACAAAATATTAATGGGGCTCAGTAAAATATAAATCCTCTTCGGATGTCTTCGTCTTCAGAATAAGGCACAGAAATAGCTCCTCAGATTCTATTACCGGTATTGCATGCCAGACATCTTTATATAATTTGACACCTGTACCCGGTTCAATCTCAAAGGTCAGGATGTCATCCATGGCAAGCGATGACTTATCAGGACCTGCTAAATGAAGCAGGGCTTTACCTTTTATTGGCAATATTACTTCTTCTGTAAGATGATGTCTTTCAAGTTGTTTGATTCCTTCAACCTTCTTAAAAGCCTCAAGCAAACCGATTGTGACCTCGCAATCTGACTTCATCGAGTCAATAAGGTAATACTTAAAGTTATCCATGCTTGCTAAACAAAACTTGTCGTCAACTTCAATGATATTCCCGAATTCTTTGAAGTTGTTTGCATTTAATTCCAATGTCTTCATTTTCATTTCTCCCCTAACCCTAATTACTATTTCGTCGTAATAAACTACTCGATATTATAGAAGAACGTATTTACGATCTCATTGGCAAGGACAACCGCTTCATGTTCACGTCAAGATTATTAATATATGCCGTATTCCTTTATCGCATTAAGCATAGTGACATAGTTCTCGGGCACCACGCTCGAATGTATTGAATTGCTGGATGAGCAGATGTAGCCCCCATTCTTACCAGCAATTTCAATACACTTTTTCGTCTCCTCCTCGACATCCTTCGGTTTGCCATAAACAAGCGAGCCCGCGCAGTCAACATTGCCCTTAATGCATATTCGATCGCCGTATTTGCGCTTTATCAGGGCGATATCCATTCCCGCGGAAGGATCAATCGGGTCAAGGCAATCAAGTCCTGTATCAATGAGGTCCTCTATGATCGGCATTAGGTCGCCATCGGTATGCTTTATAACGTAGAATCCAAGGTCATGGAAATTCTTATAAAGCCTCTTCATGGCTGGATAGATTACATCCCTGAAATGGTGAGGGGACATGAAAAGACCGTTCTTCCCTGCAATGTCATCACCTGTAGAGGCTACCTCAGCACCTAACTTCCTTGCTATCCTGGCAAGTTCGGTGTAATAATCAACCGCCTTCTCTATTATGCCCCTTATGAGATCTGGCCTATCATAAAAATCAACGAGCGTCTCCTCAAAGCCGTGCAGATCCCGAACCTCGGCAAACCCATCACGCAACCAGGCAATTATTGCCTTTTTGCCCTTAAACCGATCTATGACCTTTTTCATGGTATTGAAACGATGTGGAACATTCGGGTCGGGGAACTCAAACCGCGCGAGGTCTTTCTCGTCTTTTATTACCTGGTTTACGGAAACCAGGTAATCCTCCGTCATCTTCTTTTTCAGAAGCCCGGTCTCCTCCCTATAGGTATCACTATCTACCATCTCCTTCTTGTAGTCAGGTCTTACTGGCACGGCATCGAGATCCATCTTCTCAATAAGGTCACAAAAATCTGCACCGGGGATAATGGCATTTATGACACCCGAATCGATCGCCCATTCAAAAGTAGGAACTCTGTCTGGCACCTTTCGCTGAAGCACAGTAAGCACTCGATCAGTTGAGTTCATGGTAAAACTCCCTTTCTACCAAAAAAAACGATTGTAATCAGTTAAAAATACATACTTAGCTGAATACGATCTTCCTTATTAGATCCATGTTATCCACAAAAACATGCTTTTTGAGATTTCTGTCAATCTCATCCTCATGCTTCATGAGTTTGTCTGAGAGCTTTTTGAAATCATGAATCAGGTTAACGCCAAGCTGGAGCATCTTCACCCTGTCATCCCGCGGTGCTATTACATCAATCGAGCACCACCCCTCGAAATCTGTCTTGTTCAGGTAGTAGAACATCTCAAGTATCTCCCAGAAATTAATAGTTCCAAAAATCATGTCGGGGTCAGCATCCTTATAATTCTCGTTAAGGTGAATCTGATATAGCTTTTTCTTAGCTGCCATCAGCGCAAGCGATTCCGCTAGGCTCTCCTGGGCCATGAGCGAGTGACCCACATCAAATGCGCCGCCAACGTTATCAAGCCCAACATCGTTTAAGAACATCATGAGCTTGCCGATGGTATTTATGTAAACCTTCTGCCTGGGGTCCTTGCTTTTATACTCCACCGCTATCTTAAAATCCCTGGCATACTCGCCGATCTCGCGCACCGTCTCCACCATGTAGTTCCATCCATCAACATAGTTGTTCTGGAACGGGTAATCAAAACCATCATGTGCAGGCCACAGCAGTAAACTGTCGGCCTTTATCTCCCTGGCGAAATCTACACCTCCCTTGAAAAGCTGCACCACTTCCTTCCTGATCTTCACATCTGAAGTGCTGAATGCCCCGTGCTTCCATTTCCTGCCCCCCCAGCACTCCACAGCAACGTTTGAAGGACGCAAACCAAGATCTGCAAGAGTTTTAAGCAATTTTTTTGGGTTATCAGATTCCGGACCTGGATAGAAGACAAAAAGTCCATCAAGACCCTTTATTTCCGATATATATCTTAACTGCTCCTCAGTTGTGAAAGGTTCAAAATATCCGCCAGGAACGTATCTCTCTGCATATGTTCCAAGACACCATAGATGTGCATCAACATTTAATTTCATCGCACTCTCCTTCTTATGAAAATCCCACTCTTTTTAACAATATACAGCTCCATTTACCCCTCTGCCATCTCCATTTCGTATGAGGTCTGCTGTTATGCTATTTCAAATTGCTCCAAGATATCTACTGTAAGCCTCATCCCAGACTCCAACATCGCAAGGCTCATAATAACCCAAGTCTGATGAATTTATCGCGATCTGCCTACCATCATCAAGGTTCTTTATCTCGTCGGTCGCCTTTAATTGCATCAGGAGATTGCCAATTGCAGTAGTTTCGGTAGGACCCACAATTACCTCAACACCAGTCGCGTTGGCAGTGAATTGACATAGCAGCTTGTTCTGAGTTCCGCCGCCGACCATGTGAATCAATTCTATCTTATACCCGATGAGCTTCTCAAGAATGTCAAGATTATACCTGAAGCGCAGTGCAAGCCCCTCGTATACCGTTCTTGCAATCTCACCGATCCCCTCTGGGACCATCTGATTCTTGCTCTTAAGATGATTTGCAATCTGTCCTGGCATATCCAGTTGTGTCTGTATTAAGCTCGGTTCATCAACATTTAAGAACGATTTAAATATCTTCGCCTTTGAAGCCTGTTCTACAATATCATCCCATGAAACATTCTGACCAAGATCTTTAATCCAATTCTTCCTGCACTCCTGGATTATCCAGAGCCCGTTTACATTTTTTAAGAAGTGATAATAGCCCTCAACCCCACCTTCGTTGGCAAAACCTGATTCAAGGGCCTCAATCGTGAGGTTTGGTGCCCTGGTTTCTATTCCCATTATCCCCCATGTGCCGATGCTTATAAACGCCCACTTTCTGCTTTTATCCTTAAGCAGTATGCCAGAGACAGCAGACGAAGTATCGTGAGTCGCAGGCTCAATAACAAGTATTGGTTCAACACCAAGCTCATCTCTTACGTTCTTTTGAACTTTCCCAACAATCGTTCCTGGCATTACGATTTCCCCAAAAATTTTGGTGGGAATACCTAACTTTTCCAACAGTCCCCAAGCCCAATCCCTTCTTGCTACACTGCACATAATTGAAGTCGTGGCATTCGCAAATTCATTTACCATAACTCCAGTCAGATAATAGTTGAATATATCTGGAAGCATTAAAAAATGCTCTGCAACTTCCAGCACAGGAGAATTTTTTAGTTTCAAAGCATAAATTTGATAAAGGGAGGTAATTGGAAGAAGCTGGTAGCCCGTCGATATAAAAACTTCTTCTTTGGGTACTATCTCATATATTTTCTCGGGGATGCCGTTGGTCCTATCATCTCGATAAGACACGGTATTCCCGATCATACTGCCGTTTCTATCAAATAACCCAAAGTCGACACCCCAGGTGTCAATGCCAATACTGGATATATTCCTAGCTTCCTTTACGCTTGCAAGTATCCCAAGTTTCAGCTCTGAATAAAGACGCAAGAAATCCCAATAAAGCGTCCCGGCTGCATAAACTGGCCTGTTCTCAAATCGGTGCACCTCATGAAGGGTAAACCTGCTTCCATCATATCTGGCCAGAAGTCCTCTGCCGTTACTTGCGCCAAAATCAAATATCAGATAATTCTTTACTGCCATCTATCCTCTCTCTTTAGAACATTCTTTCGCCAATAATTTTTGGTTAAAAATTTTAACATTAATCAAATATAAAAGTTAAATATACCCACATCTTCATGACTTTTATTGTTATTAAGCCAACGTAAAGATCTTTAGCATCTCAGCTAATTTAGCCTATATGTGGTATCTCGGCTATGACACTCACCTTCCGATATGATAGCATCTGCATAAAATTTTGGACTGAACCCTTGCATAGTACAAAAAGTTAATACACACTACTTGATATTGAGATAGATAAGGAGCTAAGGGGATAGCATGTTTTTCTGTGGAATAGACATTGGGACCGGCGGGGTTCGTTCGATCATCTCTGATGAGAGAGGAAGGGTATCTGCTCACGTTTTTGTAAACTTTCCCCAAGATATTAACCTGATGCCAAAGACCTATTGGTTTGAACAAGACCCCACACTGTGGTGGACGACCACTAAACTATGCATTAATAAATTGCTCACAGATTTCAAGCTAAGGGGCCACAATCCCACACAAATAGATGCCGTAAGCATTGATGGCACATCTGGAACGGTGGTTTTTCTCGATGACAGCCTTAACCCACTTCGAAACGCGATAATGTATAAGGATATTAGATCGCATGATCAATCACAAAGAATAAATGAAGTTGCGGGTGATTTTACTGAAAAGTTGGGTTATCAAATTCAACCATCCTTTGCTATATCAAAGATACTGTGGGTAAAGGAAAACGAAGAACATATCTACAGTAATACCCGTTTTATTCTTCATCAGGCTGATTATATCTCCGCAAAGCTCACCAATAAATACGATGTAAGCGATCATTCAAATGCACTAAAAACTGCCTTTGATCTAATAGATTACGGGTGGCCAGCTTTCATAGAGAAGGATCTGGGACTTGATCTAAATAAGCTTCCGATTGTGCTAAGACCTGGTGACGTAATTGCCCCCGTTTCGCTTGAGATGCGAAAGGAGTTCGGTTTCAAGTCTGAAACAATGGTCACAGCTGGAATGACCGACGCATGCGCCTCGATGATTGCATCAGGAGCAATTGAACCGGGAGATTGGAACTCTACCATAGGTACGACTTTCGCAGTTAAGGGAGTTACAAAGAATTTGATTAAGGACGATATGGGACGCATCTATTCTCACCTCCATCCTCAAGGTTATTGGATGCCAGGAGGTGCCTCAAGCACCGGTGGAGAGGCACTAGCTCTACACTTCCTGGGCAGAGATCTTGCCCAGCTAGATGATCAGTGCTCAAAACTAGAAGGGTCATCTATCATCATGTATCCACTACTTAAAAAGGGAGAGAGATTTCCATTCAATAATATTGATGCAGAAGGATTCACCATCGGTGAACCCAAAGGTGAACTCGATTATTATCTTGGACATTTAGAAGGAATAGCACTTTTGGAACGGTTCTCATATGAAATGCTTAAAAACTTGGGGGCAG
Source organism: Actinomycetota bacterium (assembly GCA_023488455.1). Next base: position 3,055 of record JAMDDV010000042.1, on the reverse strand, counting down.
AGATAGGAGATAATATTTACGTAACAGGTGGTGGCAGTAAGAGCACGCTATGGAATCAGGTTCGAGCAGATATGCTGGGGAAAAAGGTTATAAAGCCCATTGAGGAAGAAACATGCATGGGCAGCACCATCATCGCCGCCTCTAAGACCTGCTTCAAGAACGTTACAGAAGCAGCAAGATCGATGGTATCAATAGAAAAGGAGTTCATTCCCAAAGAAGACGAAACTAATCGATATGAAGCAAAATATGACCTATTAAAAGAAGAGTTTAAAAAAAGAGGATATATCTAACTAAAAACATTAAGAAAGGCTTAGCAGTGAATTTAGTCAATTTGAAATGTCTTGGCATAGATTGCTCTGGGATAGAGAATAAAAAAAGTACGGATCAGAGAAATCATGTTGAACTGTTTAAAAGAAACATACCGCTAATTGAAGACTTAAACAACCTGGATAAGATCACAGTCGAGAGGTTTTATTTCATGGCCTTACCGCTTAACATTACAGGTCTGGATGCCTCGCCTGTTCGAGCAGTGGCTTTTGTGCAATAGTAGCCATTCAATATAAAAACCAGATTTTTTAATTTACTAAACACAGTATCCAGTGGACTTTTATTGTCATCTGTCATCGGGGGAAAAGCTTTGCTAAAAGTAGCCATCCCGGACAGGATTGATTTACATTTTATTTAATAAGGCCAAGATACTTTTTAATGTGATTTACAAGAGAGTTATCAATTTCTGAATGTCTTGGAATGGGTTGCTTTTGACCTGTTTTGGGGTTTATATAAATATCGTGTCTTGATCCTCGTCTTAGCAACATACAACCTGCTTTCCTTAGTTGTTTTAATAATTCAGTACGTCTCATACAGAGATTTCTTTTAATCGGTAATCTGATGGCACATCATCCATTAACATCATTTTGTATGCATCTTTTATGTTTTCTTCAAGTTCTTCAATGGTTTCACCTTGACTCATAATCTCTGGATGTTCCAATAATTTACCCAACCAAAATTTTTCACTTTTCCAATAAACCATTGTTATTTTTTTATTCATTATAATTCTCCTTATAGTTTTTCACTATTACTTATGTAATTTTTCTATTTTTTGATACTTTTAAATGGTTAGAAATATTATATCGAAATTCTTATTGTTTTCATAAATTAAGAAAATTTGTTTTTGGAACAAATTCACTCTTAACTCTTCCAAGTTTCTTCTTCGGCTAACTATCTCTGCATCCAGCTCTGTCTGATGTTCATAGTAGTAAGAAAGAGCATCATGAATTTGGTAAAGATCTAAACGAGGATGAGCATCAGCAATCTGGTCTGGAGAGTATCCTAATTTATCGTACTCAATAGCAATATCAATAACCCTGACCCCTGGTACCTTCAATAATAGGGCTCCCATTGCATATCTCTTTTTTCCTCGTTACATAAGGATGAATAGGCAATTTATTGCTTATTGCCTGATTTTTCATAACTCACGACCCTCCGACTAATTGCACAATTATAACACAGTAAAATTCATGACTTTCGCTCAGAACATCTAGAATTCAAAAGATTGTCGACTTAATGCTTTTTATTGAGTAAGTCCCTTGTTTTTCATCTGCACTCTCAAAAAAATTCCAGAGCTTGCAGGTAAGGGAGTTCTCGTCCAGTTTGATGTCGGAGCGCTTTATGATTTCTCCTGCCGAGATATCCATAGAGGCAGCTGCTCTGTTTAGAAGCGCTATTGGGACATATTTCCCTTTATTCATCTCTTCATCTACTACAGCATGTCCGTAAAACAGCTCAGTGCCGATGCCCTGAAAGTGAGTTCCTGCACTAATACCTTGCTTGGCTATTGCTGCAACGTTGACATTTCTACTTCCCGGATATTTAATCAGTGGCTCGTTAAAATCATTCACGTGAAATACGCACTTCATCGTCTCCATTATCCCAAGATGAAACGGCCTGTAGAGCAGAAATGTTGGACCGCCTCCAACCTTCAAGTAGTCCAGGTCTTTTATGACTGCCTCATCATCGCTTCTTATGATGACGAATACCCCAGGTGCCAGGTCACCGATTGTGTAATCCACCACACCCACATGGTTTAATATTCCGCCTTCACTCTGCAGTCTGAATATTTCCGTCATCTGGCTCTTATCGCACCTCGGCCCATGCATGCCGGGCTCATCGATTGTTAACCCTGCCATGTTTGCAAGGAGGGCCATTTCTATCATCGTCTTGGTGCCATCAACAAATGAGCAATAGGCTTTCTCTGATACACCGGTCTTCTTCATCGCATCTATGAAGTCAGATGGAACGCAGTCTCTATTAAGTGGGTTGTTCTTTCCCTTTCCAGCAGCAACTACCTGAAAACCAAGTTGTCTTGCAAATGAAACCAGCTCAAGAGCGGTTTGTGGCTCATCCCCTGCTCCAAAGGTATAGATGACGCCAGCATCAGCAGCGATCCTCTGGAATTCGATGCCAAATAGTATCTCAACCTCGGAGTTCAGGTTAATTATGTTCTTGCCAAGCGAAATTGCCCTGATTATCGCTTCACATGCTTCATCGACATCCATATTGATGATAATGACTATCCTTGAATCTTTATCTTTTTCCAACTCGGTAATATCATCTGAAAAAAGGATGGATTTATCATCAGGATAGAAGACCAACTTCTTCTGATGGTTTTGACCCTTCTCAAATATGCTATTGATTATCGCATTTCCGCTTCTATATATCTGATTAACAGTAGTCGTACCAGCCTGGCCAGTATCGGACTCTCCCAGCCCAACAATTGATATATGCGGTACGCCCTTATTCCCGGTATATATTCTTTTTCCAGATTGCATGTTTGGCTACTCCTTAATCTCTAATGTAATTTTCAAATTCCAAATAATAAGGCTCATTAAAACATCTTTGTTTTGAGAGAAGGATAAAAAGGCGGCCACAGCCGCCTTTTTAGTTTTATCTCCCGCTATTTCTAGTAATACGTCACTTCAGTTGTTGGATCAAATATGTGGATACGGTCTATGTCAAGAGCTAGGGTCACCATGTCACCGACATCAGCTGTGGTATT
>JAMDDV010000015.1 GCA_023488455.1 Actinomycetota bacterium | reverse complement strand
CAGCCAGGTTTCCTCCAACTTCCCTCTGAATATTGATGGACATGATCGTCCAGTTAAAATGCTCGCTGTCCATCCTCCTCGCCATATTCTCCAAAGCATCTCTTTCGGGCAACCCCATCCTTATCTCGCTCAGTACCCTTCTGAACTCATCAGATATAGGAGGTCCAGTTTCTTCTACAACCATGCTTAACGCTTGATTAAAGCTATATCCGGCTTTTAAGGAGCCGCTGATCAACTGTAGAGTATCGGGTAACTGGTCGTGGAACTTTCTTAACCTTATTGATGTTCTTAAATTCAGTAATATAAATGGACTCAAAACTACTAATAATGTAACCACTAAAGAGATAAGAAGGTTTCTTGCCAAAAGGTAAACTCCCAAACTGGAAATAATTACAGCGATAAGGTGTAAAGACATGAACTCCGAGCCGCGGATGCTCATCCCAGCTCTCTCCAGCCTTAGTTCAAATAGCTCAACAAAACCTCTCTTTGCAGCAAGTCTTGAGACAAGTATAACTATGCGATCAAAGAATCCTACTTTGCCCTTTTTCTCCCTAATTTCATCTTCTAGATTCCTAATTGCGGGCTTATATCCGTAGAATTCTGTTCTCTGTTTCAGTATTCGCCTGGGCGGGAAAATAAGCAGGGTAAACGCATATAAGAACAGCGTAATGCTTGAAAAAAAAGCAGCATATAAAATTAATTTCATCCACCACTTATCAAAAATAGCCAAATAGAAAGGCCTCTGCGGGCTCATTACTATCTTGGTGGGAGGAGGAGCATAAAAGGGATTCTTATAACTCGTTTTTGCCAAGCTTTCTATTCCGGATTTCCCCACCGCTATGCTTACATCAATTGTCTCTGTATTTGGCCAGAGACTGGTATATGATATCTTGTATTGATTCCTTATCTTTCTCGATATTGCACGATAGAGTTCTTTCAGCTCTCCAGAGTTAGCTGCTACCAACATTTCGCCGCCAGTGCTCTTTGATATGTTATTAATATCAGTTGGGTTGAAATCGTAAGACATTAAGGCAACAGAATATACTATAACTTTCTCATTCTGAGCTTTTGTGATGGCATCTTGAACTGTCAGCTTACTGACTGTATCCATACCATCAGAAAGTACGATTAGATATCTGTGCTTAATGTTTTCCCTGTCCTTGAACTGCTCTAGTGCCACAATAATGCCATCAAATAAAGATGTCTCACCTTTTGCAGTTGTCTGAGCAATGGAATCTTTGAGTTGTTGTCGATTCGAAGTAAAAGTTGAATAGACAGTAACCTGATCGGCGAAACCAACCACTGCAAATTCATCGATACTCCTCATCTCATCCAAAAAAAGAGATGCAGCAGCCTGAGCATCCAAGATTGGCTGTCCCTTCATGCTTCCACTTGTATCAAGCACCAAAACCACACCAATTGGTTCAGTGATCTTCGCCACTTTTACAACAGAAAGATCCTTTACCTCTTTTCCATCCTCCAGCACGGTAAAATTATTTTCATCAAGATCCTGGGAGCCAAGTACCGAGCCTTCCTTGAAGTTCAGATAGATACTTACCTGAGGATACTCATCAATGTTCATTTTCTTAATGATGACATCCTGGTCTTCCTGGGCATTAGCATAAACAGGCAAAGCCAGAAATAGGAAGATAGCCACTATAATAATGGGGAAATTACGCTTTAATGCTTCCATCCCAATGCCCTTTATTATTCAGTATGTCACCAATGGACTCAATCGATTCACTAGATCTCTTTTTGGAATATCTCATTGGAAATATCTACACCGACATCATGCAGCCTCTCTAAAAATTTTGGTCGAAGACCAGTCGATTTAATTCTTCCCCTGAACCTACCATACTCGTCAATCCCCATAGAGAAATCAAAAAGAAAAAGATCCTGCAGGGTAATGATATCTCCCTCCATACCTTGAACCTCAGTTATGCTGATAAACCTTCTTGTGCCATCTTTAAGTCTGTTTAAATGAACAATCAGATTTATTGCAGAAGAAATCTGTTCTCGTATCGCCCTTATTGGAAGATCAAGCCCAGACATTAGAACCATTGTCTCCAACCTTGAGAGGACGTCACGCGGAGCGTTTGCGTGAACGGTACTAATGCTGCCATCATGACCTGTGTTCATAGCCTGCAACATATCCAGTGCTTCTCCACCTCTGACTTCACCAACTATGATGCGGTCCGGTCTCATACGGAGAGCATTTCTAACCAAATCCCGGATCGTAATCTCTCCCTTACCTTCTATATTAGGTGGCCTTGATTCCAATCGAAGAACATGTTTTTGATGCAGTTGCAACTCAGCAGCATCCTCTATGGTAATGATCCTCTCATCGTCTGGGATAAATGAAGAAAGGACATTCAGGGTCGTGGTTTTGCCAGTACCTGTTCCACCTGAGGAAATTATATTTAGCCTGCCCCTGACACAGATATCTAAAAAATCAGCCACTTTCTGCGTGCATGTGCCCATCTCCACCAGATCATCGATGGTGAACGGATCAGCTGCAAACTTACGCACTGTTAAAATAGGTCCATTAAGAGCTAAAGGATGAATTATGACATTTACCCTTGAGCCATCCGGCAGCCTGGCATCAACATAGGGTGAAGCTTCATCTACCCTTCTTCCAATCTTTCCAACAATCTTATCAATAATTCGCAGTAGATGAGCTTCATCTAAAAAAGTTTTGGTTGTTGGATATATTTTACCGAACTTCTCAATGTATATTGTAGAAGGATTGTTAACCATGATTTCAGTTACTTCGTTATCATTCAAAAACTCCTCAATAGGTCCATAACCAACTACATCATCAATAAGAGCATCGATGATTATATTTTTTTCTTCACCCGTAAGAGGGGTACCATTCTCGCCCAGAAACCTCTGAGCCTCTCTATATACCCTTAATTTAAGCTCAGCATCATTGACATTCTTTTTGAAAATGATGTCTGAAAGTTCTTCAATCAGGCGTAAATGGACCTCACGTTTGATGTTATCAATTTGTTTTGCCCTACTGGAGATTGATTCTTCTACTCTCACATCCAGAGTGTTTTCAAAATCTTTAACTTTTTGAAATCTTTCCTGTAATCCCAAAGTTCACCACTATCCTTACTATTAAAAATTTAAGAAGGAATTTTCCGTTTACTTTTAGTTGCTATTAACAGCATTGTTAATCTTCTAATATTCTTGCTAACGGGAGACTTCGGAGCATCTATAACTACTGGTATACCTCTATTAACGGTTAATGGAACTATTCTATTGCTAGGAATAGCCACGTCTATCTTTCTTTGAATTGTCTTCTCTATTTCATCTATGGTAATGCCTACTTTGCTATCTGCACGATTAAGAATAATAAATACCTTTTCGCGAGGAAAATTTAGCTGATCCAATACCTGCAAAGAGACCTTCAGGTTTTTTATGCTGGGAACATCCATACTGGCAACCATACATAAATAGTCCGTCCTTTCAAGAAGGGAAAGTACGTTCTCGGAAAACACCGAGGGCGTATCAATTACTGTATAGTCGCTGATTTGCGAGAGTATCTCTATGATCTTCATCGTAGCTTTTGTACTTATCGCCTCTCCCTGCGAGGGTTCAATGGGAACGGGTAGAACCTTCACTCCAGAACTATGAGTAGTTAAAAAACTATTTAACATTTCTGAATCCAGTTGATCTATGACGGACATGACCTCATAAACAGTATGTTTGGGGTATAAGTTAAGCATCAATGCCGCATCACCAAACTGATAGTTGAGATCAAACAAAACTACTCCCTTTTTGTTTTGACTTATGAGATCAACTGCCGTATTAGTGGCAATGAAAGAAGTTCCTGATCCTCCCTTCGTGCTGAAAACCATTATTATCTTAGAGCCTGGGTGCTCTTTTATTTCTACTTCCTTGCCAGCTTCGGGCTTTTCAGCTAATACTCCTCTAAAAGCCTCTTCCACTCTCTTGATGGATTCTTTAAGATCATTGAAGGTGAATGGAAATTCCAATACATCGTGGATATTGAGCTTTATAGCTTTTCTTAAGAGACTTGCTGAAGTTTCTTTTACAAGAAGAATTACTTTGACAAAAAATAGATCAGCGCTATGAGAACTCAGAATTTTCTCTATATCCCCAATCTCATAATAAGGCCCAATTAAAACCAATGAAGAGATTTTTTCCCGCAGTACTGCTTCCAGGTCCATCAGGCTTGTACTGGTCTGTACGATCTCCAAATCAGAAACGTTTTTTAATAACCCACTGATCTTTTTAACGCTGTCATCTTCCCTATCGATTATGAATGTGCGTACCTTTTTCACATTTACTCCGATTCTTTACTGAAATATATTATCCAAAGTTCGCCCAAGAGTTTCTTCTTTCTCAATACCCTTTGTAGGAAGAAGGGCCAGCCACACACTGCCCATTTCCTCCGAAAAGACTAACTTCTCTGAATCCTGTGGAGTAACAGCCAGAGTAACTGTCGTGATCTTGATTTCCTTAGTTCCCTGTTCGTCCTGACCTCCTAAAATTCCACCCTCCTGGGTTGGTGTCTTCTCGGTTACAATCCTGGTACCAACATACAATACTTCTACGTTCCATAACAAGGTCTTTGTAATTTCTTTCTGGATCAGAACCTGAGCTTCTTCTGCCTCAGTTGTTTCAGGAGGTGTTGCGCCAGCCTGCTGCGTTGGCTTAAATGTAGCGATAACATTTACCTTATCTCCCACATTGATGAGATTGGAGACTCCTATAACCTCATTAACTGGAATTGACACAGCGACCATATCAACTGGAACCAAAAAGGCTAATCCTATCTCCTCAGGTTTAATGAACTTGGTTGATGTAATCTGCTCTCCCTTATTTATCGGAGCTGCTACTACATATCCCTTATAATTATCCAGGGTTGTAAGAACACCATCTGCCAGATATTTTCTTGGTATAGCCTCAGCTACCACACTATTAGTGGAAATTATAGTTTCAACAGGTGTCTCTTTGGGAATATTTTGAGCAGCGACCAGCACTTCAACTTTTTCTACCTCTCTTTCCACAGAAGTTCGGATGCTATTGACATAGGCTAATACTCCAACTACAGCAACTACCCCCAAAATAACAGCTATAAACAGTAATACAATCCGTAACCTCATCGTTCTCCCTTAAGTTATATTTCTATTACCTCTTATAATTAATCTGATAGATAGTTAGTTGTCAATTTACTTTTTAAACTTATTCAACCAGTTTGACCGCTCTTATTTACTCTATCAGACGTATCACCCTGATACCTTCCTGTGTAACAGGAACAATAGAACCTTCGGTAACCACAAGAGCCTGATTGAGAAAAGTACCCACAATGGCTATTCCGTTGCCAAAATCGCTATCTCCTTGCATATCCTCAATGCCGGTGATAATAAAGGGTACAAACCCCAATATTGGTACTTCCTCCTTCCCAGTAGCCTCTTCCAATGGGGGTATTATAGGAACCATGACAAACTGACTATCTGGGATTGCAAGTTTGTAACCTCCCTCCCAGGGGACAGTTAATTCCCCAAAAAGGTTCATAGAAAAATCATCATAATTATATATCCTTGCCTCAGTTCCTATCCTGGTGTTACCGACCTGATTTCCGGTCTGTGTATCCACTATGTCTCCGACTTTTAGTGTTGTATCGGATCCATACTCAATATTATTCCTGTACTCCTTACCCCCAGGTTTATCAAGTGCCAGAGGTTGAAAGTTGCCTGCAAAGCTTTGACCATCTGGTCCCGAACCATACTTCAGTACATACTCACTTCCAGGCTGCCAATCGTTCTCGGGAACTCCCCATGGAACAACTCCCACATATTCCTCAGGTGAGGCAATTATTGCTTTAGCCCTGGCTCCTACAGGAGCAGAATCTATTCCAATCACCCGGGCAAAGAATAAAGGAGAGTCAGGAATAGCTGGAGTTACTGTAATAGTATCATTAATGGCCAAAGTAGAGCTAATATTCACATCACTCCCTGCAATAGACACTCCATGTTTAGCAGCATATTCAATGGCTTTCTGAATTGCTCCATCAGGACTCTCGGGCAACTCCTGTACTCCAGCCAGAGAAGCAGCATCAGCTACAGTCTGAAGGGATCTTCTCTCCTCATAGAGAGAGCCAACATCTACAACAAGAGCTGCAAATAATATCAGGGCTACCAGACATATGGCAATGATGATGGCTACATTCCCGTTATTGCCACCTAAAGTTTCCAGCGCATGATTACTCTTGTTATGGTTGCACATAGTTCTCCAGTCGCATGGTTGCTCTGCTTGTTAAGGGAATATCCCAGCTTCCCACAAAGGGTATTTCTATATGAATCGTATAAGTAATCTCGACCACTACGGGATCTCCTATCTTAACCCCTTCAGGAGTACTTACACTAATCACATCAGGTGTTACGGGGTAGGCTCGCTCCCTGATGATGTTTTCCAGATCAGGATTGGTAAGATCTACGGCGGCTACTCGTGCGCCTTCCCTTGCAGCATGGGTTATGGCAAGGTAATTATTATAAGCGATCCCAAACTCAACTATTCCAAATATTAATACTACCAACAGGGGCAAAATAATGGCAAACTCTACAGCACTTGCCCCATTCTCACCTTTTATTATTTTGAGACTTCTTCTTCTCATTGCTTTCTTTAAAAAATTTTATTTATATGATCTCTTACTCTGTTCTAAAATACCTAGTACCATTTTATTTTCAAAATGGTACTAGGTTTCCAAAACTAAACATTTGTTTTTGTTCTGCTATAAATATATAGCTAATAGGGAGATTAACCACCAAGCTTACTAGCTACGTTATTGAACATACCTGCTAGCGCTAATCCAACGAGTGTAACAGCAGCAATAATAACAATAGCGATAAGAGCGACCAGTATTCCGTATTCAACAGCAGTTGCTCCTACTTCACCGTATCTGATAGCTATATACTTTTTGATCAACCAATCCTTCACTTTTTTCACCTCCCCCAATTCAGACATTCCTTACCTTTATCAGTTTTTTCTCTAAAAAGTATGTTATACCTTCACATTTTTAAATAAAAACTGAAAATAAAAAACCGACTTCCAATACAGTCGGTTTTGTCATTTGCTCCACCGAGTCCATGAGACAATCCAAATTAGAGCTCAGTTTCTCCGCACCTGTTTATGAGAAATATTCTCTTTTAGAAAGAACAACCCACGCAATATAAAATTGGTGGGCGCATTATTGTTTATAATATCAAAATATGTAAAAAATATAAATACATTTTGATATCTTTGTCAATATTAAATTGTAAATCGGACAAAACTTGAAATTGCTATCTTTGAGAAAAAACAAATATTTAGAAAAGATCTTCTCATTTAATTTTATTTTTTTTCTCTTAATATTGGTATTAATTTCTGCATTCTCTCTCAATCCAGTAAGAGATCCCGATATCTGGTATCACCTGAAAATCGGGGAATATATAGCTACCAATCACGAAATACCAAAATATGATCCCTTTTCTTACACCTCCCCTCACAAACCATGGTTAGTCTATAGCTGGCTTTTTGAAATTGGAACTTATTTTTCATACAAGAATCTTGATTGGTTAGGTATCCTATTAATGAAGTTGATCATATTGCAGTTAGCTTTCTGGTTCCTTTTCCTGACTTTAAGAAAACAGACAAATAATTTACTTCTTGCTGTTATAGTCACAGTTTTTGCTGTTCTCTCTTCTGTTCCTGCTTTCACCCCCAGGCCATGGATATTCTCCTTTGCATTTACAAGCTTAACAATCTACATATTAGAAGACTATAGAAACAGAAACTCATCTAAATTAAAGTGGCTTCCTCTAGTAGCAGTAATTTGGGTTAATACCCATATACTATTCCCAATAATCTTTATTCTCATCAGCTTTGTCCTTTTTGAAAAAACAGTACAACTATATCTAAGCAATAAGCAAAACAAGATAAAAGAGATTTATCCCTTAGCGCTGGCAGGGGCAGGAACTGTAATCGGTTTTTTCATTAATCCATATACCTGGAGAATATTCCCCTTATTTATTACCATATCTCAAGAAAAATGGGTTTACCAAAACGTTAGTGAAATGCAATCTCCAAATTTCCATGAGCCTTTTGCCTTACTTTTTGGTGTTTTCCTTCTGGTTAGTATATTGTGCTTGATTCACATTCCTAAAAAATTAAAGATATACGAAATACTTATTTTTTGTTTTTTTGCTTTTTTAGCTTTAGACAGAACCAGGAACATACCACTCTTTGCAATTTCCATGAGCCCACTGGTAATAGTGGGCATGAACCACTTATTTTCCCGCATTAATTCTTTGATTCATAATCGTAACTACATAAGCCCAAACACCAATAAACAAGCTTTCAAAATCGTCCCTTTGAATATATTGTTAATTCTGATACTGATTGCGACGCTTTTTTGGATTTTTTTCCCTGGTCAAAAAAGATACAACTACCCCTACCTTAAAGATCTTCCAGTGGCTGCAACCGAATTCTTGCTTAACGAGAAGCAAACTGGAAATCTATACAATGACTTTGATTCTGGAGGTTTCCTCATCTTCAATCTATACCCACAATATAAAGTTTTCATTGATGGCAGGACTACTGTACATGGAGAAAAGGTACTCAACGAATATTACAATATCTATTCCTTAGAACCTAAATGGAAAGAATTATTAGAGAAATACGAAATAAAAACTATATTAACATCACCAAAATCAGCCCTTGGGCAGGCACTAAGGATTATTCCAGGCTGGCATTTGATATATGAAGACAACATCTCTGTAATTTATAGAAGAATATAAAACAAACATTTGAAAAAGCAGGGTAAATATTTGGAAATTTTAAAAAAAGGGCAAAGCCCCGACGTAAACCTAAAACCAATAATATTTGTCTTATTCTTGCTATTATTAACAATTTTTTCGTTAATCGCGCCGGCTGACTACGATATCTGGTGGCATCTCAAAACTGGAGAATACATAATCCAAACACGTTCCATACCGCGCCAGGATATCTTCTCTTATACAGCAGAGTCCGTTTGGACCCCATATTCGTGGCTTGCTGAGATAATTTATTATCTCGGAGTGTCGTTTCTTGGTCTCAATTTCCTGGTTTTTCTCCGCGCAGCTTTACTGATTGCAACGTTTGGAATGACTGCACTGGTGCTTTCCCGTTGGAAGTATAATTTTGTTTTAACAATCATTCTGTCTTTATTATTTTCATTTCTGGCATTAAGCCTCTGGAGTGATAGACCGTATATTTTCTCTGTATTTTTTCTCACGATTTTTTTTCTGACCCTCCTGCAGTGGGAAAAAACAAAAAGCAAAATCATTTTAATACTACCACCTCTCATGATTCTTTGGGCTAATATTCACATTAATTTCGTATATGGATTGGCTCTATTAATATATTTTGCCGTCTTTGATCTCTTAAGCATTGCCCGTAGAAAAATAACTGCGAAGAAAACTTTAAATATTGCTGAAATCAGAAATAGTCTTTATATTTTCGCAGTCTCCATAATTTGCGCTCTTGCTACTCTATTTAACCCTTTTGGCCTAAGAATTTACAGGGAAGTTTTCCGCATGGCAAACATGCCAACTAGCTATGCAGTGGTAAAAGAATTTGCCTCTCCTGATTTCCATCTTTTCTACGGAAAGGTATTCTTAACAATTATTATTTTAGCTGTTATAATTCTGGCTTTAAGCCCAAAAAAACCTGATCCGCGTTCCATGCTCATCTTTATTTTTATTCTTGTTCTCTCTTTATACTCTGGCAGAAATATCATTTTTCTATCCATATTATGGCTGCCGATCGTGACCGAGAGTGCTACAGGACTGGCAGAAGAGTTATCAAAAAAAATAAAAAGAGCAGATGTACAACAGGCCAAAAACAATCTGCTTGCAAGATCCCCTTCAGTAAGCCGTATTGTGATTATCAATTTTTTTGCCTGGCTTGCCGTGGTTCTTCTCGCGGTCCTTATCGCTTACAAAACCTCCACTACAGGAGTATTAAGAGAATATGAAATGGAAAAAGTCTTTCCTGTTCGAGCTGTAGAATACCTCCGTAAACATCCCGAGATAAATGGAAATATGTTCAACGATTATTCGTGGGGTGGCTATATCATATACAAGACCTATCCTGAGAGAAAAGTTTTCATCGACAATAGGAATCAGCTTTTCGAAAAAAGCATTTTTAAGAAATTTACAGGGGCAATATATTTAACTGAAGACTGGGAAAAGCTCGATAGAGAATATTCTTTCGATTATGTGATCATAAACAAAAAATACCCTTTAGAGGGATTCCTTAATATTTCTCCAAAATGGAGACTTGTTTACAGCGACAAGTTAGCTTCCATCTTTATTAAACAATAGAGCCCCACATATGTGGGGCTCTATTTATTATCTTCAGCAAGACCGCTATTCTTGCTACATGTAACTGGACATATCTTATGCCCTATCTTTCCTGGTCTTTCTAGTAGTTGATAGAATCGCAGTTCCTGAGATTATCATCAAGATAGCGATTGCGTATACAACCAGCATATTAGATCCGGTAAATGGGAGCTCAGTTATGCCAGCTACTTTCAATCCTCCTTCAACCTCAGTAATGCCAGCTATAATTAGCGGGGGTGGAGGTGGTGGAGGTGGCGGTGGCGGCGTTGAAGGAACATAACCAAAGTCTGCAGCATCATAATTCAATCCAGATGTCATTACAACAGTCAAAGGATCATTTGCAGTCGTAAGGCTATATCCACTTGGAATTGTTGCATCATCCACATCCACTATATAGGTTCCTGGACCAATATTAATAAATATGTAATATCCAGTACCATCTGTCACCTGTGTATCGGTTAGATTTGGTGGGTTAATGCTTCCAATATACAGATACACAGTTATACCAGATATTCCAGGCTCGCCTGCATCTTGAACTGCATTGGAATTTAAATCAACATATATAGTATCTCCTATGGTTCCTAGCTCGAAGTTGCCGAAGTCGTTACCCGTTGAGTCAGTGCCGCTTGTGACCACGACATCACCTGGGTTAAGCGTCTGAGTCCAGCCGCTAAGCAGATCCTCAGAAAGACTGTAGGTATCAGCTAGAAGGTCTGTAAACTCGTAGTAGCCGCCTCCACTTGTAACGGTGCTATCGGAGTACTCTGTGCCATTGATGTAGATTGTCCATCCATCAAGTGTTGGTTCGCTGTTCTGATCCCAGACACCATCGCCGTTGAGGTCATTGAACTTGTAGCCAGATATGGTTCCTAGCTCGAAGTTGCCGAAGTTGTTCTCAGTTGAGTTAGTACCACTTGTGACAACTACATCAGATGGGTTGGTCGTCGTCTGAGTCCAGCCACTTAGCAGATCCTCATATAAGCTGTAGGTACCAGCATAGAGGCCGGTGAACTCGTAGTAGCCACTGCCATCGGTCACATCGCTATCAGAACTCGGGCCAGAGATATTGATCGTCCAGCCACTTAGCACTGGCTCACCACTATCCCAGACTCCGTTTCCATCAAGGTCCTCGAACTTGTAGCCAGATATGGTTCCTAGCTCGAAGTTGCCGAAGTTGTTCTCAGTTGAGTTAGTACCACTTGTGACAACTACATCAGATGGGTTGGTCGTCGTCTGAGTCCAGCCACTTAGCAGATCCTCATATAAGCTGTAGGTACCAGCATAGAGGCCGGTGAACTCGTAGTAGCCACTGCCATCGGTCACATCGCTATCAGAACTCGGGCCAGAGATATTGATCGTCCAGCCACTTAGCACTGGCTCACCACTATCCCAGACTCCGTTTCCATCAAGGTCCTCGAACTTGTAGCCAGATATGGTTCCTAGCTCGAAGTTGCCGAAGTTGAGGTTGGTAACACTACCACTAGCAAGAGTTATCCCAGGATATGTACCTTGATTCGTAGTTGGATAGGTCTGACTCCAACCAGCAAGGAGAACCTCACTAACTTTATAAGTTTCATCATCTTCTAATCCAGTGAATTCATAATATCCATCACTGCCTGTTGTAGCTGTAGCTAATGGATTATTTTGATAATCATTACCTTGCCACTTATAAAGTTCTATAGTCCATCCAGATAATCCGGGTTCACCCTCTGCTATATCGCTATCTCCATCAAGATCATTGATCTTATAACCGCTTATGCTTAGATCAAAAGGACTCTCTATTTGATTAGCTGGAATTGGTACAGTTTTAGCACCCTGGCCTTCACCAAGCCTCACATCAAGTGAAGCACCTGGCCATTCAGAAGCACCATCTGGACTTAATGCTAAATGTGAACCCCATCTCAGATATAAATCTGAATCGGATGCTGTTGAGTGAACTGTTATTTGCCAGACAAATTTAGTTACTCCACTTTCTACAACATCTGCAAGCTGGGTCTGAGATATAAGCGTTCCATCGCCAGTAACTGTAAATGGTGTAGAGCTGGACACGTATCCAGTAAAGGGTCCACCATCTGGAGCATCATTGCTGTAAACAGAAAGATAATCAAATCCATTTATTCCACCATTTTGTTTATCAGTAAATATACTAAATGTTAAATCTGAACCATTTGTCAGATTGGAAATAGTGGCTTTAAATGGAATGATTTCACTCTCTGCATAACCAGATGTCTGACCTGTTGTCCATTTCTCATTTGGCGTCTGGTCCCATGCCTCCAGTGTTATCTGAATAGCTGGATCAATAAAGGTTGTCTGCGCAATAGATCCAGAAATAGCACCAGCAGCAGTTAGTGTGTACGAAGCACTACCGATAATTGTATAACTTGCCTGTATGCTTCCGCTCTCATCAGCTATCACTGTTATGCTGTTCTCAACTGTTCCTTCAGCGTTTGTAAAGCTGAGGGTTACTTCCTCTCCAGCCTCAAAACCGCTGCCAGTGACATTAACCTCCTGGCCGGGGTTGTATTCTGGTTTATCTGTTGTTATGGTAGGTCCAAGAGATTCAGTTGTAGTCGTATCAACAGCAACAGGATCACCTGTAGTTACATCAGTTGTTCCAGTTATACTGGTGTCTGATGTAGTTTCAGTCGTTGTCTCAGTTGTGGTTTCCGTTGACTGATCGGTTGATTCAGTGGTGACTGCTTCTGTACTCTCTGTAGAGGTAGTATCAGCTGTTGTCTCTGTGGTTATCTCCACAGTTGTCTCAGCAGTCGTTTCAACTGTGGTCTCCACAGTAGTCTCAGTGGACTGCGTTGTCTCGGTACTTGATAGATCCTCAGCTAGTGCAGTTAGCGCAAACATCAACACTATTGCTGCACCAAAGATCAGACCAAGGATGACAATCTTGCCAAATCTGCGTATGTTATTTCGTTTTTCTGTTAAGGTATTCAATTTTTACACCTCCTTTCAATGAAGGTAGATAATCGGGTAGGAGGAGGTGATTATTAATCAACCCCCGTCCTCCCACACCACCGTACGTACCGTTCGGTATACGGCGGTTCACCAGGAATTAATACACTAACGAAAGTCTCGACTTTCTGCATATTGTTCCTTCCTCTTTCTGATGTCAGAGAAATGCTCAGCGCTCCCGCATTACCTCGGAGTTCCACTCCTACTTCCTGCGGCCAGCCTCCACATTCATATGAAGTTGTCTGCTTTCTTTGCATTCCTCTCGAATCTTTCAAGTCTCCGAAACCTCCTGATGTTCAGCCCTTCCCAAGTCATGTTAGTCTGACCTGGTAATATGGCCTCTGCTGATTTCTGACAGTTCAGTCCATGTATCACTACATGGGTTGTCTTTGAGAATTCATTTCTCTTAGACATATCTGCCAGACCTCCGCGAGTAAGCCCGCGCCCTTTCCTCCCGTCTACCTGCTGCATTTACACCTTAAGCCTCGGATAGCATTGGACTTCGTTTTGTATTGCAAACTCATCCGGCTTATATATGCCTTATATGCAGTTTCTGTTCGTCAGGCCGGGATTTTGCCTACAGCTTCCTTCAGATTCCACCTCACGATGGACACCCTTACCTTTGGCTAACGGTTGGTGCTATCAACCCCCGTAACGGACTTTCACCGTCAAGGTCGCGCATGCCGTGCGCACAATAAAAAAACCGACTGATCACTCAGTCGGTTTTGTCATTTGCTCCACTAAGCCTTATAGACAAACCAAATTTAAGCTTAGTTTCTCCGCATCTGTTATCTAGAAATATTCTTTTTTAGAAAGAACAACCCACGCAATATTATATTGGTGGGCGCATATGTTACATATTGTTATTAAACTGTTGGATAAAATATAGCCAAGTAATTTACTATTGTCAATAGAAATTATGCAAAATTCAGTATTTATTAATATACACAGAAAAAACATATATTTGTTGCAAACAGAAAAAATTCTTGTATATTAGCAATAATAATTATTAATAATAGATATTTAAGGGTTTTGCATGAAGATAGGTTCAAAAAAATTAGTCTGGCTGCTTAGAATACTTGGCATAGTTTTAATTCTTGCTGGCGTCGGTGTTATTTTTGCTCCAAAGATACAGAATTTATTCTCCATAAAAGATCAGGAAAATGCGCTTGTAGAATGGAAGATAAGTGAGGAGCAGTACAAAGAAAAGCTGGAGGAGATAAAAGAAGAAGAGAAGATAGAGCTTAAGGAGGGTAAACCTCCAGCAGACTTTCCGCTTCGAATGTTAATTCCTGCTATAAACCTTGATACCGTTGTATTAGATGGTACAGACAGAGAGACCTTAAAGAAGGGCCCAGGGCACATCATCGGGACTTCCTACCCTGGAAGCATAGGGACTGTAGCAATATCTGGACACAGAACAACCTATGGGGCACCGTTCTTCAACGTAGATAAATTAAAAGCTGGAGATGAGATTACTCTGGAGTCCTTCGATACTATATATAGGTATTTCGTAACGGAACTGATGATAGTTAAACCAACTGACGTATGGGTTCTCAACCCTACTCCGTACCCATCGCTTGTGCTCACAACATGCAATCCAAAGTACAGCGCTAAGGAACGCCTTATCGTATTCGCAAAGATGATTGGAGAGCCAGAGGATAAATAAGTTATCTAACCTACTTATCTTCGACTTTTGAAATCAATTCTTCCAAAAGAGAGCGTTTCTAAATTACCCCTTGAGTATCAACTCTGGAAAGTAAGTTTTGTAATAGCCTCTGTCTCTGGTAAGAAGAACATCTGCCTGTATAAGAGCATGGCCACCAACAAGAAAGTCACTCAGAAGATGCTGTCTCCTGGTAATGGCCATCCCACACTCTTCACATTGGACAACAAGATCTTTTCCGCACTGGGGACACTGGAGCTTCTCTGAGCGTTGGCTAGAGTAAATCTTCCAGGCTTTGCCTGCCCTGTAAAGAGCTATTCCTGTCGAGGGGGTAAGGCGGATTGCAGTATCTTCCAGGAAGGAATCCAGCTCCTCTTGAGAGTCAAATTGAGAAGCAAGTTCGGAGTAGACTACCTCACTGATTATTAGGGCACCGCTCTCATTCGCCTCATCGAGCCAGAGTTTAGAAGCCTCTTCATGGGGAGCACCGGGGATAAGGATATCCAGGAGAATGTTAGTGTCAATAGCTGTAATCATCGTCCCCGCAAGGCCTCGATAATCTGATCCGGATCTTCTCCTTCCTTGCCCTTCAGATAACCCAAGTACTTATCAAAGGGAGATATTTCCACCCGTTTCTTCATTAAATACCCATCGGTCTCCTCTACAAATTCCACCTCATCACCAGGTCTTATGCCTAAGCGCTCCCTTACTAATTTAGGAATAGTCAGCTGACCTTTAGAGGTAAGCTTGGCATCTATCATGTCCTTAGCTCCTTCGTAAGAATTTATATATCTTACTTTATTGTAAGGAAAAATATGAGCAACGTCAAATAGTCCTATTTTAAACAACAGGTACTTGATATTATGTTAGTTTTGATGTATATTGCCTAAAATTGAACAAATTTAACCAATGAGGTGATATGAGTGATAGAAAGAAAGCCCATGCTGCACACCATCAAAGCCTCAGAAGCAAGAACTAATTTTGGTCAGGTGCTTAAGCGCGTCCATCGATGTGATGAGCGCATAATCATAGAGAAAGGCGGCTTATCTGTAGCTGCCATCATCGGCATTGATGATCTTGAAAAGCTCACTCAATTGGAAAAATTAGAGCACTTTGAATACTTCACCAGAGCTTTGGGCAAAGAGGCGGAACGCAGAGGCATCACTGAAGAACAACTGATCGAGGACATGGAGAAGACCAAACAAAAGGTCTTTGAGGAGCAATATGGCAGAGCCATCCGGCAAAAGACTTCCTAGAGTCATGCTGGATGCAACCGTCCTTATAGCTGGCTCAGCCTTCCCAAGATGGCCACGTGAGGTGCTTCGCCACGCTCTAATGGGTGATTACATCTTAATCTTATCCCCTTTGCTTATCAATCAAGCCAAAAATCACCTGGAAAGTGACTTAATCAAATCATAGATATAATGCTAGAAGGTCTTTCTACTAATGCACCAACTCTTTGCTTCGCTTGCACAATGAGAAAATTCTTTTTAAATTCAAAATTAATAATATAAAGAGAGCTACCCAGCTGACCAGGGTCAATATCAACCCTATGATTTCAGAATTAGTTTTTTCATAGATCAATGTAACTTCCTGCTGCCTGGGGATTACCATCATAAAAGATGGTGACACGACAAAAGGTCCATCAGCGCCTTGAGCCCGCCAGTTTGGAAAATAGGAAACTTTTACCAAGTGGGGATACCCAACAGCAGTGGTCTTAAAAAAAATCTTTTCATTTTCAATTATTTCTATCTTCACAACACCCTCGGCATTGATAGGTTTAATTGGAGGACTAATCAGATCAGGTGCTTCAATTGGATCGAACACTTTAATTGCAACCTCTCCCCTATCCCAAATGACCGGGACATCAAGAGCTGACTCCTCAAGATACCAGGGAATTATCGTTTTTTGCCAACTATTCGTTTTCAGGCGCAGCGGCCAGTTTTTCATTATTTCGACATAACCGCTACTGTTTTTTATTCGAAAAATACTGAAGTCCCCAATTTTAACAAGAAACTCTACGCGCTGATCTCTTGCCATCTCTCCCACTACTTCAGGGGAGCTGACGATCAGATAGCTAATATTCATAAGCTGAAGGTGAGTTATGCCGCGTGAAACATTTACGGATGGAAAATCGATCCATCCAATTCCAGATCCTGGATGTACTGAAAGCTCAGCTTGATTAATAAAGTGAAAAGGAGCGGTAAAAGAGCTCTCCGGTAAAGTACCCTCCATGACAGGCTGGTCCGTCCAGTACGGGATCAACTCAAAAGCTCTTGGAGTACCAAATTTACCAATCCTGTCATTGTCATGTTCATTCATAACCCTGCCCGACGGTAATGTATTTAAATAATCCATAACTCGCTCATATTGTGCCCAATTTTCCTTGGATTCATACCCAGAATAGTTCCACCTGATCCAATTTTGTGCCTGTGCGCTACTAAAAAAAATCACAAAACCAAGGATAACTGCAATTATCGGGGTATATACATGCGAAATTATTTCACCCTGTATTCCAAAAAGCTTTTTTAACAATAGAATCAAAGAATTAAAAAGACTATAAAACCCATAAGCTGCCCATATGTATATTAAAAAAAATAAAAATGGAAGCAATCTTCCATTCCATAATCGACCCTCAGGCAATACAAAAAATACGACTGCAAAAATAAATGTACCCCAAAGAAGCGGAATAGTACGAATATCCTTTTTTCTAAAAGAATAAATTATTCCCACCAAAGCAATCACTGCCGCAGGACGAATCTCTACAGGCAAGTAATCTTTAAGAGTTCGGATGCTCATCCATCCCATGTTGGTTGTCCAACTAAATTTATCCAAAAATGGCAAGGACCAAAATGCCGTCAGACAAAAACCTATAAGAAAAACAGACACCACATAGATAACTGATTTCCACTGCCTATTAATCAGCAAAAGCCCAGGAACCATCAATATCAAAGAGATAGTGGTTACTACATGAGAAAGAGCTAAAGTCGTCAATATCAGACAATTAAGCACAAATAACCAGTCAAACCTCCCCCTCTCCATGCCTCGATACAACGTACCCATAAAAATGAAGACCAGCGCAAAACTGAGCGAGTAGCTAAATTCACCTGCTAGAGTACTTAAAATATTACCACCATAAATTGAATAGCTCTTCATGAAGAGAAAGACTGCAGCGAAAATGGCTGCAAGTTGTGGTAATGGAGATTGAAATCTTAAAAGCCGCGCAAATGCATAAGCAGCCAAGGGCAGCATAAAAACACCAAGCACGGTTATCAACTTGAAAGCAATAAGGTAAGGGATTATTTTACTTAAAAGAGCAATAAGCAAAAATGGAAGTGGGAAATAAAAAGAGAACATGGGTATCCCAGCATACCATCCCATCGACCATCCAGATAGACGAAAACGAGGTAGAAGCTCTTCAATTAGAAATTTTGCGGCATAGTGATGAGCTCCCATGTCGCCTCCAGATGTCGTCGTCAAGCTAAACAGCAGATTTGGTTTATAAGCTAAAATTAGAACTACATAAATGACCAGGAAAACAAAAATAGTGGAAAGACGACTGTAAACACTGTGCTTTCTATCAAGATTTTTACTTTGCCTGATAAACTTATTCTGGATAGACTTTAACAAATTCATTGAAATTTACTTGCTGATAAGACAATTATTTACAAAAAACTATTTACATAATAGCCACCATGCTGCTAAATTATCAAGACAATATAAAAAACAGAGCTGACCAATGCGCCCATTTTAATCAGCTCTGTTTTTGTCGGTACGGTTACATCTACACTAAATATATCGACAAACAAGCTTAAAACTTTAGAATTCGGTTTTGTCATTTGCTCCACTAAGCCTTATAGACAAACCAAATTTAAGCTTAGTTTCTCCGCATCTGTTATCTAGAAATATTCTTTTTTAGAAAGAACAACCCACGCAATATTAGAATTGGTAAGTTTACACATTTCATAAAATACTATTTGGCTTTATATAAAACTATCAGCACTTTTCTGATTTTTACGTAGGAAGCAAACCGTTATTAGTGTCAGTGTTAATCTTACAACTGCTTGAAATGAAGTTTTTCTTGCAATAAAATTAGCCCCGCAAATTGCGGGGCTCAAGGTACCAGAAAATAGTTGTTGATCGGAAATATAGTGCTACTTGATCAGATAGCTGACTGAGATATAGGAGATAACTTCAATATGCTGCGGCTGGATTGGTGGTGGCGCTACTTCACCTTCTCCGCCTATTGCTTTCTCCATGGCATAACTTACCGGCTGCGGAGGTGTCACTGCCCCTGACTCAGTGGCAGAATATACACCTACTATCTCAACCCCCATCTTCGATGCGAGCGAATTCGCTTTGGCCATGGCATTATCATACGCAAGATTCAGTGCATCGATGTTAGCTTGATTGTCCTCACTCAGGCGAAATTCTACACCGCTGATGCTGGTTGCTCCTGATTCTGTCAGAATGGCGATAAGTTCACCGACTTTATCTATCTCTTTTGTCTTTATATTCACCTGGTTCCAGGCAGAATATCCAACGATCTGTGATGGTCCTCCATCCTGTGGATAATAATAATCTGGATAAATATTCACACCGACGGTGGCGATATCCTTTTCATCAATCCCAAAATTCTTCACAGCATCAATCAGTTCCTTCATTATCTTGCTGTTGGTATCCATCGCTTCTTGGGCAGTCTCACTCTTGGTCTCAACACCTGCCATAACCGTGACCTCGTCTGGTGATGCTATCACCTTCCCTGTGCCTGAAACGGTCAAAAGTTTATTTTGCACAGTCAAAGGCGTGGTCTGAACGGTTTCCTTCGCAGTCACAAGTGGCCGAGTGATCTTACAACCAGCAAAGATAACTAAAGCAATAATGCTGACGGCAATCAGGCTAATAAATAGGACACTCTTTGAAATTCTTTTTGAAATTCGTTTTGACATAATTGCCCCCTCCAATTAAAAATTTTTCTATTTATGTTGCATTTGACTTTATGTTGGAAATTTTGTTCGCTGTACTTTGGGCCAGTATGTTATTACACAAGGCTGGAACTACCTATCCACTTCACCCATGGTAGCCTCTCTTTAACAGCATTATTGGGAGAAGTGTACGTAGAACAAAGCTAGCGTCAACGCAAATTATCGAGTTCATAATCTCGTTCTTCGCGTATTCTTTCAAGGATCCTATCAAGGTCAATAAGTTTCCCGTTTCGGCGGGTTTTTATTTTCTCTTGAGGGGCTCGTAGATCATGTTTAGCTGCTACAAGTTCAATACAGCGTTTAGTCTCTGTATCTGCATAGACTTGAATTCGCTTTCTCTCCACAAGCCTCACCTCTACAAAGATAATACATTAATGACACCAAGGTATCAAATTAACAAAACTTACAGATATTCATAAATAATGTCAAATTTATCAAGCAGTGTGGGTTCAGATATATAATATGGGGCGTTACAATGAAATTAATCTTCATAAAGTTCTTCTCTGTTAAACTTCCACTCCTTCATTTCGAGACCCAACTTATCAAGATTTCTCAATATTTCCATTTCTGCTTTCCATGAATCCATACCCTAAACCCTCCTTTTTGGATATCTTCGATTAGCTAATTTTTTAGGAATTTTTTAATCTCATCATGAGATCCGACAACTACAAAGCCAATAGTATCGCCCTCTATAGCAAATACAATCCTATCTCTAATATCTATTCTGACCTCCCAAAAATTTTCTCTTAGATGCTTTAAGCCAAGTCCTTTTGTTTTTTCCCCTGTCTCAAAAAAATCGATCAAATGCGAGACTGCTTCCAGAACTCTTTCCTTGCGAACCGAATCTAATTTCCTGAGGGTCTTATCAAAAGAGGGCTTAAACTCATATTTCAATTCATAAATCCTTAAGGTGCTGCTTGGCGTCTACAGCTTTTTCGTAAGTTTCCCCTTTTTCTCTGGCTAATAAATTTATCTTCTCCCATTCTTCTTCAGTAAACTTGTCTTCTATAACTTTAGGAACTAAGATAATGCGATATCCATCTTCCGTAATTTCAAAGAAATCACCAGGCTTAGAACCGATGCGCTCTAAGACCTCTGTTGGTATTGTAATTGTTTTTCTCTGGCTCAACTGACGAACCAATTTTGACCCTCCTCTCATGGATATTGCAAAAATATTGCATTGCAGTAATTCTGCATTGCTGCAAGAGATTAACACAAAGTTCGTTTACCTGTCAAGACAAGCTAAAATTTCCTTACTTTAAACTACATGAAGAAATTAAGTTTCTTCTCAGGTAATATTGAAATACAGATAAAAGAGAATATAGAATTACTTTTAAAGGTAATAATCTAAGGAGAAAAATCATGGAGCTAAATCTTTCAAAAGATATAAAACCTATTACCGAATTTAGAAATAATTTTTCGGCTTTTGTAGAAAAAATTAAAAAAGATCATTCAATAATGGTACTTACGCAAAAAGGAAAGCCTGCTGTAGTCATTCAAAGCGTTGATGATTTCGAGCGTAAAGAGGAAGAGATCAAGTTCATTAAAAATATCCTTGCAGGTTACAAGGATTTCCTGGAGGGAAGAACATATAATATTGACGAGGTCTCATTAGAAATCGATGAATTAATCGCTGGAAGATAATAACTATTTATTGATGACCACAAAGAGAATAAAGTTTTCAAAGCAAGCCATAACAGCGTAATAATAATCACAACATTCAACGGCAGAAAATTACTTGACACTGACCTACTTTAAGAACACTAATTTTTTTGATGGGAAGTCAGAGATCTCAAATTCAGAAAGGCTCAAAACCTTACTTGCCTTATCTATGTCTATTCCAACAATCTCGTTATTTTCGTCAAAATCAATTACAATACCAGGAGCAACCTCTAATGATTCCTTGCTACTTCTCTCAGCCAAGTCTATATATAGAGAATCCGTTTCCTTGTAATATTTAATCCTCATTATCCATCACCTTCCTAAGGTTTAAATCCCCGGTCTATAAAGGCGTTATGAATCGTAAAACTGTCTTCGAGAGTAACTACCCTTAGATGCTTGCCCTCTAATTCCTCTACCTTTGCCCAAAAACGAATACGACCATCAGATTGGGAAATCCATTCTTATCTCATCTCTATCAGATTATTCTGAGGCTCCTTTTGAGATAATTTCACAAGATAGTAAAGAAATAACATAAATATTTTACACTTATCATATTATTCCTTAATAGCCGAGTTTTTTTAGCAGGAGGTTTGGATTTTCGACAGTGATCGTATGGATGAGACTTTTGTCCAAGCCGGCGCAGAGGATGACCTTCTCCTGTTCTCCCTCAACGAGCATGTCGTCTTCCTTGTGAGAATCGGAGTTCACGAGGAAATTGACGCCTATTTTTAAGCCATACTTTGCGACATGGCCATTGCCCATGGAATGTCCCTTTCGCGATGAAAGTTCGATGAATATGCCGTTTGATTTAGCGAGCCTTAGTTCTTCCTCAGTAATCAACCCAGGGTGTGCCAACAAATCCACATGCTCACAGGTAACTGCCTCATAGTTAGTACCAGGCTCGACCTTCTCTATGGGGCTTTCTCCGTGCATCACAACAATTCTTGCTCCAAGCTCCTTCGCCTTTTTAGCAAGACCTTTCACCTCGTTCCTGGGTACATTGGATATCTCTACACCAGGTATAGCAAGGATATCCCAGTTTTTCACCGCAATGCTGCAGTCCCTTTTCAGTTCATCAATAACTCGCGTCATGTTAGAAGCAGATACGTGATCCGTTAACGCAATTACCCTGTATCCCCTAACATGGCTGAATCTTATCACCTCAATTGGTATGCTCTCTCCATCGGAGAGGACCGTGTGGGTGTGAAAATCACAGATCATCGTAATTCCCTTCTGTTATATAAAAATTACTTTAGTAGTAATATTTATTAAAAATACGTTGACATTATATTGTATTCAAGATCTTTTTCAAAGGCTGCTTTCAAAATACATTTATTGTTGTAAACTTTTTAAAAAACATTTTGGGTATACTGTGAACAAGATAATAGTAGCTGTCATAATGGGTGGACAATCGCCGGAGCGCGAGGTATCCCTATGCTCAGGGCAGAATATAATCGAGAATATAGATAGACAGAAGTATGATGTCCTCGCCGTTGAGATAGACAGAGGTGGCATATGGTTTGCGCTTCAGAAGTATTCCACAATAAGATTAAAAAACGAGAAAGTGCCAATATCACTTGAGCGATGTGACAAGAAGTCTGCAGCTTTAAACTTAGAAACAATCAACATTGGTGCTTCTTGCGATATTGCCTTTATCGCACTGCACGGGTCATACGGTGAGGACGGGACCATCCAGGGTCTGTTTGAGATGATCGGTCTTCCCTACACCGGCTCCGGAGTAATGGCAAGCTCCATAGCAATGAACAAACTGATATCAAAAAAGCTATTCAGTTATGAAAATCTGCCGACTCCTGAATTCATATACTTTGATAAGGATTTCGCCCACGATGAAAATGAAATCATGCAAAGGGTATCATCACTGGGCTTACCGCTTGTGGTCAAGCCGGTCGGGCAGGGATCCAGTATCGGCGTCAGTATTGTAAAAAAAGTTACATCAATAATCAAGGCAGTAGATGAAGCCAAAAAGTACGGAGATGCCTTCATCGTTGAAGAATACATAGATGGAAGGGAGATCCAGGTCGGCATTCTTGGAAACAACAAACCGATCGCCCTGCCTCCCATTGAAATAATCTCAAAGAAAGAGTTCTTTGATTATGAGGCGAAGTACGACCCAAGTCTTGCTACAGAGATAGTACCAGCAGATATTACACAAGACCAGCAACACCTGTTAAATGAACTTGCCATCAGAGCATTTAAGGCAATCGGGTGCAAGGGCTTCGCACGGGTGGATATGTTCTTAAAAAATGAACGCGCTTATGTTTCTGAGGTAAATACGATACCGGGGCTGACAAAAGAATCGCTTTTCCCGAAAGAAGCTCTGGCCTGCGGAATAACCTTCACTGAACTGATTGACAGAATAGTTACCCTTGGACTGGAAAGCAGTCAGGACAGAATAAATTCTACTTGATAATCAAATCAAAAATTCTCTCCAGATCGTCGATGGATCCAAATTCGATCTCAATTTTACCCCTGGTCTTGCTCATCTCAACACTGACCGGGACACTAAAGTAATCGGAGAGTTTCTGCGCTATGTCAGGGAATTTCTTAGGCTGAATGGTCTTTGGCACTTTCTTCTTACCAGTCTCTCTTTGCGTCAAATTCCTGACTATCTCCTCGACCTGCCTGACTGACAGTTGATCATCAACGGTCCTCTTAACAATCTTCTTCTGTAACTTCTTATCCTCTAGGGCAAGTATAGCTCTTGCATGACCGTACGTTATTGACTCATTTGAAAGCATCTCCTGGATCTCGGTATCAAGGGTGATGATCCTCAATATATTGGTTATATTAGAGCGGCTCTTCCCTATCTTCTTTGAGAGATCAGCATGTGTAAGACCAAAATCCTCAATTAACTGCTGAAAGGCATAAGCTTCTTCCACAACGTTAAGGTCATCTCTGTTAATATTCTCAATTATCGAAAGTTCCAGTGATTCTACATCGTCCGTATGGCGAACGATTGCTGGTATGACATCAAGACCCGCAGCCTGAGCAGCTCTCCATCTCCTCTCGCCAGCTATCAATTCGTATCCGCCATCCTTGGGGCGAACCACTATTGGCTGTATAACCCCAAAAGAATTAATCGAGGCGATCAACTCTTCCAAAAGTTCCGGATTGAAATCTTTTCTTGGCTGCCTGGGGTTTGGAGATATCTTTGAAACTGCTATATCCGAAACCCGCATAGCCTCAATTCTTTCAAACGATGGTATTAGAGAGGACAAGCCCCTACCCAGACCTCTGCGCGCCATTGTTTATCACTTCCTTTGTAAAATTTACATATGCAATAGTACCTCTACAATGAGGATCATAAATTATCACTGGTAAGCCGTAGCTTGGAGCTTCAGAAAGTCGAATATTTCTGGGAATGATATTGTGAAAAACTTTTTTTGGAAAAAATTTATGGACTTCATCTGCGACCTGTTCGGAGAGATTTGTCCTGGGGTCGAACATCGTCAGCAGCACGCCTCCTATTTCCAATATTGGATTTAAGCTCGCTTGCACAAGACCTATCGTCCTGAGCAGGTTACTCAAACCCTCAAGCGCGTAATATTCGCATTGAATCGGAATCAATATTTCAGTAGCCGCAGACAGAGCGTTCACCGTAAGAATACCGAGCGCAGGGGGACAGTCAATTATTATAAAATCATAATCTGAGATAATTGGACTGATGGCATTTTTCAACCTCAGTTCACGGGATATCATCGATACCAGCTCAATTTCCGCACCAGCAAGTTGAATCGAGGAAGGAACAAGATCCAGGCCATCGACCTGGGTCTTGATTATAATTTTGCGAATATCCTCCTCATCTATTATGGAGTCATAAATGCAATCGTCTACATTACCTGGGTCAATACCAAGACCGCTTGTCGAATTGCCCTGTGGGTCAAGGTCTATTAATAGCACGCGATAGCCCTCAATAGCAAGACAGGCACTCAAGTTGATTGCTGTGGTAGTCTTCCCGACTCCACCTTTCTGGTTTGCTATGGCAATGATTCTTTTTTTAACCTGGGGTAAAGGCTTTGATTCTATAATCAATTTTACGCCTTAAAAAATTTATATACGTATTATATATCATTAAGAGAACTCTTTTAATCAAAAAATGGCAATTTTATCATGATATCTAATTATAAAACTATAAAATAGGCCTCTTTTTGGGAATGCCTGGCCTTCTTGGATACCTGTGCGGGGTCGGAGCAATTTTCCTATAAACCAAAAGAATTCTTTCCTCCTGCAAGTGGGGCACCTCGATATCCACAGCCGTATCCAGTTGTAAGCTCAACATCTTTGCCGCGTTTGAGTAATGAGCCATCTCTTCCATAGCTCTCCTGGACTTATAAAGAACCACATATCCATCCTCCTTTGCTAACGGCGATAACAATTCAATTGAGATTGGCGTTTTAGCTAATGCTCTTGCTATGGCAACATCGAATTTTTCCCTGTATTCAGTCAAGCGACCAATGTTTTCTGCTCGATCATTCACGACAATAACATTTCTAATTCCAATAAAATCGGTGACAGTTTTCAAAAAATTTGACTTCTTCACATTTGATTCTACTAAAGTGAACTTAACAGAGCCGATAAAAATCGCAAGTGCTAAGCCTGGAAAGCCAGCGCCTGAACCAACGTCAACAACTTCCTTAAAGTCATGATTGGTAAGGTATTTATATGCAGCCAGCGAATCGAAAAGATGTCGAACTGTCAAGTTACTAAATTCCGTATTCCCCACCAGATTTATCGATCTCGAATACTCAGCTATCAGATCAAGATACTGAATCGTTCTCTCGATATCAATTTGCTTAAAGTCAACGCCAAGTTTTGTTAGGCCTGATTTCAGAAATGTTTCACGTGAAACATTACCGCTTAATTTATTGTTCTGCAGTCTGATCTTCCTTTCTCTGGAACTCATATTTATTTATATACAATGAAAGAATTGATATATCTGCAGGAGAGATACCGGCAATTCTTGAAGCCTGCCCTATGGTCTCCGGTCTAAACCGCTCAAGCTTTTGTCTGCATTCAAGTGAGAGTCCAATCAAATCCATAAATTCCATTGATGATGGAATCCTTTTTTCTTCTATTCTCTCACGCTGTCTTATTTCTTCGTGCTGTCTATTTATGTAACCTTCGTACTTTATCTCTATCTCAACCTGCTCTTTCGACGCATTAGAGTACCTGCCTATCTCACTAAAAAAATTATCCTCAAGCATCCCCAGGCTGATCTGCGGTCTTTTCAATAGCTCGATAACAGGCACGGTTTCTGTTATCAGAGCGCATCCAGCTTCCTCTAAGATAGCATTTGACTCCTTACCTGGATGCAAGCGTGCCTTCTTCAGGAATTCACGCAATTTTCTCATCTCCTCTGTTTTACTTCTGACCATGTTTATCTGGTCTTCTGAAACCAGCCCGAATTTATATCCATACTCAGAAAGCCTCATGTCAGCATTATCCGACCTCAATATCAGCCTGTACTCTGCACGCGATGTGTACATGCGATACGGCTCATCGGGGTCTTTCGTTATGAGATCATCTATCAAAACTCCAATGTAGGCCTCGCTCCTCTTAAGCGAAAACGGATCCTCATCCCTGCAGCAAAGCGCAGCGTTTATTCCAGCAATTATCCCTTGTGCAGCAGCTTCCTCATATCCGGATGTCCCATTTATCTGGCCTGCAGAAAAAAGTCCTTTTACATCTTTAAACTCAAGTGTTGACTTAAGTTGTTCAGGCACAACATAAAAATACTCCACAGCATACCCAGAGCGCATAATAAATGCATCCTCAAGACCAGGAGTGCTATTTACTATCTTTTGCTGAATATCGACCGGCATGCTGGTAGTCAGACCCTGCAAATACATCTCATTCGTCCTCCAGCCCTCAGGTTCAATGAAAACAGGATGATTTTTCTTATCCGGAAAATTTATTACCTTCCTATCTATTGATGGACAGAACCTTGGTCCATGCGATTGTATCGATCCGCTTCTTATTGGTGATCTGTGAATATTTTTTAAAATTATTTCATGCGTCTTTTCGTTAGTATGAGTCAAATAGCAGTCAAGCTGTCTTTGAACAACCTTCAGGTCCCAAACTGAAAAGGACAGGGGAAAATCATCACCTGGTTGAGGTGTCATCTTTTTAAAATTAACAGTCCTTCTATCTACCCTCGGAGGAGTTGCCGATTGAAATCTTGAAAGTATTATGCCATTTTCGATCAAACTTCTTGGCAGATCTTCTGATGGCATCTCCCCTACTCTGCCTGCTTTATATTCATAATTACCGATGACTATGCGCCCTCCCATGAAAGTCCCAGTTGCAAGCACAATCGCCCTGGCAGAAAACTGTTCACCACTGCATGTCAAAAGACCTCGAACTGCTCCTTCGCAGATAATTAACTCCTTAGCAGCACCCTGAATTAGATAAAGGTTCTGCTGATTCTCCAGCACCATTTTCATGCTTGTCTCATAAAGCTTCTTATCAGTCTGAGCTCTTAGTGCCTGCACTGCTGGCCCCTTCGAGCTGTTTAAAACCTTGACCTGTACAATAGCCTTATCCGTATTTCTTGCGATCTCTCCCCCAAGTGCATCAACCTCTCTCACCAATTGGCTCTTCCCTATCCCGCCAACCGCCGGGTTACACGGCATCAAGGCTATCTTATCCATATTTATCGTCAAAAGCATGGTTCTTAATCCCATGCGCGATGAAGCCAGTGCGGCCTCACAGCCTGCGTGTCCACCGCCTACCACTATCACATCAAAATAATTGTTATCTCTTTTTCCCATCACCACTACTCATCCCAAAATCATTTTTCTTGCCCCTCAGATAACTGACCGCATCTCTACCGGCAGCAAGCCCATCCATAATTGACCCAAAAACACCAGTCGTTCCACACACTGAACCGGCAAAAAACATGCCACCGTGTACTGACGACTCGCTGCCGTTTTCGTTCAAATACTCCCTTTTTAGAGCTCTATGGTTAACCCTATAAGGAGCTCTCGTCTGCGTAACAAGCGATTTATCCTCCAGCTTTTTAATGAAGCTGTTGAAAAAGTCCATCGAGACTTTTTCAAAATAATAGTCACTCACACAATACTCGAAAGTATTAACTCCAAGTGGGACAAACAGTACCGAACGGTCATTATCGATTTTGTACAGATAGCAGTATTTAGGAGTGGTTTTTGAATTAGTTTTGTTACAATGATATTTTACCTCCATCCATTTACACTTCTCCTCCAGCTCCCTGGCAATTCTTACAACAGGTGAAGATAACATGGCGCTGTCTTTAAATTCGTACCCTATCTCCTCCAGGCTCCTGCATAGATCATCTGAGGCAATTTCACCGTGCCTTCCGCCAGATGTTTTATATCCATCAAAAACACAGGTTGCTTTCAGAAAAGTCCCGACACAGATAACAACCGCTTTTGCTCTATACTCATCTCCAAGCCTTGTCCTTATTACAAATTCCTCATTCTTTTTAATAATACCAGTTACTTCAGCCTGCCTGACTTGAAGATGTTCAATATTTTCCACGCACTCCTTCATGTATATGAAATATTCCCTATTATCGATTACAAACAGGTTCTCATCGATCATTCCAACCGGTCTCTCCAGAAGGCCTATCTTATCAATGAGCATGACATCAGTTCGCGAGATGTTCATCAAAGGACTGCCTGAGACTATAGCAATTGCGTCAAGGTTTATAGTAATAAGCAAGGTTCTGAAACCTTCACTGGCAATTGTCTTAGCGGTTTCACAACCGCTATGCCCTGCTCCTATTACTACTGCATCTATTCTATTTAACTCAGCCATTTAAACTCATACCAGAAATGTTTCACGTGAAACATTTTTATTTTCCTATACAGAACTTCATAAATATCTCATCATAAAGCTCTTTATCTTCACTCTTACCTCTTATCTCAAGAACTGCATTGTATGCGCCCTTCACATCCATAGATATAAACTCTTCTGACAGTCCGGTGTTGAAAGGAGCATGAAAGCCCTCTATATACCGCATTGCCTTTTTTAAAAGCTCTCTCTGTCTCCTATTTGCATAGAATCTTATCGAGTCTGGAAGCTTGCCTCCAGTCGCTCTTCTAACGATCTCCTCTTCCAGTAATCCGATGTTATAGTCCGTTTTTGCTGAAATTCTAATGCATGTTTCAGTTCCCATAATTTCCTTTATTTCCTTATCTTCAAACCCAATAGCCAAGTCAACTTTGTTTGCTACAAGTATATAGTTTTTATCTCTTATCATCCGTGCTATTTCAACATCTCTTTCGTCAATCCGTTCGCTCGCATCTATTACAAACAAAACAATATCTGCTTCACTTAGGGCTTTCATGCTCCTTTCAACACCAATTTTTTCAACCAGATGCCTCGATTTTCTTATGCCCGCAGTATCCATAATTTTTAACGGAATACCTTTTACGTTAATCGTCTCCTCTATTAAATCCCGGGTGGTGCCTGGTATAGAGGTCACTATTGCCTTCTCTTCTCTCACAAGCAGGTTCAAAAGACTTGACTTTCCAACATTTGGCTTCCCTGCTATTACAGTGTTTATCCCCTCAACAAACACCTTCCCATCCTCAGAGTCATATATAATCTTTCTTATTCTATCCCCAATTTCATTAAGTTTCTTAAGCACCTCTTCACCGGATATTATCTCAATATCCTCATCCGAAAAATTAACTGCTGCTTCTTCTTCTGCATATAAATCAAGCAGCTTTTGCTCAACTTCGTCGAGCTCACCTTTCAGAGCACCCATCAAATTCCTCGATGCAAAACTAAATGCCTTTTCCGTCTTTGCCCTTATGACTTCCGCTACAGCTTCAGCCTCCATTATATCTATCCTGCCATTAAGAAAAGCTCTCTTCGTAAATTCGCCCGGCTCAGCAATCCTCGCCCCATTTTCTGTTATTATTTCCAGTACCCTTCTTGCTGCCATATAACCTCCATGACAGCTGATCTCAACAATGTCCTCACGCGTATAAGAGCGCGGTGCAGGCATGATCATCACCAGCGCTTCATCCACAATCTCCTCGCTCGTTGGATCTATCACCCAACCATATCGCAACTCGTAACGCGATATGCTTGCCCAACCAAATTCGTTTTTCGGTTTGAATACCTTGCTCGCTATCGCAAACGACCCATCTCCACTCAACCTGACAATGGATATAGCGGAGTCTCCTATCGGAGTTGACAATGCTGCTATTGTATCCCTTATATAAGTCATTTTTCACGCATCTCTGTTGTTTACCTTAATGCAAAAAAGTTGTATTCTAATTATAGTTTTGTTTCGTTACCATTACCATTTGTCATACAATTAAATAGGGGGGCAGTAATGAAGGTTGCGAAGGACAAGATTAAGGTCACTATTTATACCGCTACTCTAATTATCGAAGGAATCATTCATAAAATACCAACGGGCAGGACATCCGACTATCTCAATGTAAATGTTAACCGCTTCATCCCAATTACTGATGTGAAGATTAGATCGCGCTTCCCCGATGATAGCAGCAATTTCGCAAATGAAGTACAACGACCACTGTTACTGCTTAGGACTAACATGATAGAATTTGTTGAAATTGTTGAGGAAAACCTGGCTTGACCCAGGTATTAGCATTATCTTCTTTTTTGATTGAATTTTTCTGCAACCCTTATTATTACCCTGCGATCTGGCTCTTCCCCCAAACTCTCAGTTCTAACCTGAGTATCCGCAGCCAACATGTTGTGAACTATTTTGCGCTCCCGAGCGGTCATAGGTCTCAATGCAATATCCCTTCTCTCCCTTATTGCTTTCTGTGCCATTGATCTTGCAAAATCCTCAAGCTTCTTATCCTGTCGTCTCTTGTAGCCATCTACATCCATAAATACCCTAACTTTCACATCGGAAGTTCTATTAGCTACTATTTCAGTGATGAATTGCAGAGCATTTAGCGTGGTGCCATGTCTGCCAATTATTATCGCAGAGTCATCCCCGCTAATATCTATAGTAATCACGTTATTATCTCTTTTGCATTCAACAACTGCACTGCTGTCAAATACTTTAACAACATTGATGACAAAATCCTTTACCATCTCATTTATGTTTTTCTTTTTAAAGACTCTTACTTCAACCTTCTGATTTCCAAATCCTAGTATTTTTCTCCCTTTTTCACCAATAACCTCGTAATCAACCTCATCAAACTCAAGGCCTAATTTTTCCGCTCCTTTAGCGACAGCCTCGTCCACGCTATTGCCATTTACTATTATATCCCCTTCTAATCCCGTCATCTTACCCTCGCCTCTTACCTCTTTTCCTGGGTTTACGTGTAGTCGTAACTTTGTCGGTTCCTCCGGTCTCCTTTGCTGGCTCCGCTTTTGATTCGATCTCCATCTGTGAAGTCTTCTCGGCTTTAGGTAGCTTTAATCCAAACTTAGTCATGACATATTGCTGCAGCATTGACCATATATTTGTGACAGTCCAATATAGCAGAACACCGGCAGGTAATCTGTAACCGATAAATCCAAAAATTAACGGCATTGCAAAGGTCAGTACCCTTTGTTTGGGGTCCGTCATCGTCTGTAATGATGTTACCAGGGTCGTGACCACCATCAAAATAAGCGTAATTGGAAGCCAGCCAAAAAGTATATCTGGTTTGGATAGATCCCCAATCCACAGAAACGATGCTTCCTTCAATTTTTCATAATCGATCAAAACCCTGTAAAGAGCAAAAAATATCGGCATTTGAAGGAGTAGGGGAAAGCAGCCCGCTAATGGATTGACGTTGTGTTCTTTGTAAAATGACATTAACTCCTTCTGGAGTTTCTCCTTATCGTCCTTATACTTCTGCTGTAACTCCTTCAACTTTGGTTGGATCCTTTGCATCTGAATCATGTTTCTCGTCTGAGAAATAGTCAGTGGAAGCAGGATAACCCTTACAGAAAGAGTCAAGAGGATTATGGCAACCCCATAGTTATTCACATATTTATAAAAAAATTCAAGTACTATATAAAATAAGTTTATGAACGGTGCTAGTATCGCGTTCATCTATTCCTCCATCATTTAACGGGGTCAAACCCGCCTTTAGAAAATGGATTGCATCTCATAATACGCCATATTGATAGATAAGTTCCTTTTAGAAATCCGTACTTCTTTATCGCCTGCATGGAATAAACAGAGCAAGTAGGCTCGAACCTGCATGAGGCTGGCAGCATAGGCGAGATATACCTCTTGTAGATATTAAGCAAAAAAATTAACATTTCGCTAATAAATTCAGAGATTTTCTTCAATATCTTTCTTCACCTTGTCAATTAACATATTTATACTGTTACATATATCTGCAAATGTACTTGTGCTCAAATCTTTTCTGACAGCGATTATCGCGTGCATTCTTATTAGAGTATTGAGATCAGTGGTCCTAAGGCTCTCTTTAATAAGTCGTTTTATTCTATTCCTTTTTACAGCGTTTACCATCTTCTTGCTGATGGCAAAGCCGAACCCAGCAGCGCTATCTCTGTCAACAAAGCTATAATATATCACAATTCCACCAAAATATGCTGATTTCCCGTGCTTGTAGATTTCTTTATATTCTTTGCTGGATTTTAAAATCTTGAAGTTTTTTTCCTGAGTCAAACTGTAAGGCGCTTTCTGCCCTTCTGCCTTCTTCTGCTCAGTATGTCCCTTCCGTCAGCAGTGGCCATCCTCGCCCTAAACCCGTGGGTTTTACTTCTCTTTCTATTTTTAGGTTGATATGTTCTCTTCATTTTTTACTCCAGAAAAATCGGTGTATTATAACTTCACTTTATTTTTAATGTCAAGGCAACTAAATACTGAGTTTTGTGATATAATTTACCAGCCTCACAAACTTGATTTATAGAACTTTTTTATGATAAATGTAGATAATAAAATGTCCTTATATTTTATCTTTTCACTAAGTTTTATAGTTACTAACATCTGTGGAGATTGTTGTGGATAACTCTGAAAAATACCTGGTAAATGGCATTCACACATTTTCAATAATTAACATAACCACCAAATTTAATAGGAAATTATCATTATTATGTTTGTTTAAAAATCGCTTGATAATAGTGCTTTTCTGAAAAGCTGGAAAGGTAATTTTTGGAAGATTCTACTCCCGATATAGAGCAAAGAAACCTTCAGGTCAGAGTCGCTATCTACGATTCTATGACATCAGCACCTCGCATAATAGATCTATATTCAGACAATATTA
Organism: Actinomycetota bacterium; assembly: GCA_023488455.1. The sequence goes on along the minus strand of JAMDDV010000015.1, from coordinate 104,779 downwards.
GAGACCTGATGGATATGTTAAGCGAGAAGACGTACAACTTCTCACAGCAGAAGGGAGGAAAGATCCCCTACACAACCATAAGGGAGGTAATCGAAAACCTTATTCACGCAAACTTTGATGAGGTAACCATTAATATATATGGAAATGGCAATGTAATAACGATCTCAGATCAGGGGCCAGGGATATCAGACAAGGAAAAGGTGTTCATGCCTGGTTACACAACGGCTACAAAATCGATGAAAAAGTACATTAGGGGTGTTGGCTCTGGCCTGCCAATAGTAAAAGAGACAATGGTATTCTCAGGTGGAGAAGTCAAGGTCGATGATAACCTGAATCACGGGACTGTAATCACCCTAAAGATTCCCATCAAAGATAAGAGCATAGAGGAAACAGTGACCGTGAAACAGCAACCCGCCGACGAGCCTCTGCCCGCTGTTAAAATCTCTGCAAGACAGCTAAGGGTTCTCTCGTTAATTATTGAACTTGAAAAGGCAGGTCCCTCAAAAATTTCTGAGGAGCTGGATATTAGCCTTGCTACTGCATATAGAGATCTACAGGCCCTCGAAAATGTCGGGTTTATCAAACCCGATGAACAAGGAAAACGTTTTGTGACCGATATTGGTTTATCTTTCATCGACAGGACTTATAATAAAAAGGTTTAAGATAGGGAGGTCTTTTGCTAAGTAAGGAGATAGACTCAGTATGGGCTGGTGCCCTTCAGATAATAAAGGGGGAGATTAACACTCAGGCTTACAAGACATGGTTTGAGAAAACAAAGCCAATTTCCTTCGAGGAGAACACGTTTACACTGGGAGTAGAGACTGATTTTGCAAAGGACTGGTTGAATTCGAGGTTCCATAACCTCATCACCAATTCACTGCTCAGCGTAATTGGCTCACGTGATTCCATAAACGTGAACATAGTTAAGATCGAAGAGGACAGCGCCTCGGCAAACAAAAGGATGCAATCTACGCTCTATAAATCCAAAACGAAACAGAAGAGGGAGCTCAACCCGGAGCTCAACCCAAAATATACCTTCGATTCATTTGTCATCGGCTCCAGCAACCGGTTTGCCCATGCCGCTGCACTGGCTGTGGCCGAAAACCCCAGTAAAACGTACAACCCGCTCTTCATATACGGCGGAGCGGGTCTTGGAAAAACTCACCTATTACAGGCAATTGGCCACTACATATACAAAAATTATCAAAACCTTTTCGTTAAATACGTATCAACTGAGGAGTTTCTAAACGACTTCATAAACTCAATCAAAGATAAAACGGACATGGTCTTCCAGAATAAGTATAGGAATACTGACGTTCTACTCGTTGACGATATCCAGTTCCTGGAAAACAAGGATTCCACACAAGAAGCGTTTTTTCACACGTTCAACTCCCTTCATAATTCCAATAAACAGATAGTCATCACAAGCGACAGACCACCTAAAGAGATAGCCACTCTCGAGGAGAGGCTTCGCTCCCGGTTTGAATGGGGACTGATTACCGACATACAGCCACCTGACATCGAAACGCGAATCGCTATACTAAGGACGAATGCCGAACGTGAAAAAATATCACTCCCTGAAGACGTAGCTGAATTCATAGCTTCAAAAATGCAGACAAACATAAGAGAACTAGAAGGCGCATTGATAAGGGTCTCTGCTTTTGCCTCTTTAACCGAGTCAAATATAAACATGAAACTTACGACTGAGGTATTAAAAGACCTGATCGCGGAAGACTCAGATAGACCTATTACTATTGACCGCATATTAAAGGAGGTATCAAGGTTTTACTCGATCCCACTTGATAAACTCATCAGTCCAAAAAGGGCGCATGAAATAGCACATCCCAGGCAGATAGCGATGTTTCTCGCTCACGAGCTCACTGAAACTTCCCTTCCAAAGATCGGGGAGAAGCTGGGAGGAAGAGATCATACAACGGTCATTTACGCAATAAAGAAAGTCAGTGACTTGATAAATAAAGATAAAGATGTTTATAAGGATATTCAAGAATTGACATCAAAAATTAAACTGAAACGTTAATAACATTGTTAATAAAACGGTTAATAGACGTTAGTGACTTGTTGAAAGTAAGAACTAGCTTTATAACTTGGTTTTTATTATATTTTATTAACTTATATTTCGAAGGTAATTTATTTTATGTAACAAGGAAAATTCTTAGTTATTAACACAATTAACATATATTATTACTATTACTATATATATATATTAATCAATACAATTAATAATGGAGGAATATAGTGAAGTTGAAATGCTCAAGAAGTGAATTATTAAACGGTTTTGGTATGGTATCACGGGCTATATCAACCAAAAGCATCTTACCTATATTATCCGGTGTGAATGTAAAGGCTGATGATATTGTTGAGCTCGTTGCTACAGATCTTGAGATGAGCATAATTACTTCCATTTCCTCGAATGTGATGGAAAAAGGGAGCTCTGTACTTCCAGCAAGGCTAACCATTGATATACTAAAAAGTCTGCCAGAGGCTGCTGTAAATCTTGAGACTGATGAGGAGAATGGATCGGCAAGAATAACCTGCAGCAACTCAAAGTTTAACATAAAAGTGCTGTCGCCCAAGGACTTTCCGGCAATACCCGAGATTAAATCAGAGAAGAAAATTGTGTTGAAGCAGACTGCGTTTAACGAAGCTGCACATCAGGTAGTTCGGGCAGCGTCAAGTGATGAATCAAGACCAATACTTACAGGCATTCTTTTTTCTTTAAAAGATAGTGTGCTTGATATGGTTGCAACTGACTCCTACAGGCTAGCGAGGGGCAGCACAAGAATAATGGGCGATGGCGAATTCGATGTCATCATACCGGCAAAAGCAATCGCCGAGGTTGGCAGAACTCAGCCAAAGGGTGAAGATGAGGAGCTCGAGATTGTAGTTGAAGAAAATCAGGTTAAGTTTAAGTGTGTCGGGTATACGCTGACATCGAGACTTATAGCGGGTTCCTATCCGCCATACAAACAGTTGATACCGACTACGTTTGCTACAAATGTTGAGATAAACAAAACTGAATTTGAGGAAGTTGTAAGGAGAGTTAAGACCGTGGCGGTGAACAATGTGCCTATTAAGCTCACCATCACGTCCAACAGCACGGTGTTAAGTGCAAATTCGAAAGAGGTCGGCGAAGCAGTTGAAGATATCAAGGTAAAAACGGAAGGTAGCGACATTGAGATCGCTTTCAATCCGGATTACCTGTTAGACGGCGTGTCTGGCATAAAAGGGGAAAGGCTATTGTTGAGGCTGGACACACCTCTCAAGTCTGGCCTGTTGCGACCTGTTGACAATGACGATTTCATATACCTTTTGATGCCGGTCAGGGTAGGTTAGTTGGGATTACTGTGGAGCTGAGACGATTATATTGTTAAGGACGTTCTTGACCGTATCTATCTCTTCTTCACCTGGCTTCTCACTTATCTGGAAATCAAAGACAACATAGTAACTGGTCGTATTGAAAGCGAACAGTATTACGGTGGTAATACCGTTTTCAGAAGTCGCATTGAATTCCATCTCAGCCCCTGTTACAGGCCCAACAGAGTAGTGACCTCTATGGGTCTGGTTGATGTTGTTGAAGTTTTGTTTGGTTTTGTTTTCAAAATACCAATCGAGCAGACCATCAGGATTGAATGCTCCATCGTAAGGGATGAGGGTCAAGTCCAGGAAGGTTCTGCTTGACCTTATATCTTTAAAGACCACCATGCCTGGTGTGCTGTCATCCACCAACAGGAACTCGGGATATTCGAAAGATAGACCAGCGGTCTGGTTATTGTAGTTAATGTACCTGACCTCGTTTTTGCTATTACTGCTTAGGAAGAGGAGTTCATCTTTTTCAAATTTTTGATTAACCGAGACTGTGACCCTTATCTCTCCACTGTCCACATTCTGATCTGCCTGGCTGACGAGTACCGTTCTTGTGCCAGTTGCTGTTGCTGGTCTAAATAATGTTATACCTCTGAATCCTCCATTTAGAAGGTATTTTATTTCTATTCTGTCTCTTGCAGTTCCATTTGAATAGCTTATTACGTAGAATATATCCTGGTTGGCGGAGACTGTGTCGGACTGGATCTTAAGCAGATCTGTATCCTGCAGATGGACAGCAAAGTATGCTTCATTTAAGGAAATTGGTGCTTCTGAGTGTTCTGTCTCGACAACATCAATCTCTTTTTTTTGCTGGCTGGCTTGCGATTGTCCTCGAATTTTATTAATAACAAAAGGAGAAGCGATGGCAAGTGCAGCAAACAGCAGCACGAGCAGCAATATTAGTTTTGTGTAGTTCCGTCTTTTTCTGAACAAATGTTAATTAGAATAATTACTAATAATAAATATTATATTTGCTTCTTATTATATAATACTACTTCAAAAGTAGGCTTTGAGGGAGAGGTCCTCTGATGAAGAAGTTGAATTACAAGTTCATAATTGGTGGGATTATCCTTATGGGACTGGTGGCATATCTGATATTTTTAGGGGTATCAAGTTCCAGCGTGTACTACCTGACAGTTGCCGAAGCTGTGGAGAAGGGTTCTGAGCAGCAGAGGAATTTCAGGATAGATGGTGCAGTTAAACCGGGCACTATAATATGGGATGCGAAAGCTGTTACATTGAAATTCGAGATCACGGATGGTGAGAAGTCCATCCCGGTGGTATATAGAGATGTTGCCCCTGACAATTTCGTGGATGGGGCGAAGGTGGTCGTGGAAGGCAAGATGCAGAGCGAGGGAACATTCCTGGCGAGGAAGATCATGACCAAATGCCCATCGAAATACGAATAGCGAACCTGGGATATAGATGCCTAATTTTGGTTACATCACCATTATATTTGCTGCAATTGTCACTGTAGTGACGATAGTTCTTTATGCGGCAGGCCTGAAAAACAAAAATCGAGCTTTCCTGGAAGCAGGCAAGGGCGGCAGCATAGTATCCTTCATCCTCATGACGATATCTATAGGAATCCTGCTTTATCTGTTGGTTTCCCGTAACTTTCAGGTTGAGTACGTAGCGGACTATACCAGCAGGGATCTCCCACTATTCTACACAATTACTGCGCTGTGGGCTGGGATGGATGGGTCGCTTTTGTTCTGGGAATGGATAACGCTTCTCTTCATCACCATTATGGTTGTAAGAAGCCGATTTAAGGATACTCTTGACTCGGCACTGGTGCCACTTGTCATGAATATCATCAGCGTCTTTTTTCTAGTGATAATAATTTTCAGAACGAACCCATTTAGACTGGCGCCAATCTTTCCGGCTGATGGGAGGGGCATGAACCCGTTACTTCAGAACGTTGGGATGGTATTTCATCCTCCTTTCACCTATCTGGGCTACATCGGGTATGCTGTCCCGTTCGCCTATCTCATCTCTGCATTGATAAGAAGGGACTCCTCCGGCGCGTGGTTGGAAAACTCGAGGGCCTGGAGCATGGCTTCGTGGGTTTTCTTGGGCATTGGAATACTGCTTGGCGCGCAGTGGGCATATGTGGAGCTAGGTTGGGGTGGTTACTGGGCATGGGACCCAGTTGAAAACGCGTCGCTGCTGCCCTGGTTGACAGGTACTGCTCTCCTGCACTCCTCACTAATCCAGATCAGGCGTGGCAGTTTTAAATTGTGGAACGTGTTTCTTGGGTCGCTGACGTTTCTTTTGGTGATATTTGGCACGTTCTTGACCCGTTCCGGGATGATCTCATCAGTTCATGCATTTCCAGATACAGGGCTTGGGGTGATATTCATCGTTCTGATGGCACTGATCTTACTGGCAGTGATCTGGCTGGTCGTACTTAACTTCAAGGAGCTGTCCTCGAAGAGACTGATCAATTCGTACTTTTCCAAGGAGGGAACGTTTTTCCTGAATAACCTGATCCTGGTCGGGGTCACCGTGATCGTACTGCTCGGTACCCTGTATCCGCTTTACGGAAGGGGAGAAGTAGGGGAGACGCCGTCGCTGTCTCAGCATTTCTATAATCTCACTGCCGGTCCTCTTGCCTTTATCCTGACTGCAGTCCTGGGTCTATGCCAGTTAATTCGTTGGGGTAGGGGCGGTTTTGGGGATATCGCAAGAAAATTAATATTGCCGATAGCCGTGTTCGTTGTTGTTTTCACATTGCTGTTCATCTTTGGTATGAAGCCGCTGTACGCACCGTTTGCATTCGGGGTTCTCTCTTTCACCGTTATGACTTCTATTGTCGAATTCTATTTTATTTTTAGAAGGGAAGGCCGGAGCAGAAGTGGCGACCGCTATAACTTCATGCGGATTCTGTTACAAAACCACAGGAAGATTGGCGCCTACATTGTACATACCGGTGTGATCCTTGTACTGATGGGAGTGCTGGGCTCCAGCATCTATAAAAAAGAGGCAACTGCTTCGCTTGAACCTGGTCAGAGCGTGGGAATAGGTAGATACGAATTGAAATACGAGGTACTGAATGACTTCGGGACGCAAAACAATCGCTATGTTGTTGATGCCCATTTATCTGTGATGAAAGGTGAGCGACGTGTGGCGACTCTTGTGCCAAGCATGGTTTTTTATCCGACCTGGGAGGAGCCCATAAGCGAGGTTGTAACGAAGTCAACTGCTGCAGAAGACATTTACGTAATTCTTGCATCATTTGAGGAGACGGGACTTGCTACATTTAAAGTCTATCTCAATCCGCTTGTTATATATATTTGGATTGGTGGATACTTGATCATCATGGGCGCGTTGGTTACCTTGCTTCCCAAGGCTGAGCGTGAAAAAATTACTCCTGAGGTGCGGCGTGCAGGATAGTAGTCCGCTTATTTCCATAAGAGGAATAAAAAAGGTTTTTGGTCATTTCAGCGCGCTTAAGGATATCAGTTTTGAGGTTTATGCTGGTGAGTTTGTCTGCATGCTTGGACCAAACGGGGCGGGGAAGTCCACGCTTTTCAAGATAATATGCGGACTTATGCAGCAGTCTGGTGGTGAGGTGATCCTGAGTGGGGAGGATATTCGCAGGAACAGATCCAGAGCAGCAGCAAAGATAGGAGTTATCTCACATTCGAATTACCTTTATGATGAACTTACGGCGTTCGAAAACCTGCTTTTTTTCGCAAAGTTGTTCGAGGTACCCAATCCAGTTGCGATTTCGGAGCAACTATTGGACGAGGCGGGGTTGACCCTGAGCAGGAACCAGCTGGTTCGATCATTTTCCAGGGGGATGAGCCAGCGCCTTTCGATTGCCAGATCTCTTGTTCATGATCCCCAGATCCTGCTCCTTGATGAGCCTTTTACTGGTCTCGATATCTCCTCGCGCGATGTTTTTTCGCGAACTCTGAGAGAACTGAATTACAAAGGCAGGACAGTTCTAATGGCCACTCACGACATAAGCGAGGCTAGAAGCCTTGCCAGTCGGGCTATCATCATCTACTGTGGCAGTGTCGTCATGCAAGAAAAGCTGTCGAACCTTTCTGAGGAAAGAGTGAGGGAGGTCTATCAATGCGCAAGTGCTGGTTGAGGAGGTCCTAAGGGAAGAGGGGAATGAAAAGTTTTATAACAGCAGCTTTTTTGATAGCCAGGAAAGATGTGGTGTCCGAGCTAAGGACGCGAGAGACAATCTCGACGGTTGTGGTGTTTTCTGTCGCAGTTATGCTAATATTTGGCTTTGCCCTTGACCTGGGAGATGAGTTTATAGCTATGGCAGCTCCGGGGATTCTCTGGGCAACATATTATTTTGCAAGCGTGCTGCTGTTGAATAGATCATTTGCCAGGGAAAAGAAGAACTCAGCAATAGAGGCGCTTTTAATCTCACCCATTGACAGGAGCTCGATCTACCTGGGTAAGTTGATCGCGAATTATTTTTTTGTAATAGTGCTGCAGGCGATTTCAATCCCGATATTTATAGTCCTATTTAATTTTGACCTGAAAGGTGGATTCGTCAAGTTCCTGGGTATAGTTCTCCTTGGTGATTTTGGCATGATCTCGGTGGGCACGTTCCTGGCTGCATTGGCTTCGAATGTCCGTGCAAGCGAGATGCTGTTGCCGGTGATATTCTTTCCGCTTGTGATGCCGGTCCTGATCATAACCGTGAGGCTTTCCTCGGCATACCTTAACCCCGCCCTTGGGATTGAGACATCCGGCATGCTCAGAATTCTTGCTGTATACTGTGCCATTTTTTTTGTGTTATCAATCATGTTATTTGATTATGTTATTGAGTGAGCGAAAAAGGAGAGGGATGGTTGTGAAGAGAACGTTATTGATAATTACATTTGTTCTTATTATAACCTCGATTTACCTCATTTTTGCCCGGTCGCCAATCGATAAGAATCTTGGTGTCAGCCAGAAGATATTTTACTATCACGTTTCTTCTGCATGGGTTTCATTTGTCGGTTTTTTCATAACCTTTATTTTCAGCATACTTTACCTGATGAAGAAGACCAGAAAGATCGATCTCCTGGCATCGAGCTATGCTGAGGTCTCCTTCATATATTTGACAATACTGATGGTAACCGGCGTACTCTGGTCAAAGCCCACCTGGGGTATATGGTGGACATGGGACCCGAGGCTTACAACAGCATTGATCCTATGGTGTATATATGCCGGCTACATGCTGATCAGGGTCTATTCACGGGAACCGGAGAGAAAGGCTACTCTTTCTGCAGTATTTGCGATATTTGGGTTTGTTGATGTCCCAATCGTCTTCATGGCGATAAGGTGGTGGCGTACCCTCCATCCATTGCTCATAACCACACAGTCATCGGGCATGTCACCTCCGATGCTTTTGACTTTCATATTATCTTTGATTACGTTTACAGCCCTGTTTTTTGCTTACGTGTGGATGAAGATAGGCATCGAAATGCAGTCAGAGGAGCTGGAGGACATAAAACAGATTTTTAGCGAGAGAATGGAGGAGTAAATGAACAGTGGATTGATATACGTATTTTTCGCCTATGGATTTATATGGCTTTTACTGTTAGCTTATATGCTCTATCTTGCTAATAAACAGAAGAAGATAGGTGATGAACTGAAAGCTGTCAAAAAAGAATTGGAGAAAAGGCAGTAGTTTTACATAGTGTAATTGATTACGGTTTATCGGACTAATTTAAATGTAGCCCTTTTCTCTGTACCATTTTGCAGTTTCGTGGACGCCTTTTCTTATATCAAATTTGGGGTCGTATCCGAGCTCTTTTCTGGCCTTGCTTATGTCGAAAGCCCTGCTCTTGGTGAAGAAATCGACCCTTCGTCTGTATATTGGAGGCTCTAAGCCAAGCGGGATGAATATTTTTTCGGTTATGGTGCCAAGTATCTGGAACGGCTTGGCAGGAAGGTGAAGTTTTGGGGAAGGAACATTGAACTCAGCAGCAATTATTGCTGCAAGTTCATTTAAAGTAACGTAGTCCGGCCCTTCTATTATGTAGACGTTACCTATCGAATTTTTTTTCTTCCATCCAAGCAAGAACCCATCGACGAGGTCATCTATGTATACCTGGTGCAAATACGCATTTCCGCTGCCGAGCATGATAAACCTTCTGTTTGCAATCATCCTGAACATTTTCAGCATCCTGAGGTCACCTGGTCCGTAGATTGCTCCAGGTCTTATTACTGTTACCGGTAAACTGTTCTTTTTGTGGAATTCAAGTGCTATTTTTTCTCCCTCAACCTTGCTTCTTTGATAGGGGTCGCCGGGGTTATACGGAGAATCTTCATTCGCTGGCAGCACCTTTGGGCCACCAAGCACTCCTATGGTGCTGCAGTGGATGAAATGCTCCACTCCGCCCTTGAGGGAGGCTTCGAGCATGCGCCTGGTCCCCTCGGCATTCACATCAAAATAGTACTGCTCTTTGACCTTGGCTTCTCTATATATCGCACCGATATGGAAAACGACGTTGATATTTTTAATAGCGTTTTTAATGCTTTCTTCATCGGTCAGATCACCGTAAGCCATTTCAACGTCGAGATCATCGAGGTTTTTCAGGTTCGGGCTGTTTTTTCTTGCAAAGGTCCTGACCTCATGGCCGTCCCTGACAAGTCTTCTTGTTAAGTTGCTCCCGAGATACCCCGTGCTTCCCGTTACGAGTATTTTCATATCAAGTGCTCCCGAAGTTTTCTCTTAAAAGTGCCTTCAAATGATAACATACATCATGGGAATTAATCAGTTGCGTACCTTGAATCCAGACTTTGAAAGTTATAAGTAATAACAGAAATTTATTTGTGAAAATATTCTTTTGAATTATAATTTAATCAGTTGTTATCGATGTTTACAGCTGGGAAGGAAGTGAGATTTGAGTCCTGGTTTAATAGAGAGATTTGAGAGGTGGTTGTTTAGAAGCTCAGATATCCCTCCTGACGAAGAACCCCCAGCGCTTCATGCATCAAGAAGAAGGTTAGCTGTTTTTTTATTTACTTCATTAGTTGGAATTGTCACCCTTTTTATAATACTCGTAGTCGTACCAATTGCGTATACTTCCACGAACTCGTTCTGCCAGAGTTGCCACACAATGGATGCAGTAGTAGCGTCATGGAAGGTTTCGACTCATTCTAAGGTCAACTGTATCCAGTGTCATGTGAAACCGGGCGCCTGGAACCAGGTCGTGCATAAAGGCCAGTCATTAAAAGAAGTTTACATCCATTTTTTTGGAGAACCTAAATTAGGACCAGGGGTTGGTAGGCCGGGAAACGAAAACTGTTTAAATTGTCATACCGCAGATAGGAAAGTTTCAGCCTCTGGAGACCTGATCATCCCACATAAACAGCATATTGAGTTCAGAAATTTAAAGTGTGCCGACTGCCATTCGCTTGTGGTTCATGGTGCTCCAGGTAATACACTGCCGTCCATGGATTTCTGCTATATGTGCCACGATGGCAAGAATGCGCCCAATTCGTGCGAGACATGCCATAAAGCACAGGCGCCTCCGCCGACACATGTAGCGAACTTTATTGAAACTCATGGGGCGATAGCACTACAAAATCAGGATGATTGCCTGCGGTGCCATACTCCATCATCGAAATTCTGTGAAGATTGCCATTCGAAGCGTCCGCCTTCCCATACTGCGGATTGGCAATATTCGCATGGGGCTGTTACAGTTGAGAAGGAAAACACCTGTTATGAGTGCCATGATAAAGAGGAGTTTTGCAATACATGTCATAAGATAGATCACCCTGCGGATTGGCTTCAAACACATCCTCAGGTGGCGAAGGCTAATTCTGATACCTGCCTGCCGTGTCATTCGCATAGTTTTTGTGAGAAATGTCACAGCGGCACAGATGATGATGATGAAGTGGGTAATGAAATTTAGCAGTGGCTATAAAGAAAGAAAGAAATAGAAGAGCGGAAGAACTCGCTATAAATATCGCACTGTTATCAGGAATAATAGCTTTACTCCTGATCTTATTTGTTCCCTCCTCAGCATTTGCCCAGCAGGAAGCAGGAGATAATGCAGCAAGCAGTCAGGCGCCTGGCGATGTGACTGGAGATAATTAGTGTCTTGTTTGCCACGGTAAGCCTGAATTTGCTGATCAGGCGATATTTTTTGTTGATCCAGAAGTTTATGGGAATTCTGTTCATAAAGCGCTGCCCTGTATTGAATGTCATATAACTGTCACCAAGGTTCCACATGAAAAACAAGAGGTGAAGTCCGAGTATTCAGATCCCGGAAAGTCCTGCAAGGTCTGTCATGCGAAAAATTATGAGATGTTTGGACAGAGCTATCATGGTAAATTGGTTTCTGAGGGACAGACTGAGCAAGCGCCGACATGTGTCACGTGTCATGGCAGCCATGGGATTTTAAAAGTGGAGAACGTCCAGTATAAGCGGGAGATAATCAATAAATGTACATCATGTCACGAGGATGCTGCTAAGACGTATTACAATAACTATCATGGTAAAGAATATAAACTGAAGGCAGAGGACGTCGCCACTTTGTTCGGATTGCCACGGCAGCCATAAGATTCTTCCCGGGAGCGATCCACAGTCGACGGTAAACCCGACAAATATCCTGGCCACATGTCAGAAATGCCATCCTCAGGCAAATGCAAATTTCTCACAGTTTAAAATACATTTGCGTTATGACAGTCCCAGTAAGGAGCCGCTATTTTTCTGGGTCAACATGGCGATGATAATATTTATAATCGGGGTTTTCGGACCTTTTGTCATCCACTCAATATTATGGTTGGCTAAATCCTTAAGAGAAAGAAAGCAAGAAAGATGAGCGCAGAAACGGTTACAAAAGTTAAGACAGGCAGTAGTTCGGAAAACAAAAAGATAGTTGTAAGGTTTAGCATTTTTCAGCGATTTATTCATTTTTTGATGATGGTCTCGTTTATCGGATTGGTTACTACTGGAATGCCGCTTAAATTCAGAAACGCGTTTTGGGCTCAGCCGGTTGCGAACATTTTTGGTGGGATTAGAAACGCCGGCAGGTTTCACCGCGCATTCGCAATCCTTATGTTTGTATATGTTGCTTTCTATATCTGTTTCTTAATTTACTGGATTATTTCAAGACGGGGGAGAATTACCGGTCCAGACTCCCTGTTCCCTCGACGAAAGGATGTATATGACTTTGTTGGTAATATCAGGTACTTTCTGGGGAAGGGTCCTAAGCCATCATTTGACAGGTGGACGTACTGGGAAAAATTTGATTTCTGGGGAGAGGTATGGGGGTTCTTTGTAATAGGACTTACAGGTCTTTTTCTTTGGTTTCCGGAATTTTTCTCCAGGATCTTCCCTGGATGGGTATTTAACGTTGCAGTGATCATTCATGGATACGAGGCGTTGCTCGCATCCCTCTTTATATTTTTTGTCCATTTCTTTAACGCACATATGCGGCCAGAGAAGTTTCCTATTGATCCGGTGATGATAACTGGTGAGTTAACGCTGGAGGAGCTAAAAGCGGAGAGGCCATTTCAATACCAGAGACTTGTAGAAGAGGGGAAGCTCGATGACCTGCTCATTCAATATCAAAGACTAGACAGAACTCAGTGACTGCGAAGGATGGTTCTAAGCATAGTTGGCTGGATATTTTTGATTGCCGGATATATTTTCCTTATATTTATCCTCTACGCAGTGATCATGCCAATTTTCATCCGCAGTTGATTGTGGAAATCTTGACCCAAGGGTTTAAAATATCTATTTAAGTTCGCAATTTAATTAATCGAGAGGAATCAATTGAGTCTGCTTGGTATTGATCTTGGCACAACCGGCTGCAAAGGGGTTTGCTTTGATGAAGATGGTAATATCAAAGCATCTGCGTATAGGGAGCACACTCTTCTGTATCCATCTGAGGATTTCGTTGAAACTGATCCGAATTTTATCTGGGAATCTGTGAAGTTGATAATTAGAGAGATAACCTCAAGGACTGCAGATGACCCCGTTAAAGCGATAGCATTTTCGTCGATGGGGGAGAGCTTCACTCCGGTTAACAGAAAGCTTGAGTTCCTTCATAACAGCATCATGGCATTTGATTCCAGGGCAAAGGAGGAGAGCGATTATCTGGAGGAGAGGGCTGGTAAACCAAGAATTTTTGAGATAACAGGCCAACCCATGAACCCGATATATCCGCTTCCCAAGATAATGTGGCTAAGGAAGCACAAGCCAGAGGTATTTGAGAATACCTGGAAGTTCTTGTGTTACCAGGACCTTGCGGGAGCGCTTTTAGGAGCTGACCCCGCGATAGACTATTCGTTGGTCGCAAGGACGCTTGCTTTTGACATTAGAAGCAAAGCATTCTCTGATGAGATGCTGGAGCACGCTAAGCTTGATTCGGATGAGTTTGCAAGGCCCGTTCCATCAGGTGAAGTAATAGGGAAGGTGTCAAGCATAATTGCCAGTGAGGTTGGTTTGAATCCTGATACAGCTATTGTTGCCGGAGGGTTCGATCAGCCGTGCGCTGCTCTTGGAGCAGGGATAAATATGCCAGGAATTGCAGACGACGGGATTGGTACGGTAGAGTGCGTGACCGCGGTCTTTGAGAGAATTGATGAGATGATCAAACTTCTAAGATCAAACATCCCCTACTTTCCCCATGTGATAGAGGGCCTGTACTGTGCCATAGGATATAACTTTACCGGCGGCGCATTACTGCGTTGGTACCGCGACAATTTTGGAAGCGATGAGGTTGAGATATCAAAGAAGGATAACGTGAATGAATACGACATTATAATCGCAAGCGCCAGTAAGGATATATCCTCAGTTCTGATCCTACCACATTTCATCGGTACCGGCACTCCATGGCTTGACACCGCCTCCAAGGGAGCGATCCTTGGGCTTACCCTTGGTACGACAAAAGGGGATATAATTCGAGCTATACTTGAAAGCGAGACATATGAGATAAAAGTTAACATTGATGCGATGGAAAGTGCGGGGATCACCATCAATGAATTAAGGGCTATCGGTGGGGGAGCCAGGTCGGACACGTGGATGCAGATAAAGTCGGATATTACGAATAAAAAGATAGTTACCCTGAATGTTACAGAAGGAGGATGTCTTGCAGCTGCTCTGCTTGCTGGGACTGCTATTGGAGTTTATAAGGACATAAATGAGGCGATCTCAAATGTGATAAAGATCAATAAAGAGTTCTATCCTGACGAAAAGCAGCATAAACGATATCTGCTAAAATTTGAGGTCTATAAAAAGATTTACCCGGCTATAAAGGAAATAAGCCACAGGATGTAGGATGAGATGTCAGTTTACATGCGCATGGTGATTATTTTTTGCTGGTTGTTTATTTTGGGGCTTGCCGTACTGCTTGTTTTTAGCCTGTTGGGGATTAATATTGTAAACCTATTTCCTTAGGATAAATCGAAAGATAATAGTAGCAAGGATGCTCAGTATAATGCTGATCAGAATTGAGGTTGCGAAGGGGATGTATATCTGGAAGTTTTCTCTCTTTATTACTATATCGCCGGGCAGCTTTCCGAAATAAGGTATTTTTTGAAATGCGAATACCAGAAGTCCGGCGATCACTAATACAGTTCCCATTATGATTAATATTTTTGCCAAATTAGACATGATTGTGTCTCATTCTAATATTTTGTTTATCAAATATAAATTATAAGGTTAATTATAGAAATTGTGTGAAGGAGTCGACTGGTGAATAGAGATGAAGCCATCGAGCTGATAAATAAGAACATAAAGAATAAAAACCTTGTTAAACACATGCTCGCTGCTGAGGCAATCATGATGGCCCTGGCCAGGGAGTTAGATGAAGACCAGAAGAAATGGGGACTGGCGGGTTTGTTGCACGATATCGATTACGATATGACAGAAAAAGATCCGAAAAGCCACGGCCTAGTTAGCATAAATATCCTCAGGGAGTTTAAGGTTGATGATGAGATCCTGCAGGCGATAAAGTCGCACAATGAGGAAAACGGCAGCCAGCGAAAGACTCTGATGGATAATGCGCTTTATGCCACTGACCCTCTTACCGGTCTGATTGTTGCATCTGCCTTAATTCATCCGGACAAAAAGCTTTCGTCCATAGACGTAAAATTTGTTTTGAATAGATTTGGCGAGAAGCTGTTTGCGAAGGGTGCAAATAGGGAGCAGATCAAAAGCTGCGCGAATTTTGGTATTGAACTTGAGAGATTCGTTGATATTGGCCTGAAAGCGATGCAGGGGATCAGCGACGATATAGGTCTCTAGATCATTTGATTTCTGGGATGCACACGAACATCTTTTTAACTATAATTATCAAAACGATGTGAGGTATTTCATTACGGGATGTGCTGGAGCCTTTCCCTATGTTTCAGAAGAAGAGGGAGGCTTTTTTCATTATCTGGTAGTTGAAGTAAGTGGAGAAGATATCAGTTACAGGCTTTTTAGGCCAGATAAGGGTGAGGTTGATTTTTGAAAATAAGCTCAATGCTTAAAAGGGCACTTGAGATATGGTGGGAATTTAAGAAGATAATAGGCAAGGGCATCTTGATAGCACTAATGGCAAGAGTCATTTTCGCCTTTTATATGATCGCCTCATCGATCAGTTACGTGCAACAATTTCTGGTTCAAGACACCGATCAACAGCAGAGATTAGCATTTGCTCTATTATTATTTTTCGTCCTTTTAATCGTGTATGTTTTGATAATTTTCCCTGTATCGAGGTTAATGTTTTCTATCTACCGCACTGTTTATGAAAGCGAGTTTGCCTCTGGCGCCATGAAATCGATAGCTCCAGTTCCAGAGGGTAATAGTTCAATCAGGTTCAGTTTTAGTTTTTTTAAACTGTATTTTTTGCTCGGTTTGCCTGTATATGTTTTCAGTTATGTTTTTTTCATTTTTCCTCTTCTTCGTCCGCAAGCACAGGGGATATTGACACCTGAGTTTTCAAGATATTTTTTGATAGATGCGGCTTCAACCATATTTAACTTTTTTATGGTCAACTTCTTCTTCGTATTGATGTTTCTATCCACACCCTATGCTGCAAGAGGGAAAAACGTCATCGAGTCCATCAGGTCAGCTTTAATGTCGTTCAGCAATAGGATGGGCCTCGTTTTTTTTGCATGGGTTTCATTATTGTTTGTAGAAGCTGTGACCTGGTTCGTGTTTTCACTTGCGCTTGCCCCGTTATCATTTGCCTCTCTTGTGTTTACGGTTAAAGAGCCTGGTTTCACTGCGGATTTGATCAGTGCTGGATATTCGCTTTTGATAACAGTACCCAAGAGCATTTTATGGTCTTTTATAATCACGTGCTGGTTTCTGGTTGCTCTCTTTCTTTCTGATAAGAAGGTGCTTAAGATAGCTCCTGATTACAGCGTTGCTCCCAAAAAGTTAGGGGCATTTAAGTTACCCATTAAACGGATTTCGCTTATCATTGCCATCGTGCTCTCAGTAGAGCTTGTTCTTGGCTTTTCAGGTGTTGCGGGTCTAACTGTTTTTGAAACTAATCGGCTTCAGAAAATATCCGCAGAACAGCTATCGATTATTGAAATAGAGGAGACAAAGGATGAACCTGCACTTCTGAACGAGGGGTTGATTTCTGGCATTGATTTAAATAAATATGTAATAAAGGCTAAAGTGAACACGAAAAACATGAGCTTTGAGCTGGATGAGACGCTCAAGTTCGAAAACAATGAGGATGACGCACTGGACGAGCTTTATTTTAATGTTTTTGCTGCAGCTTATGATGACTATAGTACGGCACCGATAATCTCAGTAGAAGGTGTAAAGCCAGTTGGTGAAGAAGGTAGTTTTATCCCTGGGGAAACTGAGATCACAAGCGTGAAAGTCGATGGTGAGGATGTCAATTATGATTTGGAGGGGACGCACTTAAAAATCATGCTTGAAAAACCGGTTCAACCTGGAGAGGAGTTGAATATTCAGGTCAGATTGAGAGAGGTATTGCCAAAAAATGCTGACCGTTATGGATACTTTGATGAGGTAATTTCTCTGGGTAACTGGATACCTCTTCTGGCGGTTTATGAAGGTGGAGAGTGGAGGCTTGATGATGTCGTCCCGATTGGTGACCCATTTTACAGCGAGTCTGCAAATTTTGAAGTCTCAATCAGTCTGCCTGCTGATCAGGTGGTGGCAGCCACCGGGTTACTGCGGTCTGTGAGATATGATGATAAGGATCAAAATAATAAAGAGCTGGTTTTTCAAGCAGATGGTGTTAGAGATTTTGCTGTGATGATATCCAAAAATTACAGCGTTTTGAATGCGGAAGTTGGAGAAACTGAGGTTTATTCTTATTACCTGACGGATAATCTTGCTGCTGGCAATAAAGCCAGGAGCGTTGCATCAAAGGCAATCAGCTTCTTCAGCTCGGAGTTTGGGCAATATCCCTTCCCGGAATTTGAGGTTGTGGAGAATTTAAACAACTTCGGCGGCATGGAATATCCCAATCTGGTTCAGATAGAGTATTTGACTCAGACCTTCCCGGAAACAATAGCCTATTTCCTGCCCGATGCATTGACAAAGGTGGATGAGTATATCATCGTTCATGAAACGGCGCACCAGTGGTGGTACAGTACAGTTGGCAATGATCAGGTGAGAGAGCCGTGGCTTGATGAGGCGCTGGCGGAATACTCCACGTATCTATATTTCAGGCATTTTTACGGGGAGGAAAAAGCCCAAGAGATCACCAGTTATTTTAACCAGTACACAAATGGGGTGGATATACAGTCACCGGTGATGTCAAATAGCATATACGATTACAAAGATTTTGATAGGTATAGCGAGGATATTTATATCGAGGGATCACAGGTCTTATTATTGTTAGAAGATGAGATGGGCCAGCAGGAGCTGAAAGAGGCCTTGCAGGAATATTATTCAACTTACATGTTCAGGATTGCCCGGATCGACGATTTCATTTCGATCTGTCAAAAGCATTCAGAAAAGGATTTGAGTCAGTTCTTTAAAAAGTATTACAAATAGTCTTATATTGATGTTAAGAATTTGGGATGGGAAATAGTAATGTCTGGGAAAATTAATTTTGAACCAATCGGCAAAAGGTTTGAGTTTAATGGTTCCACAACTATTTTCGAGGCTGCAAAAAAAGCTGGAGTCGGTATTAGTTCAATTTGCGGCGGCAAACAGACTTGTGGTAAATGCAGGGTTAAGGTGGAGAGCAAAACCGTTACGCCAATTAGCGATCAGGAGAAGAAGCTCTTAACAAGACATGAGATCGAGGAGGGGTACAGGCTTGCATGCAGCGCTACGGTTAGTTCGGATGCTGAAGTCTACATACCGCAATCGAGTCTCACGGGAAGTCAAAAACTCGGCATATTGGGGCAGGAGAAAAAGCTTGAAATAGACCCGGTCTTGAGCAGGTTTAATGTCAGGCCTGTCCCGGCTACGCTTGAGGACCTGCGATCTGACTTTTTAAGGATTAAGGATTCCCTATACGAACAGCATGGAACCGGCATAGACCTTAAGATCGACGAAAAAGCGATGCTCGAACTCGCAACAGTCTTGAGAGATAACAGTTGGGATGTCGACGTGATCATCAGGGGAAACGAGGTCATATCAGTTACACCTGCGAGCCCTGAAAGAAGTATATATGGAATTGCTGTTGATATTGGTACGACCAAGGTTGCCATCTTTCTTGTTGACCTTTTCAGCGGGAAGACCATCGCCTCAGATGGATTTCTTAATCCACAGATCGATCATGGCGAGGATGTAATGTCGAGGTTGCTCGTGTCCATGAGCGAGAGGAATGGCAGCAAAGTTTTGAAGGATGAGATAGTTAATTCCTTGAATGCTGGAATAAAAAAGATCTGCAAGGAAAATGGAATAAGATCGCAGGATGTATGTGAGATCGTGTGCGTTGGAAATACTGCGATGCATCATCTTTTTCTTAGTCTTCAAGTGCGTCAGCTTGCTCTTTCTCCATTTGTACCGGTGGTGGATGAGCCAATAGAGATAAAAGCCAGGGATGTGGGCGTAAGAATTAACCCGGGTGCTTATCTTTACATGCCCTCTGTAGTGGCAGGTTTTGTTGGCGCTGACCATATTGCTATGCTGCTTGCTTCCGATATTGATGTAGAGAATCAGAGCATAATGGCTATTGATATTGGTACCAATACCGAGATTGCTTTGATCCAGAATGGGAGGATAACATCATGCTCTACTGCTTCAGGTCCTGCTTTTGAGGGAGCGCATATAAAATATGGGATGCGTGCTTCGGAGGGAGCAATTGAGCGGATCAACATCGATCCTATATCTTATAATGTCACATACTTTACGATTGGCGATAAACCGCCTGTTGGGATATGCGGATCAGGAGTACTGGATGCAGTTGCTGAGATGGTGTCAGCAGGCATTATAGATGAGAGGGGAAAACTACTGCCAGATAAACCAGGTGTCAGAAAGGGTGATGATGGGGTACATGAGTTCGTAATTGCAAAAAAGGATGGCAAGAAGATCACTGAAGACATCGTACTCACGCAGAAGGACATAGTTGCGATCCAGCTTGCAAAGGGTGCGATCAGGACAGGAATAAATGTGCTTTGTGAACAACTTAAGGTAGAACATTGTGATTTGGACAAGGTGATAATAGCTGGAGCTTTTGGGCTTTACATCGATCCTTCAAGTGCAATTAAAATAGGAATGTTTCCAGATATACCACTTGATAGGTTTGAACAGGTCGGAAACGCTGCAGGTGTTGGAGCTAAAATGATGCTGGTTTCAAAGAAATCCAGGGATAGGGCAAGGGAGATAGCCCAACGCATTGAATACGTTGAGTTAACAATAGTTGATGATTTTGCCACCCGTTTTGCTTATTCGCTGCTTTTTTAGCACTTTGAAAATGCAAGCTAGTTAGTCCCGTTTTTAAATGTGTGTGCAGGAGGGAGAATTGAATTACACAATAGGTATTGATGTCAGTACAACGGGAGTTAAGTCAATTCTGGTTTCCCAGGATGGAAACGTTGTTGCCGATTCACTAATTGAGTACTCTTTTAGCTCACCAAAGCCCGGATGGGCTGAACATGACCCCAGGGAGTGGCACAAAGCTACGCTCCAGTCATTGAGAAACCTTTCTCAGAAGAACGGGTCGCTAATAAATGATGTCATTGCCATCGGCATAACTGGACAGATGCACGGTTCTGTATTTCTGGACAAAGATGATGAGGTCATAAGGCCGGCTCTGCTATGGAACGATCAGCGGACTTTTAAGGAATGCGCTGAGATCGAGGCGAAGGTGGGCAAGAGCAAGCTACTTGAAGAAGTATCAAATCCGGCGTTAACGGGTTTCACTCTTCCCAAGATACTATGGCTGCAAAACAACGAGCCAGATAACTTCGCACGTCTCAGGAAAATCCTGCTGCCAAAGGATTACGTCAGGTTTAAACTTACTGGTACTTACGCGACAGATGTTGCTGATGCATCTGGCACCCTGCTTTTTGATGTTAAAAACCGCAAGTGGTCAGATTTTATGTTAAACACATTTGAGCTGTACAGGGAATGGCTTCCTCAATGCTTTGAATCCCCGGAGATAACTGGATACCTCATGAAAGAAGCTGCGGACTACTGTGGTCTTAAAGAAGGTATTCCATTTATTGCAGGAGGTGGTGATCAGGCAGCAGGTGGAGTAGGCAACGGGATCGTTGGAAAAGGCTTAGTTTCAGTTACTATCGGGACATCGGGCGTCATCTTCGTTTCAACGGTAAAGCCAAGCGTTGAATCGGGTGGGAAACTGCATACTTTTTGCCATGCTGTGCCAGGGATGTGGCATGTCATGGGAGTTACCCTGTCTGCTGCAGGTTCGATGAAATGGTTTGCTGAGAATATTGGACCCGATGCTTTTGAATCCTCAAGTGTGGAGGAAAGGAATAATATTTATCAGCGGATCGATGCACAGGCAGCAGAAATCGCTCCTGGTAGCGAACGGCTTGTATTTTTACCTTACTTAACAGGGGAGAGGACACCATATCCTGACCCCAATGCCAGGGGTGTCTTTTTTGGGCTGACCAACAGGCACGGCAAACCACACATAGCAAGAGCAGTTATGGAAGGAGTTGCCTTCAGCCTGAAAGACTGTATGAACCTTGTTTTGAGTATGGATATTAAGATCAAGAAAGTGATGATTTCTGGCGGAGGGGCGAAAAGCGGCCTCTGGAGGCAGATAACAGCGGATGTACTTGAGAGGAATCTGGTGACTCTTAACACCACTGAGGGCCCCGCATTTGGGGTTGCGATACTGGGTTTTGTTGGCACAAAGGTTTACAGAGATGTACCAACTGCCTGTAAGTCGATGATAAAGGAAGTTACTGTCACCAAAGCCAATTCTGATAACTTTGGTATCTACAGAAAGCTATATTCTATATACGCAAATCTATATCCAGCTCTATCTCCGCTATTCAGAGAGCTTTAATATCGAATTTTTACTTGAAACATAGCAGTATGGCTGTTATATTCAAAAGCCAATTTTTTATTTGTTGAACTAAGAAAGGAAGCACATGGCAATAGTAACTTTGAATGATATTTCGGTTGAAATCGGGATCAAAAACCCGACTGTTATAATTGGGGAGAGGATTAATCCCACGGGCAAAAAAGCGCTGTCTGCTGAATTCCAGGCGGGCAAGATGGATCTGGCTATAGAATACGCACAGAAACAGAAGGATACTGGAGTTGTGGATATCCTGGATGTGAATGTGGGAGCTGCAGGAGTGGATGAGGTTGAGTTTTTGCCCAAAGTTGTGAAAAAAGTGGTTGATGTCGCTGGTCTTCCCATCTGTATAGACTCATCGAGTCCAGATGCTCTGGTGGCTGCTCTTAAGGTTTACTCCGGCAAGGCGCTTGTGAACTCCGTAACAGGAGAGGAAAAATCGCTATCCAGGATCTTACCTGCAATCAAGGAGTATGGTGCATCTGTTGTCGGGCTTGCCATGGACGATGATGGCATTCCCCAGACGGCACAGAAACGATTTGATGTCGCTAGAAGGATTATTGACAGGGCAGTTTCCGTTGGAATCCCGAAGGAAAATGTGGTGATAGACTGTCTTACCATGACTGCAAGTGTTGACCAGAATGCTGCCAGCATAATTTTAGAAGCGCTATCGAGAGTAATAAATGAGCTTGGTGTGCCCACCGTCCTGGGCGTCAGCAACATCTCCTTTGGCATGCCAGAGCGAAATCTATTGAACAAAGCCTTCATCTCAATGTCAATTAAAGCTGGTCTTTGTGCTGCTATAATCGACCCAAACGCAGAAGGCATGGTTGATACCATTTACGCTGCTGACTTTCTTGATGCGCGCGATCCATATGGTAGCCGCTATATCGGACTCTACAGGAAGCACCAACAGGAACAGGCTTAGAGAGTTCGGCTATGAGAGTGGCTTTAGTTCTGGGTTTACCTTAAACCCAAATATCTTGAAGTCATCATCAAACGTGAATGCCTGATCTATATCATGCAGTTCCATAAAAGCAAAGCTTATGCAGTCCGTAAAACTAAACCTTTGATCGCTGTATTTCAGGAAAATTTCAAAAGCTTTATTCTCAACATACTCATTTGAATAGAATATTGAGATTACAGAAGAGTTCTTAATTGACTGACAGATAGTGCCACATTCATGTGGGAAATTCCTTCTTTTAATTAGCGTAAAAGTTTCGGTCAAAACAATATTTGTGGTGAAGAGTCTGTAGGCATTGTTTAAGACCGAATGATAATAGCTCTTTGCCTCTTTATGGAGGCTGTCACTTTTGTTGAATAGTGCAAAGATTGCACTCGTATCAATGAAGATGGATTGTCTTTCAATCATTGGTGTCATCATATAAATACTTATCATGGTTTACAGAAAGATCAGTATCTCCAGTATCCATACTTCCAATAGCTTTTGTAAACGGATCTTCCCATGGGTCAAAGTCATAACCCCTTTTTTTGCTGGTCAAATATTCATCAACGGCCTCTCTCACGAGCCAAGACATTGAGATATTATTCTCATGCGCTTTATCTTTAAGTTCTCTGTATTGTAAATCAGTTAAATGTAAATTTATCTTTTTCATATTGCATCATTGTATGTCATGCCATATATATTACAATATGTCATCAACTGACGCAATTAAAAAGTTGGAAACTGCAGTGATTTCCTAAAGTTTCCCTGATTTCTTCCGATAATTAACTTGGGTTTAATCAATAAGATTAAATCCATGTAGATTGAAAAAGGAATAGCTTAGAAGTTAAGGAGGCTATGAAACTCGCTTCAGTATCTGGGCACCTTATGGCGAGTGGAGCAAGTGGTGCAACCGGCTTTAAACTTCAGGTGAAAGGTTTGATCTCATTTCGCGCCCTAAAAACCAGTGCCTGACATCTCTTTAACTTGAGAAGCACTGAGTCCAGGAGAGGACGAAATGAGAAACTTAATTAATAAATTTTCAGTTGTAGTAGCAACTCTGCTACTTACTGTTCTTCTAATCACTCCAGCGGCAAACGCCAGTTATCTAAAGGTTTTGGGCAGCAGCTCAAACGGATCTGAAGCAGCATCTGGCCAGGTAACCACAGTGGTTGACACGGTTAAGTCAGATGTAGAGGTACAGATAATTGATCTGATGAACCAGCAAAGAGCAGCCGCAGGGCTTAAGGCACTGGCTGCAGATGGCAGGTTGACTGAGGTGGCACGCCTCAGGTCTTCGGATATGATAGTAAGAAGTTACTTCGGACACTACAATCCTGAAGGGAAAAACGTCTTCAACCTCATGAAGGCGATGGGCATTAAGTACAAAGCAGCTGGTGAGAACTTAGCTCAAGGGGGAATAAGCGTAGCTGGTGCAGATGCGGTCATGGTCGCCTGGATGAACAGCTCAAGCCATGCAGCTAACATACTGCAGAGTAAGTTTGGTAAGGTTGGCGTTGGCGTCATAGATAACGGCGGAGTGAGGACCATGGCAGTAGTTTTCAGCAATTAGTAATTAAAGGACAGTGTACCAAGGTGTTACGGGCGCTGACCTTGATATAAAAAATAGCAGACCGCTAAAAAGATAAAAACCTCGGTAGGGCGCACCGGGGTTTTTATTTTTGTTATAATGCTTACCATTATCCTTGCCACTTATTATTCCATGGGGGAAATTAATGAAGATTCTGATCATCAACTCTGGCAGTTCGTCCATAAAGTATAACCTTTATGAGACAGGAGGTGGTGGTAGATATCTTGCTAACGGAATCGTTGCAAAGATTGGCGAGGTCGGTTCTTACGTTAAACACAATGTCAAAGGTCATGAAATTGTGTATGAAGCAGCTGTGCCAAATCACAGCAAAGGCTTCGAAATCATGATCAGGCTGCTTACGGATCCGGAATACAAAATTTTAAAGGGTACCTCTGAAATTGCTGCCGTCGGTCATAGGTTTGTTCAGGGCGGAGGTGTATTTGAAGATTCAGTGTTAATTACCGAGGAAGTGATAAAAATAATGGAAGGATACGTTCATCTGGCACCGCTTCATACGCCGCCAAACCTTGTTGGAATCAAAGAGACCAAGAAGCTGATGCCAGATGTGCCGCAGGTTGCTGTATTTGATACGTTCTTTCACAAGGATATGCCCATGAAAGCATATCTCTATCCAATGCCTCTAATATATTTCACTAAATACGGTATCAGAAAGTACGGCTTTCATGGTACCTCCTTCAGGTATGTGAGTCAGGAAGCCTCGGTGATGCTGGGGAGGCCTTTGAATGAACTGAAGATGATACTGTGTCATCTTGGAAACGGAGCTTCGATCAGCGCATTTTCCAATGGAAAATCTGTAGATACAAGCATGGGATTTACCCCACTTGAGGGACTAATGATGGGTACGAGAACTGGAGATATTGATTCAGGAGTTGTGTTTTACCTCTCAAGGGAATTGAAGATGAGCGTCGATGAAATTGATGATCTGCTGAATAAAAAAAGCGGACTTCTGGGCGTGTCAGGACTGAGCAATGATATGAGGAGCATTATGTTAAAAGCAGATGAAGGTGATGAGAATTGTAAGCTGGCGATAGAGATGTACGCTTATCGCGTCAAGAAGTACATAGGTGCCTATATCGCCGTATTAGGAGGACTTGATGCTTTAGTGTTTACTGCTGGGGTGGGGGAGAATAACCCGATTATTAGAGTTAAGATCTGTGAGAACCTGAGTTACCTTGGCATTGATATCAATGATAAGAAGAACAGCCGTATCGTTGGTATTATGGGTGATATAAGTAGCGAGAGATCGGCAGTCAGGATTCTTGTCATACCTACTGATGAAGAGAAGGTAATTGCTCTCGATACCGTGCGAGTCTGTAAATTGCAGTAAATATATACGTCTTTATTGCCGAAATTTCAGAGGGGCTTTAGTATTATCTGAAAAACAAAAATTGCCATGGAGTTAATATGAATGAAGAGATCATAAAAGACTTAACTCGCATTTTAGGCAGTGAAAAGGTGTTGAGCAAGGAAGAGGATATCGAGAGATATTCCTTGGATAGGTCATTGAAAAGGTCTTGTCCGCTTGCAGTTGTTTTGCCAGATGACGCTGCAGATGTTTCAAAAATAGTTAAATATTGCTATGAAAATTCGGTTGTTGCTGTTCTGCGCGGCGCAGGGACGAATATGAAAGGCCTGGCCATTGCTAAATCTGATGGCATCGTGGTTTCGTTCGAACGTATGAACAAAATTCTGAATGTGGATGCGATAAATCTGCTGGCGGAGGTGCAGCCAGGTCTGGTAACAGGTGATCTTGCAAGATTTGTTGAGTCAAGGAACCTGTTTTACCCTGTGAATCCTGCGAACATGGGTCAGTGCACGATAGGCGGTAACGTGGCTACCGCCGCTGTTGGTTTGAGAAGGGGAAACCTCGGGCAGACAAAAGATCTCTTGATGAAAGTTGAGGCGGTCATGCCGGATGGACAGGAGGTTTCTTTTGGTTCACGGACGGTTAAGTTCGCAAGCGGTTACGAGATAGCAAAATTTTTGTCGGGCAGTAACGGTGCTTTAGCTGTTTTCACCGGATTGACCGTGAGACTCATACCGAAGTTTGAGTCAAGGGGCATCGTGGCTGCATTCTTTGTTGATTTTGAAAGTGCTCTTGAATCAGTACTGAGGTTGCAGGAGCTGCAACCCTCAGCTCAGATGATGGACTTGATTTTTGGCAGCATCAACTCAGTCTTTGCCAACCTGTTGGAAGAAAAGAGCATAAATACAGGGGCGACTGTAATTCTTGAATTTCTGGGGATCGAGAAGAATGTCAACAGGTTAATGAATGAAGCAAAGTCAATGTTCAGATCACTAACTGCGAATTCAACAATTTCCACTTTAGATGGCCCTATTGCTGAGAAAATATTTAACGAGCGTCTTAAAATTCTTGAACGGATTTACCACTTAAATGACCAGTTTCTCTTTGAGAATATTAAACTTAACAAAAGGACTATGATAAATGATCTGGAAAGTATATATGAATTCATGGATTTAGAGAGTGCATCATTTTTCGGCCATATTCCAGATGGCAATTTCCACCTGGTTTTTCCTTACGGGAAAGGTATCAGCGAAGAAGCACAGGATGCCAGTATCGAAAGGCTAGGCAATCTGCTCAGTAAAGAAGGCGCCACGCTTCTGGATGAAATTGCAATAGGGAACGATGATCTGAGGACGCTTTCAATCAAACAAAACGATTCATTGGGTAAGATTCGGAAAAAGATAAAAGCAGCTCTGGATAGTAGAAATATTCTTGGAGGTAGTCGTTAACAAGTTAAATTTGCAAAATCTAATACGGCCAGATTTTTATGCTGGTATCTATGATTGGCTTAAGAGTGCAGGCATAGAGATTGCCGTAATAATTGTTGTTGGAATGGCACTCATCCTCGTTGTAAGTATTTCATCTCGCAAGATCACTCGATCCATTATAAAAAGGGCAAAGATAAACGGAATTGAGATCCCCAAAAGATTGTTAACAATCGCAAGGATCGTTAAGTCAATTGTTATTTTTACCCTGGCATTTTTGATGCTCATAATGGTGCTCGATAAGCTTGGTGTAAACATAATTCCAATCCTCGCGGGCGCAGGCGTTCTTGGTCTGGCAATTGGGTTTGGCGCACAGAGCCTTGTAAAAGATATAATAAGCGGATTTTTCATATTGATGGAGAACCAGTTTGCGATTGGGGATAAAGTTATAATTGATGGGTCTGTCGGTGTGGTTGAGAGTATGACCTTGCGTTTGACGACGCTGCGGCTCGAGGACGGTTCTCTCCAGTTCATTCCCAATAGCAATATCTCAAAGGTTATAAATAAATCGAAGGATTGGGCAGTTATCCTGATTGATGTTAATGTTCCGGGTACGACGGACATCGAGATTGCTACCGAAGCCCTGCAGGATGTGATAGATAGAGTACATTTAAAAAATGAGTTTAAAAAGTTGATCATTGATTCACCAACTGTGCTCGAGGCGGAGAGGATTTCTGGAGGGACTATCCTGCTTCAGGTTCGAGCAAAGGTTAAACCAGAGACCCAGGATAGGGTAAAGCGCGAGTTCAATAAAAATGTTAAATTTGTATTTGATGAGAGAGGGATAGAAATTATTTAAAGATATTGTATGAGGAATAAAACAAGAAAAAGAAGGCCTTCTGCTGCTGCAATTTTTTGGTGGACTATCGCTATTATACTTTTTATAGCTGTAATCGTTATTGGATTTCGAAGACAGATCCTTGAGTTCTATGATTCGATATTGGTTTGGCTTCAGTATAAATAGTTTACCGCTCTAGTCCTGTGAATGCTAATGATACGAAATAACCGATTGCATCCTTAATTATTGATACACCCGAGCTGGTTCCTATCCTTGTCGCTCCAGCACTGACCATTTTCAGAAGGGTTTCCAGATTTCTGATTCCGCCTGCTGCTTTCACACCAACCTTAGATCCCACCGCTTGTCTCATTAACTCTACGTCTTTGACCGTAGCACCACCTGTGCTGAAGCCCGTAGAGGTCTTTACGTAATGAGCTCCTGCTTCAACTGAGATTTTACATGCAATAAGTTTCTCTTCGTCCGTTAGGAGGCAGTTCTCAAGAATGACCTTAACAAGTTTACCTGACGAAGCCCTGACTACCTCGATGATGTCGGATTTCACTTTTTCGTAATCCTTGCTTTTGATGGTACCAACGTTCATTACCATATCTATCTCATCAGCACCGTCTTTTACGCAGATTTCAGCTTCTTTGGCTTTAGCATGAGTTGCCATTGCTCCAAGCGGGAACCCAACTGTTGTTGCTACAAGCACACCACTTCCAGTTAGAAGCTCTCTGCAGAACTTTGTCCAGCAGGAGTTGACGCAGACTGCACAGAAATCAAAATCTCTTGCTTCAGTGCATAGTTTTTCGATTGCTTCGCAACTGGCATCCTGAGCCAGAATCGTGTGATCAATTAGTTTGGCAATTCCTACGACATTTAAATCTCTTAGTATCTCTTCGTGCTGTTTTTCCATGGAAGAAAATAATATCACAGCACTATCGAAAAGTTACTTTGTTATCGTATTTTCCAGTATTTTTATGACTGCCATGTCGGATGAGTAGAAAACTGCTTTGATGATATGAGCACCCTTTCGTATTTTAAACCTGCAGCTAAACGGAGCATTTTTATCAATTTTTTTCAGCTTCCCATCGAGATAGAAAAACACTTTTGAAACTGAGCTTGCAGGACATGCTGTTATTAAATATTTGTCTTCTCTTGCAACTTGAATTACCAGGTCGCTGCTTGACAGGCCATTTTGTGATGATGTTCCGCCAATGTTTGCACTTGAGCTATGAACGGTGATATTCAGTAGGCTGTCATCTTGTGGTGGTGTGATCTCGGTCGATTCGGTAGTGGTACCGTTTGATGTACCTTCATCTTGGGGTGGGTTATTTCCCTCATCGGGTACCTGCTTGTCAGGTAAGGTAATTGCGAGGTTCTGGCCACTGCCGACGGTTAGAACTGTTGCACTCTCCACCGAACTGGCATTTCCATACCATATCGAATCATAAAGGTCGCTATTTGACCTAACCCGTATTTTGAACTGCTGATTCGAGGGAAGCGCCCATGCCCTGAAATAACCATTTGCATCCGTTGTAAATTCAAACATGGATTTCTGATAACCACTTCCACCGTCAGCATAAAACTCAATAGCCGCTCCACATATCGGATCTCCATTACTATTCCTGACCGTCCCAGTAATAAAGTAGCCAAGTTTTAATGTTAAATGAAGGATTTTATTTTGGTTAACATTTACCAAGTTATTGTCACCAGGGTTAAATATCCAAGTTGTATATTCCCCAGAGTTTGCATAAAATCCTGGTATTCTGAAGGGAAAATTGCTGAAGTAGAGCAAATGATAATTGTTTTGCTCCAGGCTTACATAGTAGCCGCCGGTGATTGAATCATATTGTCCTCTTTTTACGTAGTTTAGGTTGGTGTCGTAGACATCGATCCAGGCTTCCTGAGGCGCACCGTAGGATTCTGCAGTTATTATGCCAGAGATGCTGAAGGATTCTGCTTTTGCGGTTCGTGGGATCAGGATGAAGAGAATCATTGTTAAGAGTACGATTGCAGTCAGGGCATCAGGTCTGTGCTTCATTGTTTCCTCCGTCTTTTACTAAGTATTTTGCTGAGTTGAATTCTACTTTGATCTTGGCGCTGAGACCGTGTTACGACGATAATAGATAAATATTAAAACATGCGTAAGAAAAGTCAAGATAAATTTTTGTTTAGCGGTTTTCTTTTGAAATACGACTTCTTCTGAAATATAGCATCACCAGGGTTAATGCAGAAGCAATATAAGCGATGGAAATATAGAACTGGACAAAAATGCTCTTTTCTATGCCGTAAATATCTGAAATGTATCCTATAAGTGGTTGAAAGATCAGGGAGGCAGCTATGGGGAGGCTCATAGTAAAACCAGAGATGGTTCCTGATATTTCAGGATCCCGACTTATTGCTGTCGAAGCGGTCAGGGGAAACGCCGGGGAAAGGAATAGACCGAGCAGTGCAGTTAAGATGAATATTATAGACAGTGAGTTAAATAGTATTATGAAGCTGATGCTGATGAACACGAGAATCGTGGAAACAAATATTATCTTGACATCATGAATTTTTTTAGAAAGAAATTCAGAAGACCATATTCCCAGAGCTATGAAGAACCAGAAAGCTGAGACCGAGAGTGAGCCCAGTTTTACCGGTACGTTAAAAGCAGTCAGGTAGGTGGTCAGCCAGGTTGAATACGTCGCTTCAATGCCGACATAGAAAAATAGAAACAGTCCGCATATTATTATGATAGGGTTAAATAACCTTTTGATGTTCCCCTTTATCGACTCATGCGCAGTTAATTCAAGTGGGTATCGATTTGTTGCGTAAAACAGGAATATTATGAAGTTTATTACTCCAATCAAGCCAAAGAACAGTCTCCAGTTCAGGTTTTGCGAAAGTATGATGCTGACGATTAATGGTCCAATGCCTGCTCCTGTGGCGAAATATACGTTCAAGCGCAGTATTCTTTTGCTCCTGTCCTCGGAGTATATGTCCGCTATTATTGCTTGAAGATTGGCGCCCCAGGCTCCGTTTCCAAAACCAGCGATAGCATAAAATATTAGGAATTGTGTGTAGGTTTGTGCGAAAGCCAGTGTGACTATCCCCAGTCCTGTTATCAAGAATCCAAGCGCTGACATCATTTTTTTGCCAAATTTGTCGGCGAGTGCTCCCGAGATGAGGTTGGAGATGATAAATCCCAATGAGCCTGAAAGCAGGATTATCCCGATTGATGAATAGCTGATCTTTAGCTCGCCTGATATTATTGGGATAAGTGGGGCAAATAGGGTCATTAAACTTCCGTTAATAAAATACCCAATATAGCAAAGCAGCGTAAGACTTCTTTTCGTCGAATTCATGTTGCCTCGGACTTTTAGAAAAATCTCGAATAGAGTAAACGAATAACCCCAATGTTTCAAATATTTTTTGAATAAACTTTCGGTTTATTTTTGGTTAAGTAGCTATTATAATTATTAAGTAGCTATTAAGGAGAAAATGTAATGAAGATGGTGACAGCAAAACAGTTGAAGAATAAGACAGGGGAGGTATTAGATTTAGTTGCTAGAGAAGATAAAGTTTTAGTAACTAAGCGGGGGAAGCCCTTTGCTGTGATGACGAGATTTGATGGAAAAAGGGATGAAGATGCGCTGGAGCTAAGACCGTTTGACGAAGCCTGGAAGGACATAATGGAGACTTTAGAGAGGAGCGAACCATACTTTGAGGACTGGAGAAAGGCAATCGCATGGTCAAGAAGAAGGATATAGTCTTTATTGATAGTAACGTTTTTCTGATCGACCTTAAATACACAAGGGATATTTTAGCTCAGACTAATAAAATATTTATTGATTATATTTTAGGGAACAGGATTGGTATGACTTCAATTATAAATTTGTTAGAGATATGTGGGATCCTTTCCTTCAACTTAAACGGGAAGCAGTTATTGGAACTATACCAATACTTTCCACAGAGATACAATGTTGGTGTAATACCGGATATGAACCTGAACTCACCCTTGCCGTCGCTTTTAGTTGAAATGGTTTTTGATACCATTAAGCAAAAAGCTAGTTTTGGTGACTCTTTGGTAGTTAATATGGTAAATACCTATATTCCGTCGATCTCCTGTTTTGTTTCGTGGGACGCTGAGCATTTTAAAAATAAATTTTCAGTTGATGTGTTTACACCAGCGCAATTTATTGAGATTTATAAGTGAATATATATTAAGGGATGCCTGAATAGGCTTATGTCTGCAAAACGTGATTTATGGTTAATGAGTTTGTTCAAATAATTACAGCTGCAAGTGAAAGATCGGATGCTGAAAAGATTGCAAAAGTGTTATTGGGAAAGAGGCTTGCGGCGTGTGTTCAGATTATTGGGCCCATAACAAGTAACTACTGGTGGAGAGGGAATATTGAAACCGATGAAGAGTGGCTCTGTTTTATTAAAAGCAATAAGTCTAATTATGAGGATGTTGAGAAAGCCGTAAAGGAAATTCACCCTTATGAAATACCGGAGATAATAGCGATGCCCATAGTTGCAGGTCTTCCTGATTATCTGGCGTGGCTTAAAGGTGAGCTTAGAAAGTAGAACTGGGTGATTTACTTGTGTGAACAAGGTTTGAGTAGCTTCGCAGTCTTTCTTTAAACGTGGGAAGGGTTAAAATATTTATGGTGAATGGTGATGAGAATGAATAAGATTGTTCTTTTACCAATCAAAGGGATGATTTCTTCAGAAGAAGTATCCACTCTTTTTCAAGCCAGGATGGTTTCTTCGGCTGAGATCGTTCGGATTCTGAATGCGGTGAAAAAGAATAAAAAAGTGAAAGCCCTGGTCCTTGAGATCAGTTCTCCGGGAGGTCATCCTTTCCCATGCAAGGAGATAGCTGAGGCGATAAAAAAGGTTGGCAAACCTATTGTAGCATGGGTCAGGGAGGTGGCGGCATCTGGCGGATACTGGGTAGCTTCGGCAGCAGATGTTATCGTGGCGGATGCATTAAGCACGATTGGCTCGGTGGGCGTTGCAAGCCTGCGACCTGATGTCTCAGAGTTGCTTAAAAAGATTGGAATTGATGTGGATGTTATAACATCCGGGATCCAGAAACGCTTCGGTTTTCCCTTCATTGCTCCGACCGAGGAAGAGAAGAAGACAACGGAGGAGGAGATAAGGGTCATCCAGCAGATGTTTTTGAATGAGATAAAGAAAAACCGCAATTTATCGGATGAGGTAATAGGTCAGATATCTTCAGGCAAAACCTATTTTGGCGAGGAAGCAAAGAAGATAGGCCTGGTTGATGAGTTGGGAGGCAAGGAAAAGGCATTTGAGATCGCAGCTAAAAAGGCTGGTCTTAAGTCTTATAAGGTTTTAGATTACACCCAGAGGTTTAAAAAAAGAGGTCTCCTGAGTAGATTATTTTCCTAAATCATTGTTCGATTGTCAATCTCTGCTTATTGTTCGAATTTGCTGGTTTTGGTGAAAAAATCAATATAAGAGAATTGTTAAGGGATTTATTTATTCATTTGTAGTAAAATTACCCTAGATGAAAAATATCACCATCTTTATTGATGAATCAGGTACTCTCCCAGATCCTAAAGATAGGTTGGTCGTTATGGTGGCTGTGGGAGTTAGTTCTCCAGAAAGAATCGATAATGTAATAAAGGCAGTAAGAAAAGGGAGTCATTTCAGAAAGTTGAAAGGAGAAATAAAGTACTATACAGTTGGTCAAAAAACCAAGACTTTATTCTTTGATAAGATTTCAAAGGAAAAAATTAATGTCTTTATTATGACGATTGAAAAGAGCGGACGAACTGTACATGATACTCCTGAAAATTTTGCTATCATTTCAAGCTTGCTTTTAGGAGATGTTCTTGATTTTTATGTTCAAGTCAAAGAAATTATCTTTGATCGTCACTTTCATAGAGATAAAGATATCGAGGAATTCAATCAAAATCTGAGGGATTATCTGGGCGAAGCTCTACCGGAGATCAGGCATGTCGATAGCAAAAGGAATAAAAGAGTAAATGTTGCTGATATGGTTGCCGGAGCGGTCTTTGCAAAAGAAACTGATAAAGATCCGTATTTTTATAAAAAATTCAGAAAGATGATAATCAATGAAACAAAGTTAAGTTGGGCAGGGGCGAAAAGAAAAGTTATTCAAAAAATAAAAAACCTTGCTTGAACCGGTGCGAGCACCCATCCAAAGCAAGATGTAGTAATCATATACCACATAAATCAGTTATCTGTCAAGGATATGAAAGTTCTGGAGATCTAATTGTTGAATTTGCAGCTAATTATTTTAAGTAGTCGAGGGCTTCTTCTTCGCTGAGGTCGTACCAGTTCTGGTAGGAAGAAGCCACCGCAAAAGGTAAGTATTCGGGATGAATGTAGGGTGAAATTAACTGATCTACATGCGGTTTGATCAGTTTTACTGCTCGCCCTGAGGCAGTTGGTACGGCAACAATAATTTTAGCTGGTTTTTCTTTCTTTATTGATTGGATGGCAGCAAGCATGCTTGAACCGGTTGCTAAACCGTCGTCGATCAGTATTACAGTTCTATCTTTTAAGCTGATTCTCTTTCTCCCTTTCAATAACCTTTTCTTTCTTTGTTCGACCTCTTTTTTCGCCTTAAGGGTCTGTGTCTCAACCACTTCTTTTGGAAGGGTTTTAGCCTCAGGGCCGTAATATGCAGTACCGTCTGCGGTTACTGCTCCGAAACCTGCTTCTGTTGTCCAGGGGTATTGGATCTTGCGTGTGATTATCAGATCGAATAGAGCATTTAAAACTCTGGCAACTTCTTTACCAACTGGCACTCCTCCAAAGGGAATGGCGAGGACAACAGGTTGATCTAAGTTGATTTTCTTCAGGGTTTGGCCTAATTTTATTCCTGCATCAGTTCGGTTTTTGTAAAGCACTGGTTGATATTGCATTTATTTATTTTAACAAAATGAACACTTGATTTTTATTTTAATAATCTCAGGGCATTGACAATTACTATTAACGCGCTCACTTCGTTGAGAAGTAATCCTGGGACAAGGCCAATCAATCCAGTTAAAGCTGCTGGAACTAAAAATGCTACAATGGCTAAAGAAGCAACGATATTCTGACGAATGTTGCTAATTGATCTTCGACTCAGTCTGAGCGCGTAAGGAATTTTGGAGAGGTCATCAGACATCAGGACGATATCTCCAGTCTCCATGGCTACATCTGTGCCCGCTGCTCCCATGGCTATACTAACATTAGATGTGGCCATAGCAGGGGCGTCATTTACGCCATCCCCAACCATCGCAACTTTGCCAAATTTCGATTTAAGTCCTCTTACTGCAGTTACTTTGTCCTCGGGCAATAATCGGGCTAAGTACTCGTCCACTCCTGCCTGTGATGCTATCGCTTTTGCTGTTTCCTCATTATCACCTGTAAGTAGTATTACCTTCATGCCTGATCTCTTCAGTGTTTTTATAGTCTCTCCTGTCTCTGCCCTTAGCTTGTCCGCAACTGCTATGGCGCCCATCAGGTTTTGTTCATCAGCCAGATGGACAGTGGTTTTCCCTTCAGCTTCAAGGCTGGAAATTTCGTTTTGAACCTGGGCTAATGGAATCCCGTTTTTCTCTAATAAGCGCTTGCTCCCCATAAAATATAGTTTGTTGTTGATCCTTGCTTTTATTCCTGATCCAGCTATTGCTTCAAAATCTTTGATGTTTTGTATTAAGGGAATTTCTGCCTCTTTTGTTTTTCTAACGATCGCTTCATCTAATGGATGTTTTGAGCGTGATCCAATGCTTCCTGCTAGAGCTAGTATCTCATTTTCAGAAAAATTATTGTAAGAAATTATGTCCGTAACTACGGGCCTTCCAATGGTGAGAGTTCCTGTTTTGTCAAAAGCAATGGCTTTCAGCTCCTGGGCAACTTCAAGGTAAGCACCGCCCTTGAAGAGGATTCCATTGCGTGCAGCATTTGCGATGGCTGCTACAACAGATACAGGAACTGATAGAGCCAGTCCGCACGAGCAGGAGACCACAATGACCACCAATCCTCGGTAAATAAAGGATTGCCAGTCTCCCTTAAAAAATAAGGGTGGGATTACTGCTACTCCAATGCCCAGGATGAACATCGCTGGAGTGTAGTATTTGCCAAATCTTTCCCCAAAGCGCTGATATGAAGACTTGTTTGCCTGGGCTTCCTCGACGGAGTGAATAATTCTTGCGATGGTCGTATCGGAAGCTTTCCTGGTTGCTTTTATCTCAAAAGAGCCTCTCTGGTTGATTGTGGCTGCGAAAACTTCATCTCCGAAATTTTTCTCAACAGGAATAGACTCTCCCGTAATGGTGGACTGGTCTACAAAGGAAGATCCAGATATGACTTTGCCCTCAATGGGGATCTTCTCGCCTGGTCTTACGATGACCACATCACCTATCTCTATCTCCTCCGTGGGAAGTGTAATTTCATTGCTATTTCTGCGAACAAGTGCCTCTTTGGGAACCAGCTCCATTAATGCCCTTATAGCCCTTCTTGCTTTATCAACTGCATAAGCTTCAAGGACGTCTCCCAAGGAATAAATAAAAACCAGAAGAGCTGCCTCTTCCAAGAGACCAAGAAAAATAGCACCCGCCGTGCCAATTACCATAAGAAGTCGAATATTCAGAGTAAAGGTTTTTAGAGCTAGAAATCCCATCCTGGCTGGATAGTAGATACCAATAAGGATGGCTAATCCAAAAGTTAGTTTAACAATCCCATTTGGGATTCCAATGAGTTTCAATAAGAAGGCTATAGCTATTAGAACTCCGCAGGTAATAAGAGACAATATCTGCCGATTCTTCCACCACGCCCTGCCCCCATGTTCCCTTGTTTTTGCTAAAGAGGCTTTCATCCCAGTTTCAGCAATGGCTTTAATCGCGTCTTGAATGGAAATTAGGGATGGGTCATATGAGATCTTCGCCTGTTGGGTCATCAGATTGATACCAAAATCCTTTATGCCGGCTAAAGATTTTAGCTTTTTCGTTATAACTTCGGACTCATCGGCGCAATCCATACCATCAACATGAAGAATTACATCTTTGGCTGATTCATTAACCTCTAAGGCTTGGTCTGTGCTTTGTATGCCGTTTATTTTGATTGGTTTTGCATTCATTTTTTCTCATTTCCCTCTTTTTAGTAAATGAGGTTTTTGAATGCCCAGCACACATTTACTATCTTCTCGCATATTGAGCCTTTTGCTTAAATTTTCCAGGTCCTTCTTAAGCCCTTTTGTCTCGGGTATAGCACGAACGGTTTCAATTAACATCTCGTTGAATTGACTGGGTTCTTTGGAGATAAACGAGTAAATCCAGCGTCCCTCTCTTCTTTCTTCGATTAAACCTGCATTTTTAAGAATCCTAAGATGTCTTGAAATGTTATATTGAGGTTCCTCTAAGGAGTCCGTCAGCTCGCAGCAGCAAAGTTCTGAGTTCGCATTGATAAGAAGGTAGAGTATGCGGAGTCTGGTTTCATCGCCAAGAGATTTAAAGGTTTCGACATATTCTTTCATGGTTCCTCTTCGTTTCATATACATAGTTGCACAATCATGCATATATTTTAGAGCCAAGATTTCGCCTGTCAAGGTTGGTTTCAAAATAATGTACAATAGGAAAGTAGTTAATCATGTACATTTGCATCAATAGAGGAAAGACCAGAGAAAAATAAAGATGAAAATTACAGGTCGAGCCCTTACCCATGTCAAGAATTAAACTGGTTGAGATAATAAAAAGGAACAAACATGCGGGAATCTTGCCTGATCCGGATGGTGTGGGTGAGGCAGGGTCAGAGGAATGCGGTGGCAAGGTCATTTTTTATTTAAAAGTAGATGACGGTGTCATATCAAAGATCTCCTTTTTAGCTTTTGGCCCTCCACTCTTAATTGCTCTGTCGGTTTTGATGTGTGAAAGGTTCGAGGGTGGGAATCTGCTTGATGCTGCTAATTTTTATAAGGACGATTTAGTTGAGATACTGGGAGAAGGGAATAGGGGAGATATCTGCTTTGATATATCATGGCTGGCATTCAGGCGCTGTATCGATTCTGCTTTTTCAAATTACAAGGGGCACATAAAAATGGGTGCAGTTTCCAATCTTACCGTTTGTTCAATGAGCGGAGGTGTAGATTCTTCGGTTGCTCTGCTCCTTTTAAAAGAGGCAGGCCATAATCTTATTGGGGTTACACTGGATTTATTTGGTAAGGAGGATAATCAAGAGGATAACAGCGCTGATCAAAGGGCATATTCGCGGAGCTGCTGTTCTCCGCAGGATATTGAGGATGCAAGGAGCGTATGCGAGAAGTTGAGAATTCCCCATATAACACTTGATGTTAAAAAGGAGTTTAAGAGGATGGTCATAGATCGTTTTACGGATGCTTATCTGCGCGGAGTGACGCCCAATCCATGTGTGGACTGCAACAGGTATATGCGATTTGATTTTCTTCTCAAAAAGATAAGTCAGTTTGGTGCGAACAGATTGGCCACGGGACATTATGCCCGGATTCAATATGAACCTTCAATTGGAAAGTTTACCGTCAGGAAAGGAGTTGATTCGCAAAAAGACCAGTCGTATGTATTCTGGCCGGCGAGGCAGGATGTGTTGGAGAGGATAGTTACACCGTTGGGCGAGAAGACGAAACCTGAAGTCCGCCAGATAGCACTTGAGAACAACCTGCCAGTTTTCGAGAAGCTGGAGAGCCAGGATATATGTTTTATTAGAGACGGTGACCATGCTGATTTTATTGAGCGAACCCTGGGCTACAGAAAAGAAAAAGGACCGATCTATGATGAACGTGGAAACCAGATCGGAGTTCACAAGGGTTACATATATTACACGGTAGGGCAGAGAAAGGGATTGAATATTGGATCCGGAGGGCCGTATTTTGTGATCAGGATCGATCCTGTAGAGAGTGCGTTATGTGTTTCAAATAATCCCAGAGTTGGCGCAAAAGAGGTCATACTTACCGATGTTAATTATATTTTCTATGATATCCCACCAGGAGAACTGGATGCCTCTGTCATGGTAAGGTATAGATCGCTTGAATATCCTGCCAGGATCGTTAATTATGAAGGAAATAGAGCTAAGGTGTTTTTCAAAAATCCTGTGCGGTTTCCCTCACCAGGGCAGTCAGCGGTTTTTTATGATGGGGATCTGCTCATCGGCGGAGGGGTTATTGCGGATGTATCAAGCTTCGGATAGTAGGGCTTCATCGTCGGTGAAATGCTCTCCTGCTGCGCGCTCGAACAGATGAATAAGTTTTGATATGGTTAAGTTTGATTTCTTCTCTTTATCAAGGTCCAGGATGATCCTTCCCTTGTGCATCATTACCAGCCGATTTCCGTATTTCAATGCGTGTTCCATGTTGTGGGTGACCATCAGGGTGGTTATCTTTTCTTTGTTAATGATGACATCGGTTAGATTTAATATAAGTTCGGCTGTTCGTGGGTCCAATGATGAGACGTGTTCATCAAATAACATCAGCATTGGGTTACTGATTGTTGCCATGACCAGGGTTAGCGCCTGGCGCTGCCCACCAGATAGGGTCCCAACCACTGCACTGAGTCTTTTTTCAAGTCCTAACTCAAGTTGAGAGATTCGCTCATAGAAAAGCTCCCTGAGTTTCTTATTTACCCCAAGCCTGAAACCCCGCTTCTTACCGCGCAGGTATGCCATTGAAAGATTCTCTTCAATGGTCATGTGCGCAGCCGTCCCCATTTTTGGATCCTGATAAACCCTTCCAAGGTACCTAGCGCGGTTGTATTCAGGATAATATGTAATTTCTTTATCTTTCAGGAATATTCTTCCATAGTCGGGCATGTGTACACCGGCGATCATGTTTAGTAAGGTGGATTTTCCTGCTCCATTGCTTCCGACAATCGTTATGAAGTCGTGTTCTCTGATATCAAGCTTGACATCGTTCAGGGCTTCAACCTGGTCTGTTGTTCCCTTGTAAAAGGACTTCTTCAAGGATTCGATTTTAAGCAGGTGGCTGTCCTCCATTTCAAGCCCTCTGGAAAATCTTTCTTATGTTTGGGACGCTCAAGGAAATTATCACCAGAATTGCTGTGATGAGCTTAAGGTTAGTAGGCGCAAGCCCCAGCCGGAGCGCGGTCGAGATCAACAGTCTGTAGATTATGGAACCGCCAATGATTCCCAGAAGAATAAGGGACATCCTGCGTGCCGGAAATAATACCTCACCAATAATTACAGAAGCTAGTCCAATTATTATCATTCCTACTCCCATGCCTATATCAGAGAAACCCTGATCCTGTGCCACTAAAGCTCCCGATAGCGCAACCAGCCCATTTGAAATTGCCAGGCAAAAAAGTTTTGTGTTATCAGTGTTAACACCAAGTCCTCTGATCATCTGTTCATTGTCTCCAGTTGCGCGTATGGCAAATCCAAGCTCTGTCGATAGGAACCACGTCAGCAGAGCGAATATAAAAGCAGAAAAGATTGCCAGAAACACGATTACGGGAATAGCTCCTGCCTGGATGTTGAAAAAGTGAAACGTAGTTCTATAGATGGTTGTGGTTCTGAGCAGCGAGACGTTTGCTCTACCCATGATCATGAGGTTAATGGAGTACAACGCTACCATGGTAAGAATTCCGGAGAGGAGCTTGTTTATCTTAAGTCTAGTATTAAGAACTCCTGTCGCCAGACCAGCAGTGACTCCCCCTCCTACTGCAAGTACGGTACCCAGGAATGGATCTCCTCCCCGGAATATGAAGGTTGCGGCTATCGCTCCGCCCAGCGGAAAGCTTCCATCCACCGTCAGGTCGGGAAAGTCCAGGACTCTAAAAGTTAGATAAACTCCCAGAACAAGAAAACCGTAAGCCAATCCTTGACGGAGCGAGATAGCCAGAACACTTGAAACTGCTTCCAAAAAACTATTCTCCAACCACCTTGTCAGCTCTATCCAGAACTGCTTGAGGAATAGTTATCCCTATTCTCTCTGCAGCTTTAGGGTTGACAACAAGTTCGAACTTGCTTCCACCGGTCGACGGGATATCGCCTGGTTTCTCGCCTTTTAATATTCTCGCAGCTATCTTGCCCAGGTCTTCACCCATACCCTTGTAGCTTGGTCCAATGGACGCAATCGCTCCGGTCTCTACCGAGCTGGGATCCGCAGCGAATAGAGGAATCTTGTTAGTTTCGCAGACTCCGACTATTGCATCAAACGCACCCACAGCAGTGTTGTCCGTTACAATATAGATGGTGTCAACTTTTCCCACAAGCGATTCAGCAGCTGCCTGGACATCTGCTGTAGTTGAAACGGTAACCTCAACTACATTGATGCCCATGGAGGAGACTTTATTCTTTAAAAGATCGATCTGGACTACCGAGTTCGGCTCACCGGCATTGTAGATTGTTCCGATGTTTTTGACATCTGGCATGAACTCCTTTATCAGATCAACGTGCTGGGCAACCGGGCCCATGTCGTTTATTCCCGTTATGTTGCCACCTGGTTTCTCGGTGTTTTCAAGAATTCCAGCTGCAACAGGATCGGTAACTGCACCAAATAGAATTACGATGTCAGTTCCCTTTGCAGCTTCCACGACAGCCATTGTGCTTGGGGTTGAGATTCCAAGTATCATGTCAACCTTCTGGCTTACAAGGGTCTGCGCTATGGTGCTGTTAGTTGCCATATCTCCTTCGGCGTTCTGTTCGATATACTCAACATTTTTGCCAGCCACATATCCCTCTGCTGCCAGGGATTCCTTAAAGCCTTCCCTGAGTGCGTCCAGAGCGGGGTGCGTCACAATCTGGGTAATGCCGATCTTGTACACTTTTTGCTTTGCACAGGATACTGATAGCAGCGAAAGCGCAAGTATTACTACTAAAAATACGCATAAAACAAGACTGAATTTTTTCAAACAAATCCCTCCTTAACTCATTAATATTTTAAACTGATAAAGAAATAATCTTATAAAACCACCTCCCAGCTCTTTCTAAAAAAATAAGACCTTGTTTTTACTACTGAGTTATATTCCCGATATTTTAAATCAAAATGTAAAAATTATGCTACAAATTTCAAGTATTTGGTTTTTTGTAATTTGGAATTATCAGAAATATTATTATTAATTTCTATCACTGTTGGGAATTGACGAAGAATAAGAATTTATGGTATACATTTATTAATAATAGTATACGGATGATGGAAAGGTTATTCGCTGAAGATAATAATAATGGATAGTTGCTCATTGATTCTTTTATCGAAGTGCGGTCTCTTGGAGACACTTGCTGAGTCCTTTCCGATAGTAATCCCGAAAGGGGTGTTTCATGAGGTTGTGAACAAGGAAACTTTGAAGAAATATTCTAACGCAGAAGTTATATCAAATCTTGTATCTGCAAAAGGAATAAAAGTTGTTGAGATTGATACGAGAGTAAATAAACTCTCTGTGTCCCTTGGGAAGGGAGAGTTAGAGGCTCTGGTGTTATTAAAGCAGACTGCGAATTCGATATTGTTAACAGATGATGGAAAGGCGATAAAGGCATGCAGATATATGAAATTTCCTTTTATCATTTCACCCAAAATAATCGTGGAGCTTTATAGGTTAGGCAAAATAGATTTCACTAAAACAAAGAGCTCTATCGAAAAGTTAAGGATCATTGGGAGATACTCTCCCGATATAATTGCTGAGGCATTACTTAAACTGGAGGAAATAGAAGATGCTAAAACCAACAACGGTTAGAGTTCCTGAGGACTTCCTTAGGGAGCTTTCCAATTTTATCAAGGAGATGGACCTGGACAAATCAGCATATCTGAGGGATATACTCAAAAAAGGTTTTGAGGAAGATAAGCGAGATAGACTACTGGTCAAATATCAGGCTGGAGAACTTTCCGCTGCAGAGGTCTGCAAAAAGATCGGGATAACTCCATGGGATTTTTTTGATCTTCTCAAGGAAAAAAATATGAGTCTCAATGTGTCTATGGAAGACTGGTTAGATTCGGGAGGACTTGTATAGAAAAAATCGTGATTCAAATACTGTGAAGACGTTACGAAATCGATTGATTGGATTAAGATTCCTGCCTTGCTGCATACCTAAAACTCACCATTTTGTACTAGATTATTGACATCATAAAATACTTATAGTATTTTAGTGCTATAGAATTATCTAAAATACTATATTTCATCACTGGAGGTAATAGTGGAAGACCAGATTTATGCCTACCATGCGGAGATGTGCAAAGTCTTCTCTCACCCAAAGAGGCTGGAGTTGATAAACGTCCTGAGGGAGAAAGAGATGAGTGTAAGCGAGCTCTCCCGGATACTGGGGATGACCATGGGGAACTTATCCCAGCACTTGGCGATGATGAGGGAACGGCACATTCTGGTTTCCCGGAAGGAAGGGAATGTTGTCTATTACCGGATAGCTAACTCCAAACTTCTTCGGGCCTTTGATGTGTTGCGGGAGATGCTCTTCGAGCAGATCAGGCAGGATGCCGCGCTGATTCACGGTAGGGCGAGCTGAGAGGAGACGTGTGAATGAGAGTCTTAAACAATGCTAATGTTAGTATGCTGGAGCAGGCAGCCAAAGGAGCAGGGGGATAGTTAGATTTGGTTAATTGCAAAAAGGGAAATAATCAATGCCAAAAAAGATTGTCTTAATAAATTACGATAAGTGTCACCCTGAGCATTGCGACACTGGAATCTGCAAGGCAGTATTGGTATGTCATTACAAACTGCTTAAACAGGAGATGCCCTATGAAGCACCAATGCCTTATCAATCCCTGTGTCAGGGTTGTGGCAAATGTGTGATGGTCTGTCCGCTGAAAGCAATACAGCTAAACTGAAACTGA
This sequence comes from Actinomycetota bacterium, assembly GCA_023488455.1. The sequence goes on along the minus strand of JAMDDV010000015.1, from coordinate 61,075 downwards.
ATGGCAAGATTGATCTCAGCTAGGCTCGGCTAAGACATGCGGAGGAGATATGAATAAAACAGAAGTTATCGAGGTGTTAAATAGAGTTTATGACCCCGACTATGTAAATCGGTCTATTATAGATATGGGCTTGGTGGCTGAAGATGACATTATTATTAAGGATAGCAAGATCGAGGTCACTTACAATCTGACAGCACCGATGTGCCCGTTTAGTGCTGCCATAGGGCTAATGATTAAGTATGCGCTGGAGAAGAAACTAAGGGTGCCGGCGACCGTCAGGCTCAAGTCAGGGCACTATCAGGAGAAATTGGTTGCTGAATTATTACAGGATCCCTCAAGACTTGAGGAGCTAATGTGTAAACTGAAGGAGTTTGGAATCCTGGAGCGTTGTGTTCGTATCTAATGCATTGTGGTTTTGGATGGGGGTGGCTTATGCCAATATTTATGATTCTCTTCTGGGGACTGGTTATCTGGGGCATTGTGGCACTGGTACGTGGTGCTACATTTTCAAGCAGCACCGAGTCTTCTTGGCGAGCAGACTCAGCACTTGAGGTACTTAAGAGACGGTATGCTCGTGGTGAAATCAGTAAAGAAGAGTTTGAAGATAAGAAGAAAGACCTAATTTAAATAACTTTGTAAACCAACTGTGTTTGAGGTGATAAATGAGGAAACTGCATATACTTGGTATAGCGTTTGCAATAGTAAGTTTACTGGTGCTTGCTTCCTCCTGTGTGTCTCCAACTGGGGCGTTATTCTCTAGGCAACCTTACCCTTACGGGTCAGGTGGCGGGATGGGTACGGGTATGATGGGAGGTGGAATGGGACCAGGGATGATGGGTGGTGGCTGGGGGAACTATAACCCTAACACTAATCCTGATGCCGAGCCCATCACTATTGACCAGGCTGCTGATGCCGTACGACTCTACCTAAATGGTTATGGTGGGAAACTGTTTCTTACCGAGGTAATGAACTTTGCCTGGAACTTTTATGCCGAGGTAGAGGAAGAAGATACTGGTATTCACGCTATGGAACTGCTGATTGATAAGTACACCGGCCGGGTATTCCCCGAGATAGGACCCAATATGATGTGGAATACAAAATACGGTCACATGGTGAGCATGATGGGTAACTACAATGGTGGTGACTCACTTACAGTGGATATGCCTGTTACTCCTGAGCAGGCGAAGACCATAGCTGAGAGATACCTGGATACCAATCTGCCCGGCCTAACTGTAGCTGAAGCTGATACTTTCTATGGTTACTATACCCTGCATACTCTGGAAAATGGTCATGTTGAGGGAATGCTGAGCGTTAACGGTTACACTGGAGCAGTTTGGTACCACAGCTGGCACGGTCCTTTCATCGACATGAAAGAGTTTGAGTAATTTTTTTCGAATCCGAACCGGCTGTAGGAACCAAACTGAGTTGACCTTAAACGGAGTACCTTCACTAATTAACATTATTTTTCGGATATTTTCTGATGTTATACTATTCTTGCAATAGCAGGAGGTAATACTAATCGAAAAGAAGTCAGGTTTCCGAAAAATAAGTGAAGAGTCTATACTTAGGGGGACGGGTAAGAGCTGGGAGGAATGGTTTACAATCCTGGATGGGTTTAGCGTAAAAGATAAAGGTCATACCCTTAGCGCAAAATATCTTCGAGAAGAGCATGGAGCAGGTGACTGGTGGGCCCAGGCTGTAACGATAAGATATGAATATGAAAGGGGTTTGCGCTAATCGAAGTGAATGAAAAAAAAGATACTCACGTTTGGTGAGAACGTCTGATTTTATTTTTTGAAGTAATCTTCTAAGCTTTTACCGAATTTTTTGGCTGCCCCTCCGACTTCCTTGAACTTGCTTTTTACGTCTTCGTCTTTAAACCTGTCAGCAAAGGCTTTTGCTGATTCCTTTGCACTATCGCCGAACTCTTTGGCTTTTACCTTTAAATCTGGATCCTTAAAAACCTCGCTTACTGCATTACCGAACTCCTCCATCATTGTGCGAAAGCTCTCAAATACATCTTTTCTTTCCTTATCATTGGTGTCAGTCATTGTAGCCTCCTTCAATTCGTATTTTTAACAAAAACATGAATTACTCGGATAATCCTAACATAATATCATTTGCATTACTTTTGATGGTATAGTATGGATGTATTATTGTGTTGTGAGGTGAGCGAGCGTGAATATAAGAACGATCGAGCAAACTGTGATCATAAATGCAAGCCCACATGAGATATACGAGGTATTGATGGATTCTGAGAAACATTCGAGGCTGGTGGGCTCGAAAGCCACTATCAGTAGAGAAGTGGGCGGAAAGTTCTCGATTTACGACGGATATATCGATGGGACGAACATCGAGCTTGAACAGGATAGAAAAATAGTCCAGGACTGGCGAGGAGAGGAGGACTGCTGGCCAAAGGGTCATTATTCCAGGCTTACGATAGAGCTGGAGGAGATCGATGGTGGTACACAGCTTGCTCTTGTTCAGTCCGGGGTTCCAGAGGAATGTTATGCGGATTTCGATCAGGGATGGCACGACTATTACTGGGAGCCATTAAAAGAGATGCTTAAAGAAGAGGGATGAAATTTAGAGCGATTGCGTGATGTAAAGTCCCTTTCATCCAAATAATAGCCTTATTTTCGCCATCTGCGCTACCTTTTTGTTTTTTAATTATGTTCTTACATAAATCCAGTCATGAAGACTGACTATGTCGGGAGGGTAGAAATCTCTCGCAGCGTGTCTCTCAATCGGGTATTCACCGAGCTGTTTTACCGCAGACACTGCATAAATTATCACTTCAGGATGTGTATTAACATCGATATCTGACAGATATACTGAAAATCGAGAAAGTCCAGAGCCACCCTCTTCTAAATATCTTCTGACCAGATCAACTATCTCAACCTCGTTAAGCGATAGTAGGGTCTGTGCGCTTATTCCCAATCTCAGGTCAAGATTGTTTTTTCTTGCGTATTTGTTAAAAACCTCAAAACCAATGCTTTCGATATCCCACTGATAACCCTTGATTATTCCTGGACAGGTTGAGGTTTGGTAGTAGAAAAAGTCTTTTGGGTCTTTAAAGAAAGAGATTCCGCCGCAGCAAGTCGTGAACGTAACGTTATTTAACACTTTTTTCATCTTCTGGTAATAGGGTATTATCCATTTTTCCATGGTAGAGGTGGTTATATTTGGGAATGTGGCTGTTCCATCTATCCCTCCAGCAGTGGCTTTGGGCTCTCCTAGCTCTTTTCTTTGTAGTTCAATCCAGGGTATGATAATTTCATAAGTTAAAAAATTAAATAAATCTCTGACAAAAGCTTCATCCTCTTCCATATCGATCATGAGGTTTTTATAACCTCTTAGGTTTACTGCCATGCTATACGGAGCGCAAAACCTTATTCTTGGAGCTGTTCCCATTATTCTTTTGAATAATTCATTTATGCCCAGGACATAACTGAACCTTCCAGATTGTTTGTTCACGGGTGATTTAAGCCTATATAGAGTTTTCTTGTCACCTATGAGCGGATTTAAAAAATTAATTTCGGGGATCAATCCATCTCTATATATCATTTCCTGGCCAAGTGCCTCAGACTCAATATTATAAAAATCATAGTCGATCGAGGCCCTATCAAAACCATAATAGGCACTAATCAGAAATTGCGACTTTATAAAAACTTCTGAATCGGTCACAAATCTTTTGGAACTAACTCCAAGCATTTTTATTGTGTGATTCTGGGTTTGAGCTTCTACCACAGCTCTCTTTCGCGCAATATTCGAGAAATCGGCCCAATTTGCATTTTCAGAAACCATTTTAATCTCATCAATTGAGATTTTATCAACCATATCTTTCATTTTCTCGTGCAATCGTTTCTTTTTTGGTCAATATATCAAAGAATTATTAAGCCAGCTAAGTAATATAATTATAGTCCACTGTTTATTACAAGATATTAAAAAGTGCTTGCTGTGCACAACGCGGAAGACATAATGCCTGATCATGATACAATAAAACAGAATGGGTGAACTGCTGGAGGCCCGATGATTAGAGATATTGTGATTGAGAAGTTAAACGAGGAATATATGAGGTTAGCCATTGAACAGGCGAGAAAAAATATTAAGAACCTTGATGGCGGACCTTTTGGAGCATGCATAGTAAAGGGTAGTGAGGTAATGTCCGCAGCGCGCAACACGGTGCTTATAAAAGATGCGACCAGCCATGCTGAAATTAATGTCATAAGGGCAGCATCGCGCAAGATGAAGAGCTTTGATCTTTCTGGTTGTGTTATTTACTCAACTACCGAGCCGTGCCCCATGTGTTTCAGCGCTATACATTGGGCCAGGATCGATGTTATTGTTTACGGCACGACTATTGCTGACGTAAAGAAGTTGGGATTTAACGAATTGACTATCTCAAATGAAAAAATGAGGGATCTGGGAAAAAGTAATATCAAGATCGTACCTGGGTTTCTCCTGAAGGAATGTGCCAGTCTCCTGGAGGAATGGGATAGTTTGGAGAACAAGGTTTTCTATTGAAAGGAGGAGTAAAGGTGTTAACTATTGATGAGAGCGAAGTAAGTGAGGGCCAGATGCGGGAGTATAAGATGGATGATAAATCAGTTCTGGTCGCCAGGGTGAATGGTAAATTTTATGCGATTGGTAATAAATGTACGCACAGGGGGTGTTTGCTGACCACCGGGGTCTTGGAGGGGTTAATAGTAACCTGTCGTTGTCATGGAACTAAATTTGATGTATCCAATGGTAAAGTAGTCGCATACGTGACGAAGATGTCGAAAATAGCAGCAAAGCTGGCATCTTTTGCCATAAAAGATGCCGAAACTTATGATGTGAAGGTTGTTGACAGTAAGGTTCAGATATCCGGCAAAGCTTTATAATCTTAAATTATAAGGGAGAACATCTTGATGCAGATAATTTTGCTTATCGTCATTGGTCTTGGCGGTGGGATATTGAGTGGCATGTTTGGCATTGGCGGGGGTATCGTTATCGTACCTGCGCTTGTCTATCTACTGAAATTTTCTCAGCACAAGGCACAGGGGACATCGCTTGTGGCACTGCTTTTACCTATTGGGATTCTTGGCGTAATTGAATATTACAAAAGCGGGAATGTTGATTTCAAAGCTGCTGCGTTCATTGTGCTCGGTTTTGTTGGCGGAGTATTGCTTGGAGCGCACTTCATCCAGCCAATTTCCGATCTTCTGCTGAAGAGGTTGTTTGGCGTTCTTTTGCTTGCACTCTCCATATATATGATAATAGGAAAGTAATTCTTAAACTTATCCTTAAGTTTAGAAGTCAAATAACTTCAATATATTAAACCTAATATGAGGAAAGGAAATGCACTTTGAAGATTCGCACAAGGGATATTGTAATATCTGGTCTTTTTGGTGGGATAACAATATTGCTTGGCGCAACCAGGTGGGGTTTTATACCGATACCTACTCCGGTAGGGGATGCCACACTGATGCATATCCCGGTGATCCTGGGCGCTATACTTGAAGGTCCCCTGGTTGGCCTATTCTTAAGCTTGTTGTTCGGTCTTTTTAGCTGGATGTGGGGGATGCTGCAGAATCCATTTTTTGCTGATCCACTGGTGGCAATTCTTCCAAGAATTCTCATCGGTCCAGTTGCTTTCTTAGTTTACTTTCTGGTTAATAAAGCGCTTGGCAAAAGGAGGGAGAAGCTGTCTTTTATTTCTTCGTCGATAGGCGCAATTTTTGGCACTGCGACGAACACATCACTTGTGCTGACGGCGCTTGTGCTTCGTGCTTATATTCCGGTAGAGCTTGCGTATTTCACCGCTGCCACAAGCGGGGTAACAGAGGCAGTCTTGGCTGTTATAATTACAATACCTGTTGTCTATGCAGTCAACGCTTACAGGAATAGAAGAAGGTAAAGGATAGCGTGTTTTGATAGAACTTCTGGATGTATCTTTTGGATATAAACACGAGAATGTATTTCAGCCCATCATTAAAAACATAAATTTTCAGATTAAAAGCGGCGACAAAATTGCGCTGATCGGACATAATGGCTCCGGGAAGACTACTCTTATTAGGTTATGCCTGGGTCTGCTTTCGCCGACTTCAGGCAGGGTTCTTGTTGATGGCCTGGATTTAAGCGATAGAAGGGATCTTCAGTCAGCAAGAAAAAAACTGGGGATAATTTTTCAGGATTCTTATATGCATTATTTCGGCTCAACAGTACAGGAAGATGTCGCTTTTGGCCCGTCAAATTATTATCATGACTCGGGGAAGATAAAGGAGCTGGTGGATAGCGCCATAAACATAGTTGGGATCGAGTCGCTGAGGATGCGTAATCCACTTGAGCTTTCAGGCGGACAGGGGGAGCTGGCATCTATTGCGGCTGCCCTCGCCTCAAAACCCCGATACCTGTTCATGGATGAGCCAGCAGTGATGCTCGATGTGCTGAATAAAGAGATGCTGCTGTCCAGGCTCTTTAATATTTGCGAGGATCTTGAAAACTCAATTATCTATGTAACACATAATCTGGAGGAGATTAGCAGATTTGACAGGCTGCTTGTGTTATGCGAGGGCGAATTGACATTTGATGGCAAACCTGGGGCTTTTATATCCTCACCAGAGCTATGGGCGAAGAATAGGTTGGAGATGTCCTCAAAGTTCCGCTTGCTCAATTTGATAAGACAAAAATTGAGATCGGTCAATGCGATGTCAAGCGATCTTAAGATTGATGACGATCCAAAAGATTATTGCAGATTATATTGTGATATCTTCGGTAATGAGCCTGAAAGCCTTTTGTTATAAATAGATATGAATCACACCGAGCCAGTTCTGAGTTTAATTGATGTAATCAAGACATATCCCAATAACCCTGATATCCCTGCGCTTGATATTAACCACTTTGAGTTGAGAAAAGGGGAACATGTTGCAATAGTAGGCGAGATCGGTTCGGGCAAGACTACTTTTGCGAAGATAACGGCCGGGCTCCTAAAGCCTGATCGTGGTGCTGTTCAGAGGTTTGGTTCATCGTTGAAGTACGGCAGGAATCAAAAGTTTAATCTAGATGCACGGGTAGGCTATCTCTCCCAGAAGCCCGAGGAACAGATTTTTAATACATCGGTATATGGAGAGGTTACTTACGCTTTAAAATTCAGGCCCATCCCTCCTGATTTACATTGGAAAATGGCGGATGAATCATGCAAAATTGTTGACATTGACCTCAGCTATTACGAGAGTATCAACCCATTTGGCCTTTCTGAGGGCGAACTGAGAAGGGTGGGCATTGCTTCAAATCTCGTCTATGATCCCGAACTGCTTATTCTGGACGAGCCCGCGGCAAGTCTGGATTTGGCTTCAAAAAATTTAGTACTTGCCAGAATATTTGAGCGGTATAGATCCCGTAATAATTCACTGATACTCATAACGCACGATTTTGAGATCGTTTTAAAGTATTTCAACAGGCTTATTGTGCTTAAAAGCGGCAGAATAGTGTGTGATTGTGACCCATTTGATTTAGTTGTCATGGAGGATTTTGAAGATGTGACAGGATTAAGACTTCCCTTTATGGCCAGGTTTTATCGCGAGTTGATATTAAATGGGGTTAGGTTGAAATCTCAATGCAGGGAATTAAGTTAAGTAATCTGGACGTGAGAATAAAAATATTGAGTTTTGCAATTGGGTTCGCTGTGATTTTTGCGGCAAATAACACGGCAGGTTTTACTCTGGCAGCAATAATGCCAGTCTTATTTTTATTGTTTTGCTGGCCGAGCTACAAGGGTTTTATTAAATTTTATCTTTACTCGTCTGCTATGCTGATATTCTATCTTGCCATTTATATTCTGTTTTCATCCAGGGAACCGGGCTCTGTTAGGCTGTTTTCATATGGTTTTTTTACAGTCACCAGAGAGGCTCTCACACATGCTCTCTTAATATATGCAAGGGTCAGCATGATGATTGCGATTGTCTATTCTTTTATATCCACGACAAAGCGGATAGATGCTGCTGATGGACTTGGTTTTTTTATAGATCCGTTTTCGCGGATAAAGTTACCGGCAAGGGAATTTATCATGGCACTGACGCTCTCACTTCAATTCGCTCCAATTTTTGTCCTCGAGCAGCGGAGAATTAACGAAGCACAGAGCATTCGTTCTGCGCGCAAGCCAGGGTCGCTGGCGCTTTTATTACCCTTATTCATCAGTTCATATCGAAGAGCAGATGGTCTGGCAGATCTGATGGATGCCAGAGGTTTTGTGGCAGGGCAGAAAAGGGGCAGGCTTAAGCCCTATTATTTTGGTGGGCTTGAGGTGGTTTTTTTAATAATATCTGTGTGCTTGCTTGTTTCTGCGATCCTGGTCAGGCTTTTTCTTTGATGAATATTTGAACCAAAGTAACATGTCAAAAGTCTCAAGGTAGATAATTCTGTTCAGCGAAGTATATAATTTTGGCGGTTGCGGATGTTTTTGAAATATAATGACGTTTTTGGGAATTAGCATAAGAGGGTGAATTTTATGAGCGATTTTGATGATTTTGAAAGACACCAAAATACTGGGAGAGCAGTATTGAAAGGATGCGGTATAGCCCTTCTCATAGTGGTCTCTATAGTAGTTGGTGTTGTATTAACGATAGGAGCACTTGCAGCAACTAAAGGCGTGCTGCCCTTTGAGCTTTTTAAGAGGCAAGCGCCTCCCGGGGTCTCTCAGCAACAGACCACGGAAACTGAAACCCCAAAGACACAGGAGGCAACTCAGCAGGAAGTTCAACCGCCTCCTTTCGATGAACCTGTAGTTTATGTGGCAAAAAAAGTTGAACCTTCAGTAGTTAACATAAAAATATATGAAAGAGAAACAGCTGACACGCCCAGAAGATTGATTGGAGAGGGCTCTGGCGTGATTTATAGGCCTGATGGATACATAATCTCCAATAATCATGTGGTGGAATTAGGGGAGAAATATCAGCTAATAGTAACTTTGGCTACAGGCCAGGAGCATGAAGCCAGTATTGTTGGCCGAGATCCTTTGACTGACCTGGCTGTGGTCAAGATTGATCAGGATAATCTGCCCGCTGCAGATTTTGGTACCTCAAGGAATTTGCAGATAGGAGAACTGGTGGTCGCGATCGGCAGTCCCTTTGGGCTTGAAGCCTCAGTGACGGCAGGTGTTATTTCCGCGCTTCACAGAAATATTGAGACCGGATCCGGTCCCCCGATGATTGATTTGATTCAGACCGATGCAGCGATAAATCCTGGAAACAGCGGCGGTGCCCTCAGTAATAAATATGGAAAAGTCATAGGGATAAATACGTTGATATTCTCCACGTCAGGATCGAGCGCTGGTGTTGGCTTTGCCATTCCTGTAGATGTGGCAGTAAACGTTGCTGACCAGATAATAGCAACCGGGAAGGTTTCTCATCCGTTCATAGGTATTGAGGGCGTTACGATCAGCGATGAAATTTCGAAGCAGTTCAATCTTGGTAATCTTGAAGGTGTTTACGTTGTAAATGTGGTCAAAGGTGGTCCTGCTGAGAAAGCTGGCATTGCACCCGGTGATGTCATCACTGCGATTAACGGTGAACAGGTGAAAGCATATGGTGACCTGATAGCACTTTTAAGAGAACACAAGGTTGGAGAGAGGATATCGGTCACTATTATCAGGGATGGTAAAGAGAAGATATTCGAGGTCAAGCTGATCGAACGGCCAGTCGGACAGTAGTCAAAGTTGAAACTCATTAATATAACCCTTCGTCTGAAATATTCGATATGAAAGTTAGGTTGAACCTGCGCAGATTATCTGATGAAAAGCTGATTACCAGATCCTTACATGGAGAGTTGGAAGCTTTTGAAGCACTAGTACAGAGATATAAGGATGAAGTATACACATCCGCTTATTTCATGATGGGTAATCCCGTAGATGCACATGATGCGAGCCAGGAAGTCTTTATTAAGCTTTATGGTTCTCTTGGCAAGTTTGGTGGGCGGTCCAGCTTTAGCACATGGTTGTACCGTATGACGGTCAACACGTGCATTGACGCAATTCGCAGCCGAAAACGATATCAGACGCGAAATGTTGAGATCAACAGCGAGAACGAGAATGTCATAAATATGAATTCCTATGCAAATATCTCTTCGCCCGAGGAAGAGGTGTTGAGGGTCGAGAATAAGGATAGGATAATCTCCGAAATTGTGGTTTTAGAGGATAAGTACAGGATACCTCTTGCCCTGCGGGACATTTGTGGTTATTCATACAAGGACATATCCGATTTTATTGGTCTGCCGCTCGGCACTGTTAAAAGCAATATTTTCAGGGCGAGGAGAATACTGAGGGATAGTTTGTATAAAGAGAGGAATGTTTCACCAAAAGAGGCAAAGAGAATAGAAGATGAAGGATAGCTATTGTTTAGCGATTGACGAAAAACTCCCTTATTACATGGAAGAAGAGTTATCCAGTACATCAAGAGAGGATATCAAACGTCATATTTCAAGGTGTGTAGAATGCCAGAGGCGTTATGAGAACCTGAAAAGTACGGTTTCCGCATTGAGGTCGATTGATAAAGATATCATAAGAGCGCCCTTGGAATTTGCAGAAAACGTAACTGGGAAGGTAATGGAGCTAATTTATGAAAATTGTTCTGAAAAGAAGAAGACAGCTTTGTATCGTCTCAGCAGAAAAAATGTAATTGTCGGTGCTACCATAGTGGCGGCGCTTGTTTTCTTAGGAATAGAGATATCACACACTATTCATAAAAAACAACTTAAGGCAAAACTGAGCTGAAAACTCAGTGAGCTTAAGAGGAGAACATAGAGTGAGCAATAAAAAATATAAACTTATGTTGATACAACCGGCTCATAAATCAAATATTAAAGTAGGCAATAAGGTTTATATGAGCACACTAACCCTGCCAATTGTTGCCTCGCTCACTCCTGATAATTATGAAGTGGACTTGCTTGATGAGAACGTTGAGGAGATTAAATTTGATGGACAGTACGATATAGTCGGCATTACTGCAATGACAGGAACAGCTACAAGAGCATATGAAATTGCGGACGAATATAGAAAAATAGGCATACCAGTGGTGTTAGGTGGAGTTCACCCAACCTTGATGCCAGATGATGCACTTCCGCATGCCGACGCTATTTTGATGGGAGAGGCAGAGGGAGTCTGGCCCAAATTGCTGGCTGATTTTGAACAGGGGGAGTTGCAAAGGGTTTACAAGAGCGAAACGAAGCCTGACCTGGCTGGTCTGCCAATTCCCAAAAGGGAACTTTTGAAGAATAAATTGTATCTTAACATTCCCAAAGTGGAGACCTCACGTGGATGTCCATTTGATTGCAGCTTTTGCTCTACCACGAAATTTTTTGGTAGGGGCATGAGGTACAGGCCTGTGGAGGAAGTTGTCGAGGAACTTAAAAGATTGAAGAAAATGTTTGTCTTTTTCACGGATAACAATATTGTTGGGAATGTCGCATACGCAAAGAGACTTTTTAAAGCATTGATACCCCTTAAGATCAGGTGGCTCAGCCAGGGTTCAATCAATATGGCCAACGACGAAGAGCTGGTCAGACTTGCTAAAAAGAGCGGATGTCAGGGGATACTGATTGGCTTTGAGTCGCTGTCAGAGGATGTGATAAAAAATGTCGGCAAGGGCGTTAATAAGATCAGAGAATATGAGCAACAGATCAAGATGTTACATAAATACAGAATCGCAATTATTGGATGCTTCGTTCTTGGTTTTGATGAGGAGGATGAAAACATTTTCCAGCGAACTTTAAATTTCATAAAGAGGACGCACATAGAGATTCCCCAATTGACATTGCTAACTCCGTTTCCTGGTACAAAGTTGAGGGAGTTTTTAGAAAAAGAAGGAAGGATTTTGCATAATCTCTGGGAAAAATATGATACGACACACGTGGTTTTTAAACCTTATAAGATGACGGTTGAAGAATTACGAAAACGATATGATTGGCTTTCAAGTCATGTTTATTCAAAGGGGGCTATAGTTTTACGAATCTTGAGGTCAATTCGATATCACTGGCGACAGCCATTCAGGCTCTTTGGTTATTGGCGGGTAAATATTGTTTACAGGATGTTGTGGCGCGCTGGAACCGATGGCGATTACTGATATTTTTCCGAATGGGTGATCTTTAGAAAAATATCGACCAGTGCGGGGTCGAATTCTCTTTCTCTACCACTGATTAATATATCTCTGGCCTCCCGAGTTGATTTAGCTTTTCTATAAGGTCTATCGCTTATGATGGCATCAAAGGCATCAGCGATGAAGATTATTCTTGAACCAACTGGAATTTCCTCTCCATTCAGGCCATCGGGATATCCGGTGCCGTCATAATGCTCATGGTGATGTCTTATGATTTTTGCGACATTTTGAAGCTCCTTGTTTCCGGATAGAGCATTTGCACCGATTATTGAATGTTGTCTGACCTCCTCAAATTCTTCTTCAGTTAGCTTTCCAGGTTTATTTAAAATTGTTCCTCTGATCCCAATCTTTCCTATATCATGTATGCTGGCGGCCAGTTCAATGTCTCTGACCTCTTTGCCCGATAGCCCTATCACTTGCGCCATCGCGAGAGAGCTGCTAACGATATTCTTTGAATGGTCACCTGTATATTTATCCTTTGCTTCGAGAAGATAGCCAAGTGTTTTTATTGTTGAGACCATGTTTTCATTTAATTGAGTCAGAAGGTTATGTTTTTCGGTCACGTCTTCAACGAGCATGATTATGTTCTCCAGTTCGCCATTAGCATTCTTAATTGACGACATTTTCATAGAAAGAATTAAATTTTCATCTGCCTCGGTTGTTTTGTGTGGGAATTCATCTATAACAAAAGGCTTATCCTCAATAATTCTTTTTAGAAATTTTATTTGCGAGAAAGAATTTCCAAGAAATATTTTACTTAGAGTTGATCCAATCAAAACTTTCTCATTTAGCTTTGTGATCTTGCAGATTTCCGGGTTTGCTCTTATGACATTTAACTCTTTGTTTAAGATCAGGATGCCAATCGGGGCACTGTTAATTATGTCCGAGGCAACTTTGTTTTCGAAACTCTTAAGAAAGTTGAGTTTAGATTCAATTTTTTCAAACAACCTGGAGCTTTTAATGATGTTTATGACGTTCGAACATAGTGAATTTGCCAAAAAATCCCAACGCTGCTCTCTAATATCAGAAACCAGTATTACCCCAAGCGAGAGGGACTTTAATTTTATTGGAACGACCATTATGTTAGATTTAGCGCAGTAAGTAAAAAATTTGCTTAAAGTTTTAAATTGTTTTTTGCTGTCAAAAATCTTAATTGGGTAATCAGTTTCTTCTATGAGTTTAATGAGAATTTTTGGTAATTTTTTAATTTTTTGAATTGCTTGTAGCAGGCTAACGCTTTTTCGCGATGTGGCATGAAAATATATTTTAAAGGTTCCTGGATCAAAGAGGTGAAGGACAACCACAGATTCATCAAAGATTTTGGAAGTTGTGCTTGCCACTTCTTCAAAGAACAGGTTTAAATCGTAGTTGTCTTTGATCTGAAATTTTTTTAATTTGTCAATAAGCTCTATCTTATGGTTTAAATCAAATTTTTGTTTTTCACTTAGTTTAATATTTTGCATTTACGCCTTTAAATTAGTTAAAAAATGTTGGATAAAGCGTTTTAATATCTCTTTTGCATTTCCGCAATACGATTTGCCAATGTCCCCGTTTATATATTTTGCGCTTACTGCGCATCCGCCGCCGCAAAACGAAAATATCTCGCACTGCGAGCACTCCTTGATGTTAAATACATTTCTTTGCTGCCATACATCCTTTGCTTCATCATCGATTACAAGTTCAGGTAAGAACCTGCCTATTGCCTCTTTCTCGTTGCCCATAACCTCGGTGCATGGGTAAATTAATCCATCAGACCCAAAGACATAGTGAGAGCTGCACGTCTCACAATAATAAAGTTTTGGGGAGGTTGGTACTTCTTCCCCTGTCATAATTGTTTCTATGTGAGACAGTACACGAAGCATCTTGAAGCCAATTGAATCAACTATCTTCGGGTATCTGTCTAGGATTTTGTGTGCATCTTGGTAGAGATCGTATTCATTATAGTAGATATCATTATTCTCGCTTTTGTGATCAACTATATTTGTAATACCAACTCTAAAATTTTCGTATTCTAGCCATCTCTTTTCAGTGATGAAATTAATTAAGAAGTCGAGATTTCCTATGTTTTTCCTATCGAGGTTAATCCTCAGAAATACGTTTAACCCGACTTTAAGGGCTAAATCGATGTTCGATGTGGTTTTTATGAAAGGGTTAAACCCATCTTTTACCCGATACCCTCTTCTTGAATTATGTTCTTTTTCATCTCCGTCAAGGGTTATCTGCAGGACACCTTTTTTCAGATTTTTCTTAAAATATTCCAAAAAATAATCGAGGTTTGTTGCATTTGTCGGAATACCCGTATCAAAGTTATTTGAATTCATCCAGTCGATAATGATCTTTACCTGGTTATAGTTTTTAGCGAGAAGCGGTTCACCGCCAAAAATCCCGAATCTAGGTACCAGATTCTCATCTTCGATTAGTTTCCCACATGCGTTTAGGGCAATTCTTGTTTGATCATCTGTAAGCGTTGTGCTTCTCTTTGTTAAATCTCCCTCAAAACAGTAACTGCAGTTGAGGTTGCAACTGTAAGTTGGACAGATCATTATGGTGGATTTTTTGTCTCCGGATGTAAGGTAGATATCTTTTAAATGTTGTAAGAAATTTTCTTCCTCAAGCGGAGAATCAAATAAATACATCCTCTCCTTGAGTGCTTGAGCAATATCAGAATTAAACATCCCTGCATCAATTTCTTTGCTAGGAATTATTTTTTCGTAAAGATCTTGCCCAACCATATCGACAGCACCGCTCAAAGCGTTGAGCAAAACGTATTTATCACAATTATTATATTTTGTTATATACCTAGTTAAGTATCCCATAGATAGATTGAGAGTGTTTCATGAAAAGGAAACACTCTCACCTCTCATCTCAAGTAAATTAGCACCACAACCAGCATAGCCACCAGCAACAAAGAGGCTCAACCTTGGGCTTCTCAATCCTGCCTTTGTATGCCC
This sequence comes from Actinomycetota bacterium, assembly GCA_023488455.1. The sequence goes on along the minus strand of JAMDDV010000015.1, from coordinate 45,993 downwards.
AGAGCTTTTCATTGTTGTTTAGTGATTTCATTTTCAACCCCCTCTCAAAATATTATTAATTTTCCATTGATCGAAATAAGTATGGATATTTGACAAATAAAAAACACTACATAAAGAATATAAAAGGATGCTGTCCTCCATGCTCTTGTTGTAAGAGGTTTTTTATTTGAAAACGACGTTATCCTGTTTTTTAAACTTAGAGTTTTATAAAGAAACATGTTTGATATTATTATCGGTTTTTCCTGTAGTAATTTATTTTCTTTGATGAGACTTGCTATTTTTAGTATGCCGTTTGCCAGATCTTTTGGGTTTTTGTTGAAAGAGATAGTTTTAAAGTCGCAATCCTGTTCTATGTAATCGTTTATTTTTTTGCGTGCTATATAAATAGGAGGAGCAAAGAAAAGAAGATCGCCAATTATAGTCAAGAACCATTTTTTGATTGAGTCCCTCCTTTTTACATGCATGATTTCATGAAGCACAACTTGTTGAATTTCTCCCTCTGTTAGGTTAGCAATTACTGTGCGAGGTAAAATTATTGCCGGATTGATAATTCCTACGGTAAATGGACTTGATATTTTTTTTGATTCGAGAAGTCTAACCCTTTTAATTTTAAGCACTCTGCATACATATTCAATGAACTCATATAATTTTTTCCCTTTGTTGGGATCAATTTCCTCTTCCTTTGAAAGTTGTCTGTAGAAGAAATATGTTGCCGTCCACCTATAAATTAGAAATGTGAATATGCCAATAGATATTAATAGAAGAACAAGGAATGTCTCGTTTTTAAAATAAGAGATATCAAAGAATTTTACCTGATATACGAGGTCCTTAAAGGGTAAAATTCTAGTCGGGTCTGGGATATAAATAAACAAACCTTCTGGTTGATTATTTGGGAAAGTGCCAACATTTTTTACTATGTAAGGGGATCCTAAAAAGAATCTTGAAAAGGGCTTGAGAATGACGAGAAAATAAAAGGCAATTTTATAACGTGGATGAATTTTTGGGAACATGACCAAAATCAATAAAACAATGGCTAGTGTAAAAATACTCTGTGAAAAAGTGGGAATTATATGATTAAAAATAAAAGTCTCTATTAGATTCAATTTGCCGACCTATTTGAAAAGCTCTTCAATTAACTCTTTTATTTCATCGAGGTCGTAGTTACCTTTATCTTTTAGCAGATATGATATAAATGCAGATGCGCTGCCAGCGAAGAAGTTGTCCCTGATCAATCTCACGCGCTGTCTCAGGACATCCTCCTTGTTTACGATCGCGGTGTAATGAAAGATGCCCTGCTCTTTTTTCTTATTTATCATGTTCTTGTTCGTAAGGCGATGTAGAACAGTGGCTATTGTTCTGTAGTTTAGATTCCTGTGTTTTGGATTTGAGATGATCTTTTCATAAACACTACGCAGATTAAGGGGTACCTTGGATTCCCAGATGCAGTCAAGTACATCAAATTCAAGTTCGCCTATCCCTCTTTGTTTGCTCATTTTTCGCTCCTTTTTTTGCAAAAATTATACACCATGTATTACGCAAGTAAAACTTTATTCGCGAATTGGATTATTCGGTTATGTTAAAGGAGATTATTGCACCTGTCAGCATGACTATAGCTGCCCCGATCATGACCAGGATATCCAAATACAATGGGAATGCCTGGAACTCCTTTGCACCCAGCAGTATATAGCGAATACCATCCACTCCGTAAGAAAGAGGATTCACCTTGACAAGCCAATCCATCCAGGTGGGAAGATTTTTTAAAGGAAAGAACGATCCGCTTAAAAAGAACATCGGCATCAAGAGGAAGTTTGAGATCATCTGAAAGCCCTGAATGGATTTCATTTTTGATGCCAGAAGTATGCCAAATGATGTCATGGCAAAGGATGTGAGAAACATCATCATCCATAAGAAGAGCAGCGAACCGAATGTTATTCTGATATCCAGAAACGGCGTAAATACGAGCATTATTGTTCCCTGGATCATTGACTGAGTGGTACCACCAAGTGCTTTTCCAAGTGCTATGGCCGTTCTTGATATTGGTGCTACCATGACCTCTTTAAAGAAACCGAATTCTCGGTCCCAGATGATCGAAAGAGCGGAGAAAGTTGAGGTGAAAAGTATGGTCATTCCGACAATCCCGGGGAACAGAAACCCTATATATCCGCCTGAACCTGTCATGGGTTGAAGCGCAGTTGAGATGCCGGTGCCTAACACGAAGAGATACAGGGCTGGCTGTCCTATGGCTCCTATTATCCGCGTGCGATCGCGGAAGAATCTTTTAATATCTCTTAACCATATTACATATATACCTTTTAGGTTTCTTCTCATTTCCTAATGCATCCTAAGTCTCATTCTCGTGCTTGGCCCTTCTTCCCTGATCGTTCTGCCGGTCAATGCAAGGAAAACATCTTCTAAAGTCGGTCTTCTGACCGTAACGGATGATATGCTAAGTGCGGTCTCTTTAAAAAGCTTTGGCAGAAATTTATCACCATCCTTGACCTCAAACATCAGCGTGGAGTTCTGTTCCATGACCTTGAATCCAAATTTTTGTTCTAATATCATTTTGGAGGCAGTATTGTCCTGCGTATTTATTGATATTATGTCGCCGCCAATTTTCTTTTTCAGGTTGTCCGGAGTATCAAGTGCTATTATCTTGCCGGCATCTATTATTGCGATCCTGTCACAGTTTTCAGCCTCGTCCATGTAGTGGGTTGTCATGAAGATCGTTATCTCTTCTGAACTTTTAAGACCGTGGATATAACTCCAGATTCGGTTTCTAGTTTGGGGATCCAGCCCTATTGTCGGCTCATCCAGAAACATGATCTTAGGGTGGTGGATGAGTCCTCTTGCGATCTCAAGCCGTCTTCGCATGCCACCAGAATAGGTCTCAACTCTGTCCTTGATCCTGTCTGACAGCCCAACCATCTCCACAACTTCCTTCATCCTTTCTATTGCCTGTACCCTGGGCACATCGTAAATGAGTCGGTGAAACTCAAGGTTCTCCCAGGCAGTGAGCTTTACATCGACGCTTGGGTCCTGGAATACGAGACCTATCGATTTTCTCACTTTGTCTTTATCCTTGATGATGTCGTAGCCGTTCAGCCTGGCTGTTCCACTTGTGGGACGGAGAAGGGTGCAGAGCATCTGTATTGTCGTGGTTTTCCCAGCTCCGTTTGGCCCAAGGAAACCGAAGATTTCACCACTAGTGATGTCCAGGGATATTCCATCAACGGCGATGATTTCCTTAAATTTACGCTTCAGCTCGAAGACTTCAATAATATATTTATCATTTTTCATTTTATAGATTAAACCTTTTTCAAGATAATTTTTCTGTTAGAATGAATAATGTTATCAGGAAAATAAGTATCTGAATATGATAGTCTTAGGTCCTAAAAATTTAAGAATAATTATCGTTATCCTGTTGGCAGCTATCCTTGCTATGTTTGTTCTTAGCGGTTGCAAGCCGGGTACTACTGTCGATATTCCAGACCCAAATTCCATGCTTTTAAAAAATGAAGAGGGCTCAACAATGATAATAGGGCCCCAGGATGAACTTTTTAAGGTCTTAATGAAGGTGATTAGGAATTCTTTTGTGACCAAGCTCAGTACCCAGGATATGGAGATAAAACCTGAAACTGTTGAAGAGCTGAAAAAGGCAGAATCGTTTATCGAGCTGAACTACATTGCACCAACTGAAATAGTGGTGACTGTTGCCAACAGTCCTGCAAAGGTGACAGTAAATAAAATATTAATTCCGCTTGGAGAGAAAAATCGGGGTCTTGTTTTTTTTGGCAATCCTAAATATTTGAACAATCCGGTTAGCGGTCTGGTTAAACTGGAGATTTTGTACCAGGCGGTTAACGGATAATCGTATTTAAATCCTGGAACGCGTAAAGCTTCACGCTCGAAGCTCTTTTTTGATAAATTTGAAAGGAATTGCCCTCCAGTAAAAATTTGGTACCTGTTTTTGGTTTGAGATCGTACAAAATCTTTACATCCACCGTTATTATTTTCCCATTCTTATCAAGGAAGGTGGCATAAACTGCCATTCTGTCTATCTTGATATCCTCATTGTTTTTGATCCTTGCGGTTAAGCTATTGATACCTTTTTCATAGATCAGCTCTGATTCACTAAACTCAATCTTGTAGATATTCTTGGTATCAACCTCCTGCCAGCCGTCCTCTATCATTTTCAGTACATATTTTTCGTATTTTTGCCCCGTGACTTTATCTATGGCAATGGCAAATGGAGCCTCACCAAGGGGTGGCAGATAGTCTATTATCGGGTAATCAACAATAAAAGCTATAGTTTCGTCTTTATCATTCTTTAAAAAGTATGATGCCTTTATATTTAAGGGCATGCTTCTTGCGCTGTTGTTTTTTATGAATCCAAATAGATAGAAGGCATAGCTATCTGAATAATTTTCAAGCCCATATGTGGTGATCTTTTTCTCTTCACTGGCTTGTTGTTCAGCCGGTTGTTTTGTGGTGATGGTAGTGATGGTTTTGCTTTGCGCGGTCTTAAGCGAGTTAGTATACTTCAGGGAGACAGAGTTCAACGTCATGACTGCCAGCGAGAATATCACCAGGCCAAATATTGCAAGAAACCTTTTTGCTTTTCTGTACTTACGTGCGTGAGCTATTGCTGCCTTCCTTTTATGCAATTTCTGATTATGTTACCATTTTATTCGCCCAAGTAAAAAAGAGGAGAAAATTTGGGTTTGTCGACTTATCGGCTGAAGACTATTAAATATTTTCGACGTTACCGGGAAATCGCCAAAATAATGACGAGCTATGGTTTGATAAATTTGCTTGATTATTTTGGGGTGAACCGATTCTTTTCGTCCACCTTAGGGATCTTTTTTCATCCTCCTGGGAAGATTAAGAAGTTGCCGATTGCAGTCAGGTTGCGGATGAGCATCGAGAAGCTCGGGCCCGCGTTTATAAAGCTTGGACAACTCGCGAGCACGAGACCAGACTTGATACCACAACCATTTATCATAGAACTTGAAAAGCTCCAGGATGAGGTTACCTCTGCCGACTTTGATGACATAAAAAGGATTGTGGAAGAAGAGCTAAAAAGTCCAATTGAAGAACTGTTCATTGAGTTTGAGAAGACTCCGATAGCATCAGCTTCGATCGGTCAAGTTCACCGCGCAATCTTGAAGGATGGAAGTGAGGTCGTAGTAAAGGTTAAGAAGCCCAACGTTGATGTTATAGTTGAGACAGATCTTGATATTCTCGTCACTCAATCAAGATTTCTGGATGAGCACACTTTCTGGGCGAAGAACTATAATCTTTTAGAGAATGTGCTTGAATTTAAAAAGGTTCTCACCAATGAGCTTGACTATACCTTTGAGGGTAGAAACATAGAAAGGTTCAGGCACAATTTTTCAGAAAGTGAACACATCATAATTCCTTCAGTTTACTGGGACCATACAACGCGCAATATCCTCACAATGGAGAGGGTCAGGGGCATTAAGCTGTCTGATAGCGAATCGTTGAGTGAAGTTGGGTTCGATACAAAAAAAATAACCCAGATCGGGGCTGAGATGTACATGCAGATGATATTTATCGATGGGTTCTTCCATGCAGATCCACACCCGGGCAACCTGATGGTGATAGATGAAGATACGATAGGTCTGGTGGACTTTGGGATGGTTGGAATAATGACCAAAGAGATGAAAAAACATGCATCAGATCTATTTCTAGCACTGGTAGATAGAGATGCAAGCGCTATAGCTGAAATTTTTGATGAGATGGAGGCGCTTCCCGAGGGAACAAATTTGCGCGCGTTCATAAAAGAAATAAACGATATGATGTTGCGTTATTACGACATAAGATTAAAACAGTTTAAGATGTCGGAACTCTTGAATGAATTCATAAAAATTGTCGTGAAGTTCAGGTTTGCATTGCCTTCTGATCTCACTCTTTTGTTAAAAACGTTAATAGAGCTTGAGGGAGTTGGAGAAAAGTTGGACCCGGACTTCAACATAATTGAGATAGGCAAGGAGTATGCTACAAAACTTACCACTCAAGCTTTTAATCCTTTGACCTGGGGACCTGAATTTATAAGAGATGTTAAAGAGCTCACCTGGACATTGAGGAGAATTCCTGATCAAGTATCATCCGTTCTTGATAAGGCAGAAAAAGATAAACTACGGATGAATATAAATATGGCCGGCTTTGATGAGCTGATATACACGATAAGGAGGACTATAGACCAGCTCGCCTTAAGCATACTCATTGCGAGCTTTGTTGTTGGATCGGCTTTCATAGTAGTTTCAGCCAGGCTTCTTCCCCGATACGTTATTTTGATGGCAGTTCCAGTCCTTATCCCTGCGGCACTGCTTGGCATTTGGCTCGTGATCTCAATTTTGAGAAGGAGGGGTTGAAGATAAAGTTCAGAGAGTACAAATATGAGGAACGTGAATCCGGTTCATTTAAAAAACCACGGTTCAACCGTACTCCAATAGTAGCGCTCGTTCTTCTTCTGCTGATCATCCTGGCAATAGTTGCCTATCAGACTAATTTAAAGCCACAACCACCACGACCTACCGGTCCCTCCCTTTCCGAGCAGCTTCCAAGAATACCGTATGCAAATGTGGAATACCTGAATATCACGACTGACAAAGACATGGATGGAGTAAACGACCAGCTTGACATACTGGAAGGTGCAAAGCTTGAAGTTGAAAAAGGTGTTAAAAATATACTTGTAATGGATGATAAGACGAACTATTTTCCAGGTGGTGATCCTCCTGATGATCGCGGCGTAGCCACCGATCTTGTGATCAGGGCACTCAGAAATGCAGGATATGATTTAAAAGAGTTGATCAACGCCGATATAGCCAGTAACCCCGGTGAATATCCACTGTGGCGGTGGGAGCAAAAGGTTAGTGACCCAAATATCGATTACAGGCGAGCGGAAAATATGGTTATCTTCTTTAAGCGATTTGGCAGGGAACTCACCACGATAGTGGATGTAGATGATGGGTCGAACCTCAGGGAGTGGGCGCCCGGGGATATTGTATTCTGGGAATTCACGGGTGATGAGTTTGCTGACCACTGCGGCATACTCAGCGATAGACTGAATAATGAGAACTATCCGCTGGTGATACATAACTATTACGATCCTGGATATGCTGCAGAGCAGGATGTTTTAACAAAATGGGTGATACTGGCACATTTCAGGTTTCCAAAGTAGATAACAGGTACATTTTGGACTTAGATAAGTTAAAAGTAATACTTGCACAGAGTGGCGAACCTCCTTACCGTTTCAAGCAGATTTTCAGTGCCATGTACAAGGATTTGAAGGAATCTTTCCTTGATATTACAGAGCTGCCGAGAGATTTAAGGGATCAGCTTACGGCAGAACTTCCGATCACAACAGTACGCGAAGTTAAACTCGTACGATCCAGCGATGAAAGTGCCGTTAAGGCAGTGTTTTCCCTTGAGGATTCGAACAGGATCGAGGCGGTGTTGATGCGTTTTAAAGATGGGAGGAATTCAGTATGCGTATCTTCTCAGGTAGGGTGCGCTTTGGGTTGCTTGTTTTGCCAGACGGGACAACTCGGGTTCACCAGGAACCTGAGCACCTATGAGATCCTGGACCAGGTTCTTTATTTCACATTAATGCTAGTGAAAGAGAACGAGAAGGCCACTAATGTCGTTTTCATGGGCATGGGCGAGCCGTTTTTTAATTTTGAGAATGTCATGAGCGCAATAGATTTATTAAACAGCAAGGACGGGATGTACTTTGGGGCAAGGCGAATCTCCATTTCCACAAGCGGCATAGTGCCAGGTATTGAAAAGTTCACAGAGCTGAACTCACAGGTTAACCTGGCAATATCGCTGAACGCCACAACGGATGAAAAGCGAGATCGCATCATGCCCGTAAATAGAACATATAATCTGGAATCCCTCTTTAATTCCTGTTACAGATATATAAAGAAGACGCACCGTAAACTGTTTTTTGAGTACGTGCTCATAAAAGGAATAAATGATTCTGATGAGGATGCTGTTCAGCTTGCGCTCATGATCGGAGAAAATCCGCTCTATCATGTCAACCTGATAAGATATAACAGGACCTTCTGTGGTTATGAGCCGTCCGATCTATCGAGGGTGCAGTATTTTGGAAATGTACTGCGGAAAAGACGAGTTAACGTTACGGTCAGAGAAAGTCCTGGTTCGGATATTTTTGCGGCATGCGGTCAGCTCGGTGCCGCCTTGCAGCACTAAATATTCACTACGATGATGTCGCGGTAGAGCAGGCTCAATGCTATCTCCAGTTTTTCGCGCAGGTCATCTGATGATGATATATATTTTTGAACCTGCCTTATTATCTCAACTGTCTGCCTTATGCTTCTTATGGTATCTCCCTCGTCTAACTGGCTCTGGTTGGCGAGTTCCGCAAAGCCAATCCCTTTGCTCCATAAGTAGATCGAGCCCGATGCCCCATAGTTTGGCCCGGCGGTCAGGGTCTTTCCAGGACGTTCCATCTTTTGAATCTTTTTCAAAAGTCCATCGATAGTTATCTTGATGTTCGCCCTGAACAACTTCGGGAGGTGGTATTCCATCCTGTCATTTTTGTCGCAATCATAAGCAAATGCAGATAAAAGAGCACAGATTTCCTGAGCAGATAGCTCATCAAGCAGCCCAGCGTCAATTAGTTCGCTGATTAAAAGCTCGTTTGCGCCGTGCAGGAAGCGGAGTGCGTATCCTTTCTGAGTGAGCTCACCATCAAGCAGATACCCGAAGTATCTGAGTATCTTGGTGATGCCGTGAAAAGTTTTGTCAAACTCGCCGATGTTAATCCTGTAAAGTTTTGCCAAATAGTAAGCAAAACTTTGCTTGAGAAAGGGCAGCGCATCATCAAAGCCGTGATTTTCTATGACGTTCAGGACTGTATTGTAGCTCAGCCGAAAGCTGCTCGTTATCTCATCGGGTGGGCTTGCTGCGATTTCAAATACTTTCTGCGGCTGCGTCCACACCTCAAACGGAACGACTGCATTGCCTGAGGCATCTATACCGCGTCGGCCTGCCCTGCCAGTTAGCTGAATGTATTCATTTGGCAGCAGGATCCTGTGCTTTTCGTTACCCCCGTATTTTGAGAAGGTTGTGATAACTGTGGTCCTGGCAGGCATGTTTATCCCAAGAGCGAGGGTTTCCGTGGCAAATACGACTTTCAGCAGCCCCATCGTGAATAGTAGCTCTATATATTCTTTTAATTTTGGGATAAGACCTGCGTGATGGACACCAACTCCTCTCCTTGAGAGATAGAATACCTGATCGGTCTGTCTGAGCTTCAGCTCATCTTCTGAGAGTTCCTTTAGAAATTTTTCCTGGAATTCAAGAATTTTTGTGCTTTCGTCGTCATCTAACTGGAGCATATTCTTTTTCCTTGCTCTTGCTGCTGAGGTATCGCATCCAGAACGACTGAACTTGAAAAATATCGCGGGGAGCATCTCATTTCTCTGCAATTCTTTCAACAGCGAGAGTTCCATCTGAGCAGTGAACCTTGGGTTTCCGTACTGTTTTATGAATTGACCACGCGGCGCTTTCCTATGCAGCAAAGCGACCTTGTTTTTGATCTTACTGGTCTCATTTTGCTGGACGACCCCTTTTTTCAGGAACGGATAGAACTCTCCCTGAAAGAAGTAGTAATGAGTGAGGGGAACGGGTCTTTTCCTGCTCTCGATCACCGCCATCTCCTTTCCCTTCAGGCTGGAGACCCATCTGGCAAATCTTTCTATTGATTCTACTGATGCGCTCAGGGTTACGAGCTGGATTTCAGGGGGGCAGCTTATTATGACTTCTTCCCATACTGTCCCGCGTTCTTCGTCGGTTATATAGTGAATTTCGTCAAGGACCGCACAGCCTACACCACCTATAGATGAGATGTCCTGATACAGCATATTTCTGAATATCTCGGTAGTCATTATGAGCACAGGCGCTTCGCGGTTGATGACGACATCCCCCGTCATTATGCCTATATTTTGTTCGCCAAACCTTTTCTTGAAATCCCTGAATTTCTGATTGGAGAGCGCCTTCAGCGGGGTTGTATAGATCACCCGCTCGCCTTTTTCCAAACTTCTGTCAATTGCGAACTCGGCAATTATGGTTTTACCTGCTGATGTTGGGGCGGAGACAATGACCGATTTCCCGGCCTCTACCTCGTATATCGCCTCCAGTTGAAAATCATCCAACTTAAAATCATAATACTGCTTAAATCTTTCAATTCTTTCTGACTTGAGGTTTTTCATAAGTTTTTTATTATAATATAAGATTCAGGATTTAGTTTTCCTAAAATCTTGAATTACTGGTTATGAACAATCAAATCTATTTTTTTTGGAAGGATTTTATTGATGAAAATTTTTACTAAATATGGATCGAACTGTGTACCAGCATTTTTCTTTAATTCCTCAATCGCAGCCTTCATCGGCATTGCAACGCTGTAGGGTCTATTATCGGTCATGGCATCATAGCTATCAATGATGAAAACCATCCTGGATATTAGTGGTATCTCATCACCACCAAGTCCTTTTGGATAACCTTGACCATCCCATCTTTCGTGGGAGTGGAGTATATAATTTGCAATATCAGATATTTCAGGGGTGGCTTTTGCAATCCTATATCCAGCCTCTGTGTGTTTCTTTACAATCTCATATTCCTTCTGCGTTAGAACTCCTTTTTTGTTCAAAATATGTTCAGGAATGATAACTTTACCAATATCATGTAGTTCAGTTGTTAAAGTCAGTTTCTTCATCTCGTGTTCATCAAGCCTGGTTGCTCTGCCAAGGGCAACAGCGATTTCTTTCAATCTTGCCATATGCTCTTCGGTATTGTGATCTTTCTCAAGCATTGTTGCTTTAAGAACATTCAATACCGAGATTCTGACATCATCGCGTTTGGGTATTTTTTCTCTGAAGAGCATTTCATCAGCCTGTTTGAAGGTTTGTTCTAAAGTTTTAGTATCGATATCTTTCACAGCATAGCCAATAGATATGCTTATTGGATTTTGATGTTTTTTTAGGCTTATATTATGCTCTGTAATCTTATTTTTGAGTCTATCAGCTAATTCCTTTATTGTTTTGGTATCAATTTGTCTTATTATGATCGCAAACTCATCTCCACCTATTCTTGCAATGATATCTGCCGGTCTGAAAGTGCTGGTTAGCAAAGAGGTTAATTCAATTAGTAAGCTGTCCCCTCGGTGGTGGCCAAGAGTATCATTTATATATTTCAATCCATCAACGTCTATTACAAGAATGCCAACGTTCAGGTTTCTTTCCTTGGAAATTAATTTCATCTGTTCTTCAAAGAAAAACCTATTGTAGATGCTGGTGAGCTTGTCATGAGTTGCCTGATATTTTAATTCTTCTTCATTCTTTTTTCTTTCAGTTATATCTCTTGTGATGCCCTGATAGTATATTGGCTCGCCGTTTTCATTCTTTACGACGTGTGAATGTATCTCAACCCAAACTTCACTGCCATCCTTCTTTTTAAGTCTTGTGATTACCGGCTTGTCTCTTTCATGAGATTTTGGCCTTTCCTGTTCTGAGAAATATAAATCTCTGGATATGTCGACATTAAGCAATTCTTTTTGACTGTCATAACCCAACATTTTTGCTAAGGAAGGATTGGCATAGGTAAATCTGCCTTCTGTTGTGCTTATGTATATTCCATCTGGCGAGTTATCGAATAACTCCTTGTAGCGATGCTCGCTTTCATGTAGTTTTATTTCGGAAAGTACTTCATTGGTTATATCTCTTGCGAACACCGATATGCCGTTTTTTGTTGGATATGCATAGATATCGAAGTAATATTCTTTGTTGTTAAAAATATGTCGAATTTTATATTTATCAGCTTTTTTTGTTTTAAGAATATTATTATAAAAAATTTCAAGTTCAGTGTTTTTATATTCTGGGAAAAACTCACCGAAGGATTTACCGATAGCATCTCTTGACTTAATCCCGGTGAAATTCTCAGATGCCTTGTTCCAGAATGTATATCTCAGTTCATGATCAAAGGCAAAGAATATATCAGTAATGCTGTTAGCAAGATCTTTATATTTTGTCACAATTTCTATTTTACAGTTACTATTAAAATAATAAAATAATATTTTTGTGTCGCCTTTACGATCCAAAATTGGTAGATAGGAAATAAATTGCCCTCTTTTGTCATATTAATATGATATAAAATATGGTCAACTATTTCGAACTTATGTAATAAAAGTTCAAAAAAAACTTCTAATCAAAATCTTACAATAATAGTAAATAATCGCTTACACTCTGCTTGTAAAAAGCATTTTATATATAGAAAGGGTGTTTATTATGTTAGAAAAATATTTAGCAAAATATCTAAATGAGCTTAAGATGAGGGGCAGATCAAAATGGACTGTTAAAAGCTATAAAAACTATTTAGAGCGGTTCATAGAATGGACGAAATTTAAGCACAAGGAAGATGGTGAATTTGACCTGTCTAAGTTTAACTGCAAAGAAGCAAGGGATTTCAGGAACTACCTTGTAGATCTAAAGCTCTCCCCTGCAACAATAAATGTATCCCTATCTGCCTTAAGATCATTTCTTGATTTCTTAGTTGAGGAGGAAGTAATTAAGGGTAATCCCATAATACCATCAAGGCTCAGGGTATATGGGAGTGTTAAAGAGGTTAATTTCTTAACAGAGGAAGAACTAAATAAAGTACTAAATGCAATGACTGATCTTCCCGCAAATGTTGAGCTTGCATTCCATGTCATGCTTGCAACAGGGTTAAGGGTAAGTGAGGTTAGCCAACTAACTAAAGAAGACGTTATTTCAGAAAATGGACAGGTGATAATAAGGGTTAGGTGTGGTAAAGGTAGAAAAGAGAGATATGTCCCGATGGTAGATGAGATAACTGCAAGAAATTTGCTTCAATACCTTGAAATCAAGGAAAAGGTTAAAAACCTAAATGGTTGGTCGCCTTATAGGAGAGGTAAGAAGTCAGGCCCAAAGACGGGCAAAATTGATAACACCATATTTGAAATAACTGATGGTGTATTAAAAAATTACTGCTTAAGAATAAGCCAGGATACCAACGTGCCCTTTCATTCCCATAGACTAAGACATACCATGGCAACAAAATTACTTAGAAAAGGAGCTCCAATTGAGGTAGTCCAGCAGTTTTTAGGTCATGTAAATATCGCAACTACTGCTAGATATGCAAAGGTATTGCCAGAGGCAGTACTAAAGTGGGGGTGCAGGATATCTTGATAATGCTAAAATGAATATTACAAAAATTTTTAATCAAAAATGACAGAATTCAAATTAGAAGAAATATTTCTGCAATTTGTAAACTTACTTAAAGAAAGATTTTCAAAAAAAATATATACAACCGAAGATTCAGTCCGTTATACATTATTTTATTGCTTAACATATTTTGGTGGCATTAAACCTTCAGACATTGTTCTCGAATATCCTCATACTAAAATTTCAGGAGCCAAAATAGATATTTACATATTACCTAATAATGATCACCCTGGAGTTGCATTTGAGTTTAAGTTCGACAGAGGAATCCCGAGCGGTAGACATACTCCAAGAACACAAAAAGCTGGAAAAATTTTTGCAGATATTTTTAGATTGGCTCATTTTAAAGAGAATGAAAATACACAATATTATTTTGTTTATGTAGCTGATAAAGAAATGGCAAACTATTTCCAAAATCCTTCAAATAAACTTATAGATTTCTTTAATCTGAACTTAGGGAATGAAATTAAGATCGATAAAAATTATATGGCAAACCATTCCTCTACATTTACTAAATCATCAGGAGAAAAAGTGGTTGATTGTAAAATTATTTGTTACCTAAATGAAGAAATTAACAATAAGTACTGGGTAAGAATTTATAGAATTGAACTATTAAATTAATAAATTTAAAAAATTAATATGACAATTGATGAAATTAAAAAAATAGTTGAACAAATTTGTTTAGATTCTGAAAGTGGTCTCTTTGTCCCAATTCTTGAAATGGATGTAAATGGATATCTGTATCACTTATTTATTGCAAACAAACTGTGCGAATTAAATAAAATACATCCTTGCACGAGAATAATAGGATCTAATAATACTAGTGAAAAATATGATCTGGTAGTAGGTAATGTAGAACTTCGAGAAGATGGGCGTCCGGCTGTTTTACCTGAAATAATTATTGAAATTAAAATTTTTCCTAAAGGTTTTACTAATAGACAACTTCAAATTCGCTTTGAGCATATCTTTAATGATGATCTACGAAAGCTAGGGGCAATTGAATCTAAAATACCAATTAAAGTACAATTTGTTTATGATGCCGTTGGATATTTAGATGGACTTTATAAAAATGAAAATAGGGAGAATTATCTCGCTAAAATACGCGATGAAATAAGCAAGGACATTTACCTACTTTTTGCTCGTAATAAAAATGGTAAATGGCAAGTGTATTCAAAATAAGAATGTAATTAAATACAAGTTCCTATACTTGTAAAAAAATTTTTCTCAAACAAACTAGCGCTGTGTTCCATTTTAATTAAGTCGTTATTCGAAGTTGTATCCCTATATCTTAATCTCGGATAATCCCTCATCTGCGCAAGATGATATGCTTCATGCGCTATAACCCTTATTGCATCGCGTGTTGATAAGTCATATCTAATCCATACATCATCTGGGTAATCAACAAAACCGATGGCATCAGCCTTGTAATGTAGAATTCCTTTTTTGCGAATTCCCTTATTAATTCGTTCTTCAGTTTCACTTTTAGTTTCAGGTCTAAAAAACCTAATCCTTAAATAAGGAAGGTATAGCGACCACAAGGCAATACCACCAATTTCATGCAGAGTTTTTATTAGCCTAATTGGAATTAATTCAATATCAACTTCAATGAAATATACCCAACTATCAGGTTCAGGAGAGGTCATATCTTCTTGCTATCTCCTGGTATAAGTAGTCTGCATAATTCTTTGCATTTGGGTTTCCTGCTATAGATAGTTCCTCCCATTTTAGCCATTCAGCTATCCTTGCAAGTAAATCTTTTTGAATAGGGTTTAGTTTTGATTCTTGGATTTGTTTAATGTTTTTTGCAATCCTTGTCAGGATTTCTTTTCTGTTTGCTTCATCGATAAATGGATATGGTTTTTTATTTATTGCTGGATATACCGCTTGAAATGAAATCGGGCTATTTAATTTCCTGTATAGCTTATGTGATAACATCTTAATCACCATCAATTTTATATCCGTATTGTTTCATTCTGTTTAACCAAATCTCTCGGCTTGTATTAATAATTACCTGAAAACCAGGGAGAAGGTTCTCATCTGTTTTTAGGATTTTTCGCAGTTTTGACCTGAGCTCTTTCTCTGTTTTATTTGCATCAATTAGTTTCTCCCATGCCCTGAGTATTTTAGTTACTGCAATTTTATGCTCGGCTTTATACTGCCTAATTAATTCTTCTCTTGCATTTTCCCTGATCTTTGAAATCCTTTGCCTTTGGGTCTTAATTGCCAAAGATAAACCAAGAGATCTTTGCTTTAGAAAGTTGAGCTTTTCTTCCACCTTTAACACATCAGTTTGATTTGCTTCTCCAAGCTCAACAGCAGCACTTAACCTGATAAAGTCCCCTAAAATTCTATTTTCTGTGGATTCGACAATGCCGTATTGAACTTTGAGCGCATATAAATCATCAATTGCTTTTGCAAGTTCTGGACTTATCTTGCTTAGTGATTTATCAAGCTCGTACAATTTTTCCTTCCTTTTTTCTTTAGCCTCCCTTAACCTATCCCGAATGTATTTAGGGAAAGGTATTGTTCCAGTTATTCTTTCAGAAGCATCAATTTGGTTTTTCTTGATTTGAAGTTTGTTAGTCATCTTATCTCCTTTTTTTATCTTTTAGGACATTAGAAATTTTTATAGCAATGCTTAACAATTTGGTTACCAATTCCTTATCTTCAATTACAAAATCATCATTAAGCAAACCGCTTAGATTACCTAATAATTTAGTTAATGTTTTTAAGCCTACCTTTTTAATCCTATCTTCTGAAATTTGTTCAGCCTCAATTAACCTCTTTAGAAACAATCCTCTTACTTGTTTAAAGCACAGCTCTAAGGGGTCAATATCTCCTAAGAAAGGCGATAATTTAATTGCTGTATCCATACTCATTTCCTGCTTAAAATTCTCGATATTTGAGATGGTATCTTGACCCACTTTAGCCATTGCTCCTAACTTGGCTTGACTACAGTTATAATTTTTTCGCAAATCTCTTAAATCCATATCTATTTCCTTTTGGCAGCGCGCAAGCATAGGATGAGAGATCATATAGGTCAAGAGAGATAAAAAAATATCGTCGAAAAAAGATAATTTCAGTTAATTACAAAATATTTCAATAGAAGTAAAATAATTGAAAATAATCAAACATTATTAAGGAAATAATGATGAGATGCATGCTGGGCACAAAGGGTTGTTCACCAGAAAATTTTCAAATTGAATATGATCCTTTTAAATTTTTTGTAGGATATCAAATTAATTCAAATTATTATAATCAAACTAACCTTTTGTCCATGTGCCAAAGAGTGTCAGACCTAATAAACAATGATTTAAAAAAACAGGGTAATAAAGTAAGACTACTCGAGTTTGGCTATGAAGAGGGCATTCATATCGGATGTGAAGTTTGTGAACTTATTCAAAAATCCATTTGTTGTATATTTGAAATATCTGATTTAAACCCCAATGTAATGATTGAAATTGGTAAATCTTTATATAAAAACATCATATTACTAAGAAGTGCAAAATCTACTCGACCTCCAACTGACATAAGTGGTGTTAAATACATTGAATATGATGATGAGCAGGAATTAAATTCACTTGCTTCAAAAATTGCTAAGTACATTTTAGATGAGATTTCTAAATATATTTTAGAAAACAAATACAATTTTAACGAATTTTTTTTAAAGAATGAAATTAATAAAATTTTAAAAAGTAACATACACATTGGGGATAATTTCAGTTGGCAAGATTTATTGTCAAGTTATGATGAAAATAAATTAAGGAAATCGGAAGAATATACCTTAATCGGAATTGCAAAATATAAAAAAATTAAGCAACAAAATATTGAAGACGAAATTGATTCAGAACTAATTTTAGATGCTGAAAAATATTTTCTCAAATCAATGGATAAAGATAAATCAATTACTGAAAATTACTTTTATTTATATTTATTAGATTTAATAAAATTAGATATATCACCCATAAATGGTTACAGAAAGATTTTTTTAGATTCTAATGAGAGAGAGAAAGAATTTAAAAAAGCGATACTAAGGTTTGAAGAAGTTAGTGAATTATTAATAACACTTTCCCACAAAGACTTAAATAATTTTCTTTTTTTGAATTCTCAAAAAATTGTTGAACATTTAATACAAAGGGAATTAATAAAGATTTTGCAAACAATGTAATAAAACTATTAAAAAACACTTATGGTGACGAAAGGTATTACATTATTAAGTACTTATGTGAAAACTTTAAATTTGATGAAATTGGAGCATATATAGTTCAGTATTTGAAAGATGAATCCTTATTCGCTGATATTGATTTAAAGAATAAATTAGCATATTTACTGGGAATATTTGGGGACAAAAGAGCCGAAAGCACATTAATTTCAATGGTAGATACAAAAAAAGAAGAAATTGTTGATTCTGCCATTATGGCACTGGCGAGAATTAATTCATTGAAGTCACTTAGATTGTTAATATTTTTATATAAAAATTATAACTTAGAATATACAACCAGGAGCAGAATAATCGATGCTATTAATATCTTAAAAGATAAAAATCCTTCAGTATTACCCGATAATATTCTTGATATATTTGAAGGTTATTAGAAATTTTAGTTAAAAATTCCGAATTGATAATATTTTTATGTGTCCCGTAATAATATGATATAAGGTCTCTTATATTACCTCTGTAGCGTCCGCTTCTGATTCATGCTCATTAGCAAGCTCGTCTAGTTTTCGTAGTAGCTTTTCTCTTGCCCCAATATATAAATTAAGGTCGCTACTTTCAGTTATTTCCCCAAATATTAGCTTACCTACTTTTTGAAGCCTCTCTAAAGTCCTAGCTAAAGCCTCAAGTTCATCAGTTTTTAGTATATTTTTAGATTTTTTATAAGCCTCAAAGTGCTTTGTTATTTCAATAATCCCTGCAAGTGTTAACTCTAATACATTTCTATCAAACTCTGCACTTTGGCTTGCTAGAAAAGCAACCCTATTCTCCTGTCTTGCCTGCTCAAGCTTATTTAAAAACATCAATCTTTCTGTTTGCCATTTACCAAGGGCGGATCTGCGAAGGGTAGTAGAAATACAGCAGCCATATTCATCAGCAAGTTCATCTAAGGTGGGATATATAAGGCTTCCATCATCCTGACGGATACCCTCGACATATTTAGTTTTAATCTCTGGCCAGGGATATTTAGTTTTAAACGTCATATTAACCACTTCTTTATATCAAAAATATATAAACCATATATCAGAGGCTAGTCTAATAAGGGGAGCATTTCAATTATTCTTCCTTAAAAAAATAAAAATAAAAAATCTATAAATAGCATAAAGAGCATAAAGACTATAAATTGCATAAAGTCTATAAAGACTTTAAGGATTTATGATATTTATGATCTTTATAGACTTTATGAGCTTTATGAATATTAGTTTATTCTACATAATATTTCCCATTACCATTGGTTTTTATCTCATCATCTTTCAACATATGGCTAAGATTCCCTTGAGTAGTACTTTGGTTTTTACCAAGAGTCTCTGCAATTTCTTTAGGTGATGATGGCCCTTTTGCTTTTAAGAAATCGTAAATTTCTTTTCTGGCTTTGCTCATGAAATATTCTTTCGCGTTTTCACTAACAATAGTCCATGTAGCTGATTCCTTTCCCCATTCAATTGCATACTCGGTTTCTTCTTCAATATCTCTGCCTCCAACGAATAAGCTAGCAGAGTTGCTTTTTCTCTGACGCATGATTACCATCACGCCATCTGCGCTCCCAACAAGTCCTAAAGTCGCATTTATCAATTCATAAGGATCATCTGACGGTGCTTTTCTAATATGGGCAAGTCCTAAGATTGCTACATTTCTTCTTTGAGATAATTTCTTAAGTTCTTCTATGGAAAAATAGTCTTCTTCATAATTGGATTTTCTACCCTTAATTGGCATTATTTTAAGTAGAATATCTATAACTATTAGTCGAGTATTGGGGTGATTATCTAAAAACTTCTCCATTAGCTCGATTCCACCCTGTCCGATTCTTGGCCATTCTGTGAATATATGGAGGTTTCTTGGACCTTCAGGAATACAGCCACTTTTTATAGTTATACCCCTGCCGTCTTCATTTGATACATAACTGAAATTTTCTATGGGTAGGAGTCTATCAATGCGATCTTTTAATCTTCTTAGACCATCCTCTAATGCTAAATATAGAACATCTCCCATCTTGGTTAGCATTTTACCCAATGCTTTCATTCCTCTTGCTATGGCTATTGCTATTGAAAGTGCCATCCAGCTTTTTCCAGTTTTTGGTTTTCCACCTAATATGGTGAGTCCTTCAGGCAGTATACCAAGTATAGCCCATTTCATTTCTGGCAATTTTTTATTCAATAAATCGTATGCAGTAATTCCCTCGGGCTCTATTCTTGTAGTGAGTTCTTTGTTTTTACTGTAGTGTGCATTGGAAATGCTATTTACAATTGCCCTAACTTCATTCTCCGATAACGGAGGTTTGCATTTGCTTGTGTTTAGTCCATTTGCAGCTAGTAGTACTGTTTTTTTATCAATTCCCTTTGCAAAAAGACTTCCCACAAATCGTGTAATTGTGGAATTCCTGGCACCTTCTAAAATGTCTTGATCCCATTCTGAATTTAAAACTGGAGATACTTCTTTATCTTCGGCTTTAATAAAAATATCAGTCGGAAAATTAGCCATCTTGATTTCTTTGGGGTTTTTACCTGCTGAGAATTTATACTTCCCACTGGATATGTGATTGCTGGGAGGTGCTACAATAAAACCACCGTCACCGCGAATATCAACTTTTTTCAATATGCTTGCTTTTGTTTTTATCTTATCCCAGGATATTTGAACCAATAGTGAAATCCACCTCCTCCTGTTTCAACTATTACAGTATCCTCTAACTCAATTCCCGCTTCTTGTAGACTTTTTAATCCTTCCTCACCATCAACATCAATAACCACTAGATTTGAGATTGCTCCTGTAACAATACCAATATTTGCATATGGCCATTTTGTCCACCAGTTCAGGATATCTTCCTCTGTTACCTTTTGATTTTGGTATTTATAGTCCAGTTAATTATTGGATGTTTGCCTGGAGATGAGCAGTTCTTCCAGTTATCACATGAGCATCTTAATTCTCTATCATTTGTTTTGGTTATACTATGAACCGGTATCACGTTAAAGCCCATGTGATTGTAGAATCGTGCAGCTTCTAGGTTGTTTTGATTTTCTAACTTATTTTCGTTATTATTTGACATGTTGAAATCCTTTCAATAGAGACCTGGGCTCATCCAGGTCTTTTTTTATATATTGTTTTTGTATTACAAGTATTTAAAACTTATTGACAATTTAACTAACATTAACCCCTCTTTATGTGCCTACCAAATCCTCGTAGGCTTTAGTCCGATTTTTCTTTTGTCTCCTTGATAGCTCCCAAATAAGCTTCCATTATTTTTTCGTATCTTTGTCTACTTCGAGCCTTGACCTTATCCTTATTTTCTTGTTTGGAATAATATTTCTCATAATATTGTTTTTGTTTCTTTTTCATCTCCTCCCAAACCGATGGATTAGAACGATAAACTTGATAACGCCTCTTATTCCCAGCAAGTGCTTTTTCCTTGTTTTCTGGTACAGAATAATAATCGTGATAGGATTTTTGACAGCATGATTTGCACCAGCAATAAAGTTTATCCTTTGAATTCTTATTTCTTCGGAAATTATTAGTATTAGATGGTTTAAGCTCACCACATTTTGTACATTTTTTTAGTTCTTTCATCTAATCACATACCTCTTATAACACCCATCATTGACGTATTCAATGTGTGGTGCTATTATAAACTACTAGACGTTTTTATTCAATAAAGAAGGTTTAATTTTCTAAAGATATATTTACGCGCATATAGAGAAGAGGTTAATTTAATTGGAAGAATACAACGATGACGAAATAACAAAACCCTGGAAAGATAGGATAGTAAAATATTTTGTATATATAATCGAATCACCCAGTCTTGGGGATATGGAAGAAGGTCTAACCGAAGGTAAAGCCCTTGCAAATGCATTAAAATTTCTAAAAATAAGATGCTCTTATAACTTCGTTCCAGATAAGCGAAATTTTTTTAATACTTTTCAAAATCTTTTAGATTGCGATCTGATGAAAAATAACAGCAAACCCATAATCCATATTATTGCTCATGGATGTGAGGGTGCAATTGGTTTAATAGATGATAGTTTCATTTTCTGGGATGAATTAAAAAATGCATTAATTCCAATAAGTAAAGCTTTAAATAATAATTATTTGTTGTGTATCTCTGCATGCAAAGGCTTCTACTTTATTAAAGAAGCATATTATGATGAAAATGGAAACATGCCTTTTAATGCTTTTGTCTCTAGCTCAGAATCTCCTTTTCAAGTCAATAATTTTGTTGCATTTATTAATTTTTATGTAAGTATCTTCCACGGCTCTACCGTAAGAGAAGGAGTAGAACTAATGAATATAGTATCTGGCGATGATGGTTATAGGGCTGTATTGGGAACTAACGCAGCGCAGGTATGGGAAGAATTCGCCATTGAGCAAAATATATCAAATGAATAATAGGTTTATTAGTTTCTATCTATTCATTAAGATTTTTTACAACATTCAATCTATAAATCTTTCTTAAACTCTTTGTTAATTTCTCTTGACCTTTGTTAAGAACTGTAAGAGACTTCGCCAAAATTAATTACTACTTAATTAGTAATTATTTTAAAGAACTTTGACAATTAAATACCGGTCAATACCAAGACGGACAAGGCGGGGAAATGAAAAGCAACTAGACCGTGAGGGTTAAAGTGAGAGCCTCAGACTCGAGCCGGGAGACATGGGACTTGTGAGATAATTTAAAATATTTTAATAAATATTTATGTCCAGTTTGCTACTGGTCTTCCAAACAACCATGATAACTGATGGCATAAGTGATGCCTCCCCCAGTCTGAGAGGCAAGCAATTTTTTCTATTGGATTTAATAAAGATTTATCAATTGTATTTATTATTTTAAGATCAATATAAAATTCATCATAAGTAGTATAATTTTCCCTTTGTACATTAAGATTCCCCAGAAAAAATTTTTCAAGTAAACCCTTTCTAGATTTAATTAAACCAACATTGCTTTTTGCTTTGTTAATATTACTTTCACTATTTATATATTCGTTAAGTGTAAATATGGGACATATAAATAAATTATCGCTATCAAAAATATCACAGGTTTGTGAAATAACAACAGCTAAGCGTTTTTCTCTATGTGCAATAGAATTAATATGAGGATTTTTGCTATAAGAAAAATTATTAAAAATATAGAAGTCTATTTCGGGATATATATCTCCCTGAATAATTATGTCTACTCTTGGATTTTCATCAAATAAATTATGGTTTGACACATTATATTATTTTGAAATAATGCTTCCTTTTATTCTATATGGGATACCATCAATTACTTTTATTTCAGTTGTTTTATATGTTATTACTTCTTTTACTGAAAAATATTCACGTCCTCCGGAAATAAAAATTCTTTTATTGCTAGGGACTTCTTCACTCGTATCGATTCGATTTTCGAGTGTTGAAACTGAACTACTAAATTCAGGCTGGTCATTAAGAATATTAGAGGTATCTGATTCCATATTAAATTTCCTCCTTTTGCCATCCAAGATTTTTAACATTTAAGAAGATATTCAAACCCGGCTGCGTTTCATCTCTTACTATTGTGTATTCAGAAGAGTATGTATGTGTTAATTTTTTCGATGATATAATTGCTCTTGGCAATTTGAATATAAATTGATTGTTAGATCCAAGTTTTTTCGCAGGATCAAACTCATCCATCAATTCCATTTTGGCTGAAAAATAATCGAAAATATTTAAGAGATCATTTTCTTGACTAGTTTCTAATTCCTCTATCATATTCACAAATCCGATTTTAACCAATTCTTTTCTGTTTATTAAATGTTGATGAGAATAAAGTTTTTCAGTCAAATTTTCTTTAATTTTATTTTTTTGTTTTAAGGGTATAGGTTTTATGCGCAAAGAAATCATTTTTTCAACCAATTGTCTAATTAAAATATAAGTTCGATGTATATTACCTAATATTTGGGGAGATGTATCGCTCACTAAAGATTTTAATACCTCCTTTAAACAATCTTGACTTCTTAAACCTATTCTTTTTTTCGCAAAATTAATAAACTCCACGATATTTTCAACTTGTACACTTTTCTTCTGTTTTCCATCAAAAAAAGTACCTGTTGGATCTATGGGGGTAAATAAAGACAAGGAAGTGGTGCAAATATCATCAGCACCTAGACATATTAAGGTGCCAGCACTAAAAGCTTTAAACGGAACTAAAACTTCAAACTCGTAACAGAATTCTCTAATCAAATTTACCAATGCCCATGGTGTTTCAAGAGCACCTCCAGTAGTGTATAGGAGCAATGATATCTTTTTTTGTTTACCAATTAATTTTAGGTGTTCATAAAATATCGGCAAAACTTCTGGATGAACCTGTGCACCAAAATTATCGGTTGGTCTTTTGTCTCCAGTAATATAAATCAAAAGGGCATTTGAATTTCTTTTATTTACTAAATTATTTATATTAGATTCTAATTTAACTTTATAATTCTCATTTTGATTCATCTTAATAAACTCCAAAAAATAATCTATCTAAATAAACAGTCCAAAATTTCAATAAATTACTTATATTTCATTAATTTTACTACAAATATTATACAAAGTTAATTTAATAAAAATTACCCAATGTTTTTTTGCTATTTTTAAATTTAGAAAATTGTTTGTGAACAAAATATTTATACCAATATAGCATCATAAAATAAAAACCTTATTAATCAATAAAGAAAAAGATCATAAGTAAAAAATAGGAGGTATTCTTATGTCCGAAACCAAAACTACCAAACCACAAGAAGTATCTATTGACAGCATTGGTTTCTACCCCGACAAAGTAGAAACCCCCAAGGAGGTGATTAAATTATCTGAAAAGCTAAAGAATATGGAGCCAAAACCAGATACCAAAAATATTGATAAAAAAGAAGTAGTTGAAAAAGTAGAAAAATTTGAAGTTACCTTAAAGAAGAAATCAACTAAGAATAATGTTGATCATTGGGTCGAAGATGGTGACAACAAGAAGGTATTTCATTTTGGCAGACTACCAATTTACAGCTATGTTGCCAAATCATTGGGCTTAAGCGAGAACAGTAAGATTAAAATTAGAATAGAGAGGGTTTAGTTGCCCTCTTTTTTTATTTTGCAACTAATCCACATCATAATGTTAAAATGGTATTACAAACGTAAGAAGGGGAGAAAAATGCACAAAAAGAAATTGCATTTATTAATTTCATTAATCGTGGCCTTTGCCATGGCAATTTTTCCGCTTGCCTGTAGTTCGACAACTACTGAAACAACAACAACAAATCAAGCAACAGAAACTACAAATGCAGAAGAAAGTGAGGAAGCTGTCCAAACCGAGGAAACAATTGCAGCTACGACTGAAACCACACCTGAAACTGAACCAATAGAACTGCCAAGTTATGAACTTGAAGGTAAAGGGAAAAGTGCAACAGATATATTTGAGCTTGAAAGTGGCCTAGTAACTTTCAAAATGACCCATAATGGAAGCTCTAATTTTTCAATAACATTAATGGATAATGCAGGTGAATATGTTGACTTACTTGTTAATGTCATAGGTTCTCATGAGGGTGCTAAAGCTTTTGGCATAGAATCTTCTGGAAAATATATTTGTGATATTGAAGCAGATGGAAACTGGACATTAAAGATTGAGCAACCAAGGCCTTCTACCGGAGATAAAACTCCTCTTGAGCTATCTGGAAAAGGTCAATCAATAAGTCAATTTTTAGAGCTAAGCAGCGGGTTAATGAAAGTTGAGATGAAGCATAAAGGTGAAAGTAATTTTTCAGTTCTATTATTAGACAGTAATGGTGATTATATTGACCTATTAGCAAATGAGATTGGTAATTTTGAGGGAGATAAAGCTATAGGCATAGATAGCCCAGGGATTTATATTATGAGTATAGAAGCAGATGGAGAATGGGCTATTAAGATAGAACAGTAAAAATATTCAATACTAGAGCTAAGGTTAAGAATAAAAAGAGGGCATAAATTGCCCTCTTTTTATCATATTAATATGATATAAAATATGTTAAATTTTGCCAAAAACAGGAGAGGAAATGAAGATAGGTATTTTGACTGGTGGGGGAGACTCCTCGGCTATTAACGATGGGATAAGGGCGATTGTAATTGATGTCAGAAATCGTGGTGGTGAGGTTGTCGGCATCAGATGTGGTTGGAAGGGGCTCATAGAGGGTGACATCATACCGCTTGACATATGCCATGTGGAGGAGATTGCCAACACAGGTGGGACTTTAATCTGTACCTCAAGGACAAATCCTTTTAAGGTAGAGGGCGCACTCGATAAGATAAGGAAAAACATAAAAAAGATCGGCCTTGAGGGCCTGATTGCATTTGGCGGAAACGATACGCTTTCGGTGGCTTCCAGGTTGGCCAAGGAAGGCTTAAAAGTAATCGGCATCCCGCAAACTATTGATAATGATATCCCTGGGACGGAGTATTGCGTCGGGTTTCTGTCTGCAATAAGAAATATAGTTACTTCAATAAATATGGTTACCTCAACTAATAAATCCCACCAGATCGAAATGATCGTGGAAGTGATGGGGAGGGATTCGGGCTGGCTTGCAGTTTATAGCGCTTTAGCGGTCGGGGCGGATATGGTCGTTGTCCCCGAATTTGAAGTAGAGCTTGATAATATATGCAACCTCATCAAGACTAACAGAGCGAGAGGCAAGATGCACTCGCTCATCATAGTATCTGAGGCAATTAAGGTATCTGGTGCTAAGGGACTGTATGATGAGGTGGATAATTTTGGAAACATTAAGCTGGGAGGTATAGCATTCGCTCTTGCTGATGAGATAAATAAGGTAATATCTATTAAACCAAGAGTGACGGTTTTGGGCTACCTGCAAAGGGGAGGGACACCTGCAGAACAGGATGTGATAATTTCGGTGATGATGAGTACTGCCGCTGTTGAGGCAATATATGCTGGAAAGTTCGATAAGATGGTCGCATTCATTAACGGAAGGATCCAGCTTGTCCCGCTTGAGATTGCATCAAAAGGAATAAGCACTGTTAACAGGGAGCTTTATGACCTTGCAAACCGTCTTGGTTCACGCGCCTGTTAAAAAAATTTGATTTAAATCTATCAAACAGAGTAATTTGTTATATACTGTTTGTTTGAATTTTACGAAGAGGAAGGAAAGATAATGCCACTTGTAACCAGTAAAGAAATTTTGAGAGCAGCATACGAAAATCACTATGGCATTGGAGCTTTCAATGCGAACAATATGGAGATAGTGCAGGCAATAGTTAATGCCGCGATGGAGGAGAGGGCTCCAGTCATATTGCAGATAAGCCAGGGTGCTATCAAATACGCAGGACTGTATTTCGCTACCGGCATGGTCAAGATAGCTGCGGAAGAAGCAAATATCCCGGTTGTACTGCACCTGGATCACGGGACCGATTTTGAGCAGAATATCGTGTGCCTGCGGGCGGGGTTTACGTCATTGATGTTCGATGGGTCCAAGAGACCATATGAAGAGAACGTTGAGATAACCAGAAAGGTCGTTGAAATAGCTCATGCATGCGGCATACCTGTGGAAGGAGAGCTTGGCCGTATAGTACAGATTACCGATGGCTATACCCCTGAGCAGGTTGAGGCATTTATGGCAAACCCTGATCAGGCAGCTGATTTTGTGGAAAGAACTGGTATAGATTCGTTAGCCCCAGCAATAGGCTCTGTGCATGCGATGAGAACGCAGAGTGCCACCCTGGATATTGAGAGGCTTAAAAAAATTAAGAAGAATACCGCTATTCCGCTTGTTCTGCATGGGTCATCCGGAGTAACTGATGAGTCGATTGTCAAATCCCTGGATTATGGAATTTCAAAGATCAACGTTGATACGCATCTGAGGTTAGCGTTTGTTAAAACTATGCGTAAATCGTTGGCGGATATGCCTGATGAAGCAGATCCAAGGAAAATATTGGCTCCATCGAGAGATGCTGTGAAGGAAGCCGTGCGCGAGAAGATCAAGCTGTTCAGATCAAATAACACAGTGGATTCCATGGGGGGCCTCAGGTCCCCAGCAAGGAGCTTTTCAATCAAAATAGATGAAAACGCCCCCGAGTAATAGATTTATCGTCAGGTTGGCAACCAGGAAAGAGTTTGGTAGGTCGCTGAGGTATGACAGCCAGGGAGAATGGCTCGTGATGATAAAGGATTTGCGCAACGGTAGTTGTGTTGAATGATGATTAAGATCCTTCCTCAAAAATATTTGAAATTTTCAGTATTTATTGCATAATTCACCTGGTAACCTCTTGTAAAAGGAGGTAATTATGGGGGATAAGGAGAGGCTTAAACCAGAAGATTTGAAGAAGACTTCAAATTCCCGTTTTAGTGTCCATAGGTTGTTGTCTGAATTAGTGTCGCAAAATTTCGATGATTATTACAGCAATGAGTCAAAAAAGTGCTTCGAACTATTTCAACTATTGATAGAAAATTCTCTGGACATAATCACGATCATCAATAAGGATGGAGTTATTGGTTATATCAGTCCGTCGGTTAAGAAAATTCTGGGATATAAACAATCGGATTTAACCGGTAAGTCGATCTTTGACTTCACCAACCCAAGAGATATTTTAGATGTTCGTAAAATCCACGACCTGGCCCTGCAGAATCCTGGTACCGGCTATTCAATTAAGTGTCAGCTTCTAAGAAAGGATAAGTCCTGGTGCAATGTGGAAGGAAAAGGGAAAGCAGTTCTGGGCAGATCGAATAAAAAGTTCGTTCTTATAAATGTCCGTGATATTAACGAGCGCGAACTTTTCGAGAATGCTTTGCAAAATAGCCAGAAGATGTTTAGTCAGCTGTTGGAGGGATTGCCCCTGGCAGTTTTCGCAGTAGATAAAAATGGAACACCGATATACCAGAACAAAACTTCTAAAGAGATACTTCAGAGTGATATAAACCAGTACTCAACAACAGGGGAACTGGTTAATTTTGACAATGCGCATTTAGCCGAGACAGATCAGCTTTACCCAAAGGACAGAAGTCCGCTGAGGAAAGCACTAGAGGGCTTGAGCATCACTGTTGATGATATGGAGATCAGACATTCTGATAGGGTTATCCCGCTTGAGGTTTCCTCTTCTCCGATTTTCAATGTCGATGGAGAGGTAGAGTATGCCCTGACCACATTCAGGGATATCAGCGAGAGGAAGCGGCTGGAAACGCAGTTAAAGATGCTCAGCATGCGGGATCCGTTGACCGGGTTATACAACCGTGCGTATTACAATGATGAACTCGCCCGTCTTGATGGCAGCAGGGAATACCCCATTTCCATTATAAGCACGGATTTAGATGGGTTGAAGCTCATTAATGACACAATGGGGCACAGCAAAGGCGATGAGCTAATAAAGTCTTACGCCAGTCTTCTCGTATCCGCATTTCGCAAATCTGATGTTACTGCCAGGATTGGCGGCGATGAGTTCGCAATCATTCTGCCCCATACAGACGCAAATGCTTGTCATATGTTATGCAGAAGGCTTGAAGCGGGAATAGAGACCTATAATGAGTCCAATAAATATCTGCCGTTAAGCATATCCGTTGGTATATCGACATCGTTGGACAAAGAAACTTCATTGATAGAAACATATAAAAGGGCTGATACCAACATGTATTACGTGAAATCGAAGCAGACTGAACGATCAGCACAAATAATACTAACTGCTATACGCGCGCTTATGGCGGAGAAGGATTACAGTGACGATGGTCATATCTCGCGTTTGGTGCAAATGTCAAGAGCATTAGGCGAGAGAATTGGCCTGACAAGAAAAGAGGTATCGCAGCTCGTTCTTTTAGCCGAGATTCACGATCTGGGGAAGGTGGTCATACCCGATAACGTGCTTTTTAAAAAAGGTCCGTTGAACAAGAAGGAGAGAAAGCGAATAGAGGAACACCCAACCGTGGGTTACAGGATAGCACGGTATAATCCAGAGCTCTCGCATGTTGCTGATCTGATACTTTATCACCACCGCTGGTGGAATGGCCAGGGATATCCTTTGAATTTAAAGGGGGAGGATATTCCTATTTCCTGTAGAATTTTGTCAATAGTGGATGCATACGATGCAATGACGAGTGATAGACCTTACCGAAAAGCCATGTCACATGAAGACGCAGTAGCTGAGTTAAGGAGATGTGCTGGCACCCAATTTGATCCCAATCTTGTGGAAAAATTTATTACGATGCTGTAGCGTTAAATGTCTTTTTTTAAATTCATTCCCGTCCGAATAGTGAGACTGCCTAAAAGAGTTACCGCAGCAATGCTCATCACGTGTTTCTTTTTGTTGGCATTGGGAGTTGCAGGCATAACAGCTCCTGCGAGAGCTTATGCGCAGACTACATCAGGTATTTCCGTAAACATTGAATTAAAAAAGACGACCATAAAGATCGGAAAAGAATTAAAGATCAAAGCGGTAATTACACAGAATGGCAAAAAGTTAGAAGATATTGAAGTCAAGTTTGACGTCACAGATTCAAATGGAAGCATTGTTAATAGCATAGTTGCCATTACAAATAGCAGGGGCAAAGCAAAGGCAGTAATACCCACTTCAAATCTTATTGCGAACTCCACTTACAGCATCCTCGTTTCCGTAAACACAGGGCAGTGGGAGCCGCTCGGTGTAGCATCATTTACAACTAAATCTGCGGTTAGCGGAAAAAGCAAGGTCGTCGGAAGTCCTCAATTTATCGCGAATATAGAGGCAGCACTTGCACTGCTTGCAGCGAAAGACTCTGCTGTTTACGCTCAATATTCAAAAGTTAAAAAGATACTTGAGCTCCCCCTGCAGTACCAGAATATTTATGGCGGCATGGCTGAGGGAAGAACAGTGTGGATTAACCCCGATCCGACATATTCAATTGAAGAGATTGCCATTATTCTTTCACATGAGTTCAACCATGTAATTAACAGACACCTGGATGTCCCGATAGTAGTATTAGAGAGGCTGGCAGTGACTCAGGAGCTCAGCACCGCTGTTGCAATTGGAGCACCTTACTGGCTTATTGAATGGTCGAGCTGGATTCTCGCAAATTTAGATGACCCTTCCACCTGGTGGTGGAGCCTGCTGGTTGCTAAGAGCGGAGAAATTATATTTGTGGACTGATTCCACATTACTTCTTCCTCATAACAACGAATAGTGCTCTGGGAGCATGGTCTGTCTTTCCCTTAAAAAAAGTGTCTTTTATTTTTTCTATGTGAAAATCTTTGTTGAATGCGTCCTTTATTTCTTGTTTAGAGATTCTGTATGGGCCATGACCCGACTCCGGTTCATCGCTGCTGAAGCATTTTAAGAAGAGAATACCGTTTGGATTTAACCGTTTTTTAATATTCCTGACGTAGATTTTCCTTTTTGAAGGTGGAAACACGTGGAAGCATCCTCTATCAAAGATGTAATCGAACTGTTTTTCCAATCTGGGTTTGAGAATGTCATCCTGGATGAACTCCACGTCACTTGAGAGATCTTTTGCTTTTTCTATTGCAGCAGGTGAAATATCCGTTCCTGTTACATTTAATCCACATCTTGCAAGCTCCGCCGCCTGTGTTCCTGGCCCCGTGCACAGGTCGAGAAAGGTACCAGATGTGATGTTTCTATCCTTTAGCTCCTGTGCAAGGTCTGCATCAAGCTCTTCTAAATACCACGGCATTGTCTTTACGTCATGAGATTTATAGTAGAGATCCCATTCCCCTGGATCATTTTTTGCATTCATATTGTTGCCCTTTCTTTAGTAATTTAAGCGATAAGCTCATCAATGCTCCTTTTAATTTCAGCATGGTTGTTCGTGTGGTAGAAGCAAAGATGGCTTAAAGGACACCGTTCGCATCTCGGTTTTCTTGAAACACATACATAATAGCCAAGATCGAGGGCCGCATAGTTGAATTCCATAAACTCCTTTTCTGGTGTCATTCTCTCGCAGAGATCTAGAAACTTCTTGTTGTTTTGTGTTTCTGGTCCAAACTTGAATCCAAAAACTCTTCCGAGCACTCTGGTCATATTCACATCCGGTATTATTGCTCTTTTCTTGCGGTGGAGGGAGAGATAGGAACCCGCGGTATAAGGCCCAACACCTGGCAGTTTGATCAGCTCCTTGAGATCTTCAGGGATACTGTTAATTGTTATTTTAGCCAACTCATGTAGTCGATGTGCTTTGGAGGTAAGGCCAATGTGTTTTATTTCATTGATGATTTCACCCTCAGTTGCGGCTGCAAGTGCACCGGCATAAGGAAATCTCTTAAAGAAACCATTGTATATCCTCGCTACCATATCGCGACGTGTACGCTGCAAAAGTATTTCTGAGAACAGAGCTCTATATGGAGAGATTTCAAGATTTCTCCACGGGAAGCGATCCAGTCCACCGGGCAATGCCTTCCACCACGTTATCAGTCGATCCCTGACTATCTTTAATTTCAAGCCAATTATCAATATATTATTGGCGGAACAGGAGTTTTCCACAAGAAATTTCAGGCTGTCTGGTACAAAAGGTATCAGAGATATAGATATGCTACATGCAGCAGAAATCCTAAAAAGCGATAGAGATTGCATCTCAAACAAGAATAATTATAATTATCAAAAATACCCGAAAATGAGGGTTAATATGAAGTTTTTAAGAATCCTATCTTTATCAATATGTTTGTTAATAATAATCTCGTTTTTGTCTGGATGTTTTAAAAGTCAACAAGCAGGTTTAGCTGCTGAATCAAAAGAGACCGGTGCCCAGGAATCTGTCAACGAAGAGACACAAGCAACAGAATTAAAAGATGTGGAAATAAAAGAATATAAGGGTGAAAAATTATCATCAATTGATGATTTCAGGGAGAATTCAATAAAGGGGCCCCAGTATATTGATATAGACAGCTATAGACTTGAAATCTCAGGTCTAATTGATAACCCAGCTTTTTATAAGTACGAAGAAGCGCTGAATTTCCCTAAGTATACCAAAAAAGTAAAGCTGAACTGTGTCGAGGGATGGAGCGTCGATATACTATGGGAGGGGATTTTACTTAAAGATGTTTTTGACAAAGCGAAGGTACAACCGGAAGCAAATACTGTAATTTTTTATGCATATGATGGTTACTCCACATCATTGCCGCTGGATTATATCATTAAGAATGACATCATCATGGCTTACAAGATGAACGGGGTTATAATTCCGCCGGAACGCGGCTTTCCCTTTATGCTTGTAGCTGAACAAAAGTGGGGCTATAAGTGGATCAAATGGATTACAAAAATCGAACTTTCTGATAACCCGGATTATAGAGGCTATTGGGAGCAGAGAGGTTATAGTAATGACGGAAGTCTGGATAAGAATTTTTTTGAATAGGCAAATCAAGTAATAAATATGAAAATTATAAATAGAATAAGCGCAATATTACTTGCAACTCTAACGCTTGTTTATCTTTTGACCGGTTATATTCTCAGACACCCTGTAAAACTCGAAAACCTTTCACCATATCTGTTTAATGTAAAAATTGCTGTAAATGTACACCTTGGGGGCTGGCTTGACCTCATTTTATTACCTCTATTACTATTTCATGCACTGACCAGCTTACGCTTCATAATAGTCAAAAGTGAAAAAGTTGAATTCCGGATGATCGATCTTGCTTTTATTGCAGTTGGACTTGCGTTGCTTGCGTTTCTTCTTTATTTAAGATATTGATAATTGGCAAGAAATATTTGCTCTGTTTATAATCTGGAGTCCCTGGACGGACTCGAACCGCCGACACCAGATTTAAAAGACTGTGTTCTGTTCTTAAAATGCAGATATGCTAAAAAATTTCAAAAAGAAAACTTGTAA
The DNA here is from genome assembly GCA_023488455.1 of Actinomycetota bacterium. Next base: position 12,737 of record JAMDDV010000015.1, on the reverse strand, counting down.
AATGGTATCATTAATGATACTTTTTTACCATGAAAATGGTATCATTATGGTTTAAAATTAAATGAAACAAAATGAATAAAGATTTATTAAAACAAATAATAATTGAATGGCAGGAGTTCTCATTTCCCAGTCTTATTACAAGGGACTATAAAATACCTTTGGATTCAATGAAAATAATAACTATTACAGGGCCCCGTCGAAGCGGAAAAACATCTCTATTATTCTTGCTGATGCAACAACTTTTAAGAAACAATATTAAAAGGGAACAAATACTTTTTATAAATTTTGATGATCCTAGATTAATCCCCTTTGATGCTTTAGGAATAGAAGATCTTTTAGAAAGTTATAGGGAATTATATCCTGAAAATTTGGATACCACTAATTACATTTTTTTCGATGAAATTCAAAATGTGAAGAATTGGGAAATTGCAACAAGAAGACTATACGATACAAAAAAATTCAACGTATTTTTGACTGGTTCATCATCAAAGATGCTTAGCAGGGAAATTGCAACAAACCTTAGGGGTAGGGCAGTCAATTATGAAATTCTGCCTTTCTCTTTCAAAGAAATATTGAAAGTAAAGGAAATCGAACTTAATAAAAACATAGCCTATTCCCAAAAGAGATTTGAAATCATAAATATTTTAAACAGCTATTTTGAGCTTGGTGGATTTCCTGAAATAATTTTGGAAAAAAGCAGCGAATTAAAAATTCGAATTCTTAGAGAATATATTGAAACAACCTTTTTAAAGGATTTAGTCGAGCGATACAACATAAAAAATCAAAGATTAATGAGAGAGTTAATGAGGTATCTTGCCACAAATATTTCTACAGATTTTTCATTAAACTCTTTCTTCAAATGGATAAAACAGACGTACCCTATAACAAAAAGAACTCTCATAAATTACATGGCATACCTGGAAGATATAAATCTTTTCTTTTTAATAAAAAAATATTCAGGATCCTTAAAACAACAGGTACTTTCCCCAAGAAAAGCCTATATTGTTGATAATGGTTTTAGGAATGTCTATGGATTCAGATTCAGTAGTGATAAAGGTAAAGTTCTAGAAAATACTATCTTTCTCGAATTAAAACAAAAGCAGATAAGAAACCCTCTGATGGAGCTATATTACTGGCGCAATTATAAAAAACACGAGGTAGATTTTGTTGTGAAAAACGGGAAAGGTATAGGGTGCTTAATACAGGTTTGTGCAGATTTAAGTGATTTAAAGACAAAAGAAAGAGAAATTAAATCATTAATTGAGGCTTCAGATGAACTGAATTGCAATGATCTAATTATAATTACGCTTGATCACGATGGCGAAGAAATTGTTAGCAATAAAAAGATAACCTATAGAACTGCTTGGAAGTGGCTTATTGAGCTATAAATTCAAAGATTATTTGTATCGTAGTGTTCAGTAGTATAAAAATACTTGGTGAGAAGCTATTTTTGTCAAGTCTGGAGTCCCTGGGCGGACTCGAACCGCCGACACCAGGTTTAGGAAACCTGTGCTTTTAACGAGACTTGATGTCAGTCCTTTTTGCTATCTATTTAATAAATTAAATCCTTTAACTATGCACAAATGAAAAATCATAATTCAATAATTAAGTAGGTGAATGGTTATTGCTAATCATGTAATGATCCTTGATTTATGTTGGTTACAATTATATCTTTTCAAAAATTCCAATTTTCGCGTCTAAACATTTCAAGTAATTTTATGCAATCAATTCCAAAGTTTTGACATATATAAGGTATTTTTAATCGCTTCAAGTTTTGGGATTCATTAGTTACTATAATACAATTATTTTCAGGGGCAATTATTTGTAATTTCCTATTTTTTTGTACAGCAAGAGCTACTATCCATGGATCAGCATCTTCTGATTCCTTATTTATATCTATCCATTGGGGATATCGCTGTAATATTTGTTTCACAATTGAGATTTGTTCATCATCAATTGGAACAACTATATAACTGTGGGCTTTAACCCAAGGTATCAGCTCATCGATACCTTTTTCTATTTCGTCGTTTACTTTTTCTGTAATAATAAAACGACCATTGTTAGCAAGTCCGTCAATTTTGGTATAAATCGTAGGGAAAACCTGTTCTGGGTAATTCCTGTTAAGATCAATAAGAATATTTGAATCAACACAATATATTATATGATCTGGCAATTTTTACCAACTTAAGATAAAGATTCGGCTTTAATAAATAAGGATTCCAGTTTGTCAAAATGTTTTAATCGAATTGAAAGAAAATCTGCTACATCTGCGTAATTAATAATTCCGTTTTCTCTTGCTTCTAATACCAATGAAACAAATAAAGATCCTCTTTCGGATAAAACTTTTTCAGGAGGCCTTTGGAATCCACCTTCTTTTTCACTTCTGAATATAGGTTTTATATTTTCCCATTCTATTAATTTTGCTTTGAATTGATTTTCAGAAATTATATTTGTGCTCAACAGTCTTCTTAGGATTACTTCTTTGCTTACTTTAAATTTTCGTGAAATTTGTTCAAGTGAATCATCTTCGGGGATCTGGTTGGTTTTTATTATTCTCTTTACCTCGGTATCTTCTTTTAAAATATTTTCAGGAACTAAAAAGGCACCAGCAAATTGATTACAAAATGCCTCAATTCGCCAATCATCTAAGTTTTGCTTGCCATATACAATATCAGGTAGGCAAATTCCAGCTTTTTCTAAAAGCAAGTGAGCATATTCATGGAATAATGTAAAAACTCTGGCATTAATAGAATCAGATCCACTAACAACAATAGTTGCAGGACCTCCATTTAGGAGGGAAAAGCCTCTTGCTTCATTAGTAGGTATTTTTAAACGAAAAACTAAAATATATAAATTTTCTAATATTTTTCTCCATTCTCTAAAAGCCTCATAGGTGTTTTTCCAACTTTGTTGTTTTGAGAATTGAATATCTAACCGTTCTCGTTCTTTAATTGCTAATGACTCAGGGTCTGTATTTAAATCTATTTTGGGAAGTTTAATCGTAGGATCTAAGCCCATAACTTGCATTAATTCTTTTGCTATTGATTGAAGTCTTAATGCTTTTCTTATTGCTAAGCGAGATTCTTTTGAAAGCTTCGGTGGCAGGTTACCGGGAATAATTCTAAAATCTTTAGGTAGATACTCTTTTGGTGGCTCTGGTAATAAAAAAACCGCAAGAGGTCTTTTATATAGAATTGATAATTTTTTTAATTGAGAAAGCCTGGGTTTTATACTGCCACTTTCCAATGCATTTACATCTTCGATTTCTATTTTTAATTTTTTTGCTGCATCTTTAGATTCTAACCCAACACTCTCTCGGGCCCACTTTAGAACAGCTGGATTAACCTCGACCTCAAAAGATCTTGAAGACATGATAACCTTTATGATTTTTTTTATAATGATGGTATAAAAAATGATAAGAATATTTTTTTATTCTTTGCTTTTTCATATTCAATTAAATAATTCTACCAGACTATTGATATTTTAAATCAGATTTTTAAGAGTATCTTTTATTTTTAAAATTTCCAGAGATTCTCCTACCAGTCTAAGCACAGTGTAATTCCAATATCCAAGGGGTAACCCATTTTCTCAGAAATCTTTTTTCCAAGTTCTCCTATTACTGTGTCTTTTGAGGATTTGACATTTTTTGGATATATATTTTCATATCTGCTGTATAAAGCTTGAGATATATTATAGTCATTTGACATTGTTTTTTTGTAACTATCTTGCGTCTCTGGGGTGGATGTTGCGAATATAGTATCAATTGTGGATTCAATAGTTCTATAAATTAGTATATCCATAAATTTTGATCTATTTTGAATACTAAGGATGGAGCAAGCAAGTCTATCAGTGATATGTAGGAACATGAATTGGAAGTCAAAAAATAAAGACCAAAATTTATTTGATTCAAGTTTATCTTTATTATTTTTTTCGTAAGCATTTCTAATTAAATCTGTACACTCAAGCGCTCTTTCAAATAATCTGCATGAAAGTTTTTCTGCGGGGACAAAGAAATCATTATTGTTCTTCAATTAAGCTCCTTGGTCAGAACAAATTGAATTACTATTAAAAATTCATACTATTTAATAATATTCCACTATTTTTATAAATAAGTACTATTGATATATTCTTTTCGCATACTTCACAACCTCTTCCGTTATATCAAACTTCTCAGCTATATCCCAAACCTCCAATCCCATCTCGAGTGCCTTAATAAATTCATCTTTAGGCAACAAATGTTTTTTACCCTGTCATTGGTTCATTTTTCTGCTCTGCTTAAATTGATCCTTTCAACCAGTGAATAGCATGTTGTGATACTATTGCCGGCACTTAAAAAATGATGACCTAACTCATGGGATAAAACACATCTTTCTTCTATACGACCTAAACCCTTTTTAAGAGTGATTATTGCCCCAGTCTCATCTCTATCATAAACAGCATTAATTTTCTCAGGCTGCTTATCGGTATAGAAGACTTCGATATTTTCTTTTTCAATTAATTCCCAAGGCTCAAACATTTTTATTTATTTGCTAATTTTGAAACTTAGAACTAATAAAACCAAACCACAAACAAAAAGAATAAAGAATAAGTTCTCAAAAATAATCAGCCTATGTAACCAATCTGCTAATTTAATAACAACTAAGCCATTTACTCTCTGTTTAAATTCTTTTTCTTTTGCATTTTCGTATGCTTTATTAAAGATAAGGTTTGCTGGATGCAATAAACTTAGTAAAGCTATGAAAAAAGCGATCAAGTTATCTTTATTGGAATATTTGTATGGATAGCCATATTTGCTCAGTTGGAAATTCTTCCAGGTGATAGCAAATTTTATTCTCCCTTCTAACATTAGGATAAGAAAACCGAGAACAATTTCAGCGAGAAAAATATACCAGGAATATTGGAGAATATTGAGTTTTAGACTTGGCTGTATAATTGGAATTGAAAAGATTGTAGCCGAGAAACCAATAATGCTTGCTGAAAAAATAATTATTCTAAATAATGTATTTCTACTTATTTTTCTCGCGTATAAAATTTCACTGCCGAATTTATCAAATTTTTCTTTATCCGCTTTGCTTTGTTCATCTAATTCGTTTTTAATTCTGCGGTAACTTCCTCTAAAATTTACTAAATATTGGCTAAAGGGATTTTCGGTTTGATCGTTCATTTTTAATGTTCAGTAATCTTTATATTACATCCAACTGTTCTTATTTCGGTTGTTCAATATATTTACAAAAAATACTGAAATTTAATAAAGAAAGAAACCTTACTATTTTTTAAGTACCGTAAAGGGAATGGTCATAGATTTAGTTTGTCCATTTGCATTAGCTTTTACAACAATTGACCAGGTGCCAGGTGTGGTATTTGAACCAACCTTCCACGTCCAAGATACGTATCCATTTCCATCAGCATTTTTAGGATTTAGTCCTTTGGCCGTGCTTGGGCCGGACTTGTAATAGACTGTGATTGTGCAGTATGCTCCTGGAGTTGTTTTAATCTTTAAGGTAGCTTTATATCCTCTGTATATAGGTGATGTTAGGCTGACTACCTGTATTGTTATAGATTGAGCTGCTAACTGAACTGGAACGGTAACTGTTTTTGTTGGTGCTGAGTAAGCAGAGGTAGGGAATAATCCCATGGTAAGTGAAAAGAGAAGTACACAAGTGACAATTAGTGGAAAAATCTTTTTAGTCATATCTCCCCCAAAGATATTACTGATGTGATACTGTGTATTATATCACGATCTTCACAATTCGTTTAGTATTTGTAACTTCATGACGAAACCTGTGCTCTGGACAGGCGCTTTTTAAGGATTTCTCTATATTCGTAGTATTCAGTAGTACAGAAAAATACCTGGTAAACAAGAATTTTTAGAAGTATCTGGAGTCCCTGGGCGGACTCGAACCGCCGACACCAGGTTTAGGAAACCTGTGCTCTGTCCACCTGAGCTACAGGGACTTGTGAGAATTATACCAAAGAATTATTCAGCGAAGTAGGATACCCCGACAAGCCCTGGTCCGGTGTGAATGCCCATGATGGGTGTAAGTGTGGTTATGAAGCACTCCCTACAGGGGAATGCTGCTTTGATGTTTTCTAATAGCCACCGGGCTTCATCTTTTGCATCTGCATGCATCACTGCCAGATGCAGCATCTGGCCTGGTTTAAGCGATTCGCGAATTCGGTTTATCATCCATTCATAGCCCTTTTTCTTTGAGCGAACGCGAGAAATTCCAATTATTGTGCCATCTGGAGAGAATGTTATTATGGGCAGAATGTGGAGTGCCGAGCCCATGAAAGCTGCTGCGCGGCCAATTCTTCCTCCGCGCCTGAGGTATTCCAGTGTCTCAAAGACAACGTAGAATTTTAATTTGCTGGAGATTTCTTTAATTCTCACCAGCGCTTCATCTAATTTTGCTCCTTTATTAACTGTTCGCGCCGCTTCGATGGCGATCCAGCCCTCGCTCATTGCAGCGCAGAGCGAATCAATCACCTCAACGCGTATCTGAGAATGGGCTTCTTCAAAAGCTTGTTTTGCCGATACTGCAGAAATATAGGTGCTGCTCAATTTACTGCTTAATGTGATGACCAGGATTGCCTCGGTATCGGATTTTAAGTTGTTCTCAAAAGTTGATAGATAGTCATGGGGATTTACCTGTGATGTGGATGGATGCGTTGACCATTCTCTCATCTTTTGATAAATCGTATCAGGAGCTATATCGATTGCATCTCTATAACTTTTACCGTCAATTTCGATGTGAAGGGGAACGAGTATAATTCCAAGTGAATTGCGAATATCGTCGGGTATGTTCGATACAGTATCTGTTATAACCAGAATCCTGCTCATAATTCAAATCTTTCGAGAATCAGACGTTTATTAAAATTAGAACGTCATATCGACATATTGACGATCATTTCTACGAGATCGTCAAATTCGATGCCATCAGCCTGTGCAGCCATTGGCAGCAAGCTTGTTTCAGTCATGCCAGGACTGGTGTTTAATTCAAGCACATATGGGATATCGTCCTCGCCGACTATGATATCGACCCTGGACAATTTGTCGCACTCCAGCACTTTGTGTACTTTAAGTGCAAGTTTTGCAACAGTTTCCTGTACTTTTTTACTTAATCTTGCTGGTATGAAATAATCGGTCATTCCAGGTGTGTACATTGACCTGAAGTCGAAAAAGCCACTTCTTGGAGCAATTTCTACGATTGGGAGTATTCTTGGATTATCCTTGCCGATTAGACTTACGGCGACCTCAACTCCCTTTATATATTGTTCGAGGAGTACCTTCTTGCCGTAGCTTAGTGCGGAGATCAGCGCATTTGCGAGCTCATCCTCGCTGTTCACTATTTTGATGCCCAGAGCTGAACCCTGTTGTGATGGTTTTACAACCAGCGGCATGCCAATTTTTTTAACCACTTTGGATAGTGCGCTGGCAGCACCCATCTCCTTGAATGCCTCAGCGCTCAGTGTGTGAAATTTGGGAGTTGGGATTCCGTTATTTTGAAATATTTTTTTGGAAAGAATCTTGTCAAAGCTCAGTATATTGGCATATACGTCAGGTCCTGTGTAGGGAATGTCGAGAATGTCAAGTAGCTCCTGAATCGTCCCATCCTCGCCATATTTTCCATGGAGTGCAATGTAAACCAGGTCGAATTTACCAGCGATCAAATCATCAACAAAATTTTCGCTGAGGTCAATTTGAGTTACGTTGTAGTCTTTTTTAAGGAGAGCTTCTGATATTCTTTGTCCACTTTTGAGGGAAACCTCTCGCTCAAGCGACCGGCCCCCCATCAGAACAGCAATTTTTTTCTTCATTCAGATTTCCTTCCTAGAAGTTGACTGAGAACATTGCTTTGAGTTTTTATTTTTGGTCCTTTGGATTCAATAAACTGTACAGTTTCATCTGATCTTTTATGATATTGGCCAATCTCTTTATCCCTTCAGCGATCTCATCGGGCTCAGCAGTACAGAAGGCAAGACGCATCTCATTTTTACCCAGCTCATCAGGGTAAAAGGCTTTTCCGGGTACGAAAGCCACATTATTGTTAATTGCTTCTGCCAGGAGGTCAGTCGTGTTTATGTACTTTGGCAATGTGGACCAGATGTAAAAGCCTCCGCTTGGTACGGATCGCGAACTTTCTAAAGGAAAGAGATCGTCGATTGTGGTGGCCATCACATTTCTATGTTCACGATATTTTTTAACCAGTTTTGTGACGTTAGCTCTCCAGTCTGTTTTTGAGAAGTACTCATGCGCTATCATCTGTGTAAGCGATGATGAACATAGATCGGAAGACTGTTTTCCATGTCCAAGTTTTTCAATTATGGAAGCGTGTGCGGCTACCCAGCCAACTCTTAGACCTGGGGCGAATATCTTTGATATGGATCCTACGTATATAACGTTCTCATTGTCTATTCTGAAGAGACTATCTATCGGCTTACCTTCAAATCGGAGCATGCCGTAGGGGTTGTCCTCGACTATCAGGATGTCAAACTTTTTCGCCAATTTTAGGAGTTCTTTTCTTCTTTCTAAGCTCAGGGTAATCCCGCTTGGGTTAGAGTAGTTAGGGACTGTGTATATGAATTTGATCTTCTCGCCATTTTTCAAACTCCGTTCAATTTGCGATTCAAGTTCGTCTATTCTCATTCCATCCTTATCCATCTCGATGCCGATGACCTTTGCCTGGTAAGAGATGAACGCACCGAGTGCGCCAGTATATCCGGGCACCTCCATGAGTACAGTGTCGCCCGGGTTTATGAAAATTTTGCTAATCAGGTCCAGGGCTTGCTGGCCACCGTCAGTTATTATTATGTTGTTTTCTGAAACGGTCATTCTCTCTGCAGCCATTATCTCGACGATCGATTTTTTCAAGGGGAGGTAACCAGAGGTGGATCCGTATTGAAATGAGAAACAGCCATTTCCTGAAATCAGATCTGTGACAATTAGTTCCAGCTCATCATAATCCAGGAGTTTGAGATAGGGCAGACCGCCAGCAAACGAAATTATGTCTGGTCGCGTGGCAACATCCAGCAGGTCACGAATGTCTGATGCTCGCATCCCGGCTGCACGATCCGAAAATAGCACTCTCCATTTATCGAAATTCAGTTCTTTCATTTTAAATGATACTACCTTAGTTCTACAGGGCACGCAACTCATTTTGTGATAATATAATAGGCAAATTTTTGGAGTAAAAATTGAAGAATACTGACAATGATAGAATAGAGGTTGGAAGTGACGTCATAGCTACCGTAGCGGCCGGGGCTATAAAAAGGGTACCCGGTGTTTATGGAATGCACGGCAATATAGTAAATGATGTAATGGGTATGCTTGGCAAGCATCAGTACGGCAAAGGGGTAACAGTTGAACCTCTTGATAACGGATCGGTTAATATAGATGTGCATATAGTTGTCGAATTTTTGAGTCACATTCCCTCGATTGCACAGTCTGTACAAAAAGAGATCAAGGAATATGTCGAGAAGTTATCTTCCGTTAAGGTCAACGAGGTAAGAGTTTTTGTAGACGATGTAGTCAAGCTCTGAGCTTTTTGATCGGGGAATAGTTTGGCATACAGGAATATTTTTAATATCTCTTTATCAGAGTTGAATAATATTCCACATCCATGTAAATCCTGTGAATACTGGGAAGCTGGAACGGCTCCATTTAAGAACAACCAGCAAGGGGATGTCTCCTTTTATAAAGAAGAATGGTATTCAAGCTATCTACTCTCCTGGGGCAGCTGCGGGAAGATAATGAAGAAGAATGGCAGGACCGTGGGCTATGCGCAGTTCGGATTGCCAGCTTTTTTTAAGGGCTTGACCCTTTATAGAAATTCCAGGCACCTGGATTCGTCAGCACTTTTCATATCGTGTCTTTACATAATTGAAGAATACAGGGGCATGGGGCTCGGTAAAGAGCTTCTCAGATCGATCATAAGCGAAACATCGAAGAAGAGGATCAGGTCCATAGAAGCGATCGCCAGGAGGAATTCCAGCGAAAACCCATCAGGTCCACTTGAGCTCTACCTTGATAACGGGTTTTATATAAAAAAGAATGATTTCGAGTATCCAATAGTAAGACTTGAGATGAGATCCGTGCTTGAGGTTACCGAGAAAGTAAGGAAAATTCTGAGAAAGATTGAGTTAGCCGCTCCCGCTGGAGCGCCCGTGATCAGGAATATTTAGCTCACTGAAATATTTTTGCATATTCTCTACGTGGGTTCCGCTCCAATAGATCTTGAAGCATCTATTGCATTTATAAAAGGTTTCTTGAGTCAAAAAGACATATTCAGGAACTTCATCTTTGACATCTTTTTTATCAATTTTGACAAGTTCACTGTTGCACACTATGCACCTGGCGAAGTTTAGTTGTCTTTCCAGCTTAAAATATTGAAAAATTTGCTGCAGTTGTTCCTGCACAGAATCGTTATTTATGAAGATAAATTTTATCTTGCCTCGTGCGAACTCCCTTCTTTTTATAAGTAGCGTATCCCTGGTCAGTACCCACCTGTTTTCGATAAGAGCTTTTTTGATGATCTCATCGTCTGCGTAGTCGCTTTTATATTCGATGTCTATGCCGAGCATTCTCAGATATCTGGCGAGTTTACCAAGCATGGCATCGGCGATCATCGGGGGAACGTCGCTATTATATATCATAGAATTAATTATAAAATAATAGCTGAATTATAATTTTATAAATTTTGATCGGGGAGGATCGTTTGGATCTGGAAAAATACAGAAGCGGCGTGGAGGGCTTTTTGGGCGAGATGGATTATGAATATTACCTGCATTGCTCCGGGCAAAAAGAGGAGCTTAACCTTTCGGCACTGTATCGAAAGTATGAGCCTCTTTTTTCAGTGGAGGTGAACTCCGAAATAAAGGATTTGTACAGGACCGAGCATGATAAGGAAGAAAAGAGGAGGTTGGCTCAACTGCTCATCTTTAGTACCGAGTATTTGATTGGGGAGAAAGTGAAGGAGCAGAAGGATCGGTTCAGCACAAGGGAAGCAGAGGCGACAATTAATATCGATGGTGAGAAGGTCAGCTATCGGTATTCTTCTGTTATGCAGATGAACGAGCCAGAGCAGGAAAAGCGCGCATTGATTGACAGTAAGAGAAATGAAGTCACCAGCGTAGAGTTAAACCCGATTCTTGTGGACTACTGGTCGAAGATCCATCAGATCACAAAAGAGCTCGGGTACAAAAATTACCTTGAGATGTTCTCTCTGCTTAAGGAGATAGATTACATGGAGCTCTCGGTTCTGTTGAATCAGATACTGGGGAAGACCAATGAGCTCTACATAAAGATAATGGATGCGGTTCTGAGACGTGAAATCGGCCTTTCGCTCAAAGAGACAAAGAGAAGCGACATGCCATTTCTGATAAGGGGCAAAAGGTTTGATGAGTACTTTAAAAAGGATAGATTGGTTGAAAGTTTCCACCAGACGATGAAAGGCTTGGGGATAGATTTAAACGAGCAGAAGAATATCATCCTGGATATTGAAGCGAGGGGAAAGAAGTCTCCGCGCGCATTCTGCTCGATAGTCAGGATCCCCTCTGAGATATATCTCTGCATAATGCCGTCGGGTGGTCAGGATGATTACCAGGCTTTTTTACACGAAGGAGGGCATGCGGAACATTTTGCAAATGTTTCAGCCAAACTTCCAGTTGAGTTCAGGTATTTGGGTGACAATTCGGTGACAGAGGGTTTTGCCTTTCTCCTTGAAAATCTGTTGAAAAACAGAGTCTGGCTTAAGAAAATGCTTTTCATCGATGATTCTGACAGATATTCGTCGTTTTCCAAAGCAATCGACCTGATGATGCTCAGGAGGTATGTAACCAAGCTTCAGTATGAGATCAGGTTGCACGATGGATCGTCGCTGGACGGCAAGTCAGAACTATATAAAGATATTCTTTACAGAAGTGCATTTCTTGAATATCCAGCCGAGAACTATTTGAAAGATGTGGATGAATCGATGTACTGCGCCAATTACCTCAGGGCTTGGGTTTTCGAAGCACAGCTGCGAGCATATCTCGAGGGCAGGTTCGGCGAGGCATGGTTTGAAAACAAGAAGGCCGGTGATATGTTGAGAGAGATCTGGTATTACGGTCAAAAATATAAGGTGGAGGAGATTTTAGGGGAGCTTGGCCTCTCCGGTCTCTTAATCGAACCACTTCTGGATATTTATATGTCTTGACAGAAGTTATTTTTTGGCGATGTTCTTTTTGCGGTTTATAGTTGTCAATACGACTATTAAGATTATTGCTATTACAATTAGGCATGTTGATTCAACACATATAAGGGCAAGCAGAATAAGCGGGCCTCTGTCTCCTGTCTGAAATTCTGGTAAGGAAGGAATCGGGTTTTCAACGGTGACAGTCCTTGTTTCGGTTTGGGTCTGGTTTCCTTCGCTATCAGTTGACCTGATGGCAATGTAGTATATATTCGAATACATTTCCATGATTAGGTTAATTTGAACACCGCCATCAAACGCGCTGCTGTCAGCAGAAAATTCACCAACTGTGCCGAACATTTCTCCAAGATTTGATAGATCGAACCATTTCTCTCCACCGTCGAGGGTTATTTCGGTTTTGGATATTTCAGATTCATCAGTTACCAGAATTTCCATATTTACCAGGTTAGTTTCTGCATCATATTTATCACTCAATCCGGTGATTTCGATTTCAGGAGGACTATTGTCCACCCAGATTTCGGGCATTACTTCTTCTGCCCATGTTTC
>JAMDDV010000010.1 GCA_023488455.1 Actinomycetota bacterium | reverse complement strand
TCTCATCCCCAAGTTCATCTCGAATAGCCTGGCACTCAGCTGTAGCCCTACGGTCCATCCAGATGTGCGCATTGGCTAAGGGACGCAGGTCTTTATCCACTATAATACATGCAGGAGATAGAGCACTTACACTAACTCCTGCTATCTCCGAGGGGCTTATTTTAGAATTATGTATTGAAACAGATATCGTCTCTGCAACTGCATCCCAGTAGTCCTCCTCAGGCCTGTGCTCAGCCTTAATACCAGGGAACTTTTCACTTGAATTCTTTTTTTGTATAAGTGGATAGCTCCTGGCGTGTGAACCCAGGACATTTCCTTCAACATCCATCACTACACTTTTGGTGCTTGATGTGCCTATATCAGTGCCTACTAAGAACTGCTCCATTCTCCTATCTTCTCTTTTAAGCGATTTATCGTATGAAACATCCTTAAGCTTTTTGATATTGGCATAAACGCATCTCTACTTATATTAGTTACATGCAACTTGGATACTATTAATATTATTTCTTTATAAGGCATACGTTTGCCTTCAATAAATTTTATAATAAAATAGAAACAAGTCAATATCTGTATTAATAATGTTTCAAAATTTTAAGTATAAAAACTGTATTTCAAAATATTTGACAAAGAGTGGGGAACTCAAGTCTTGATTAGGATTTTTCCCAGCAAATTCATGTAAATAAAATTAGATATAAATTCTCTCGCACTTTTAACTACTACCTAATGTTGCTCTGATACAGTTCACAAAATCTTTTACATTCTCTTCCGTGGTATCAAAAGTCGTCATCCATCTGACTTCTGAGGTTTCAGCGCTCCAGACGTAGAAAAAATATCTCTCTTGCAACGTAGAAATACATCTTTTAGGAACCATCGCGAACACTGCATTCGCCTCCACCTTCTGGGTGATCTTTATCTGTGGAATCTCGCCTACTTTCTCGGCTAAAAGTTTAGCCATCTCATTTGAATGCCTGGCGTTCCTTAGCCAGAGATCATTTGAGAAAAGCGCGATAAATTGTACTGAAATAAACCGCATTTTCGAAGCAAGCTGCATTCCCTGCTTGCGGATATACTTAAAGTTGTGGGATCGGTCTTTATTAAAAAAGATAACAGCTTCGCCCAACATCATGCCGTTCTTCGTACCGCCAAAAGAAAGAATATCCACCCCGACATCAGACGTAATATCGCGAAGCCTGACATCCAGGCTTGCTGCTGCATTCGAAATCCTTGCCCCATCCATGTGGAGCAGCATTCCATGCTCATGAACAAAACCGGCAATCTTGCTTATCTCTTCGGGGGTATAAACCGTTCCAAGTTCTGTTGACTGGGTAATCGATACAACCTTTGGTTGAGAATGGTGTTCCACACCGATGCCGTGCATCTCCTGCTTGATCTGATCCACGGTTATCTTACCATCGCTGGTTGGAATCGTGAGTAGTTTGCACCCTGTGAACTTTTCAGGAGCACCACATTCATCGACATTTACATGCGCAACATCAGCGCAGATGATCGAATTAAAAGATTCAGTTGCCACTTTAAGCCCTAGGACGTTTGCCGCAGTTCCGTTAAAAACAAAATATACATCGATGCCATCCCCGAAATGCTCTTTAAACTTCTCAATTGCAAATTTAGTATATGAATCATCCCCATAAGCTATTGCATGACCACTATTCGCTTTAACAATGGCATCCAATATCTCTGGATGAATCCCTGAATTATTATCGCTGGCAAAATTCTTGTTGAGCCTCATTATCCAAGCTTACTGTGATGAAGTAATTCAAGCTTTTCTGAAAGATTGGTTATATCACTTTAAGAGTGCAGCAACTGAAATGTCCTCGTCCAATTCCTCCCAGTGTATTCCTATACCTTTGCCAATCAGTCTCCACTTCATTTTCTGCTCGTTTGTTGCTTCTCGCAGTTTAGGAAACCATTCTAAGGGAACACTTATTTCCCTACCATCAAGAAGACGAATGTGCATCATTTCCGAATCAAACCATATATCATTTGCCATTGCCTCTGAAGTTTTAATGCCCAAAATATTCATACCATCTCTCCCTAAAAAGATTCATATACACACTAATTCTAATCCTCAAGGGATATAATAATCTACTCATACCTTTCATTGATAAAAAATTACATTTTTCTATAATAAGAACATCACGATGAGAGCAGGTTCATAAGGGTAAGTACTTATGTAATTGGCTCTCTTTTTTATATTCCAACTTTTCTTTTAAACTGTTCATGAAAACAATTCTCTATGAATGCATAATTATTCTCAATAATTTTCATACTTTTTGCCAAATACCAAGTGAGTACTTAACATCATTAAATCATATATTAAAGCGAATTTCTACGTCAGTTTTAAATATGTTAGACGAAATCCGCTGAAATTTGCAATAACAATAGACCGAGCATATTCTTTGGCCTGATCATGCATGCCCTGAGCGTTTTTGTTTTAAATAAAGGTGCGTCCTGGGAATAGAGAAAGATCAAATATTTAATGGAGAAGATGGACAAAAATAACTTAATATTCAAGTCATCTTTTGACTTCTTATTTCTATTTAAAAATAGCTCAAAATTTTTTGCCGTATATTTCTATGCCCATGGGATTTGACGCTATATAAGCATCTTTCAAACTAGTTAATTTAATTACATTTTTTATTTCATCAGGAGTATATGCAGCATTAATAGAAGTTGTTAGTCCAGGCCTTATCTCTTTGGGTCTTGTTGCAAAATGCATAAACCATTTTATAAAAAAATTCATATCTCTTCTCAAATCACTGATGAAATATTTTCCACCAGGTTTTAAGACACGATGTATTTCATTAAACACCTCTTCAGGTTGTGACCATTCGTGAAGCGAACCATTTGTAAAAACGCCATCAAAAGTTTCATCGCCAAATGGCATTCTCTGCGCATTGCCTTTCACATACTCCACGCATTCATCAAATCCATACTCTCTTGCATTTCCTTTAGCAATTTCAATCATATCTGAGCTTATCTCCAGTGCCTTCAAGCTTGTCATTTCAGTCTTCTTTAACCATTGCTCATAGTCCTCCCTCCCCACTATTGGATTAGATTACCAGAAAAGCGTCCTCTATCATTGGTGATTTCCTGCCTGGCGGAGAGAGGGGGATTCGAACCCCCGAGGCGGTTGCCCGCCCATACGCTTTCCAAGCGTACGCCTTAAGCCTCTCGGCCATCTCTCCACATTTGAGACCTTACTATTAAATCAGAAAAAATAATTTTTGGGTAGAAACTATCAAGAGAAGCCATGCTCAAAAAAGTTAGTTGAAGTTAACCCTGCTTGTCTCTTCTATTTTTAAAAAAATCAGACAAAACCTTGGAGCACTCATTCTGAAGCACACCACTTGAGATTTCCACCCGGTGATTGATCTTTTTGTTATCAAGAATGTTGAACAGTGACCTGATAGCACCAGCTTTGGGATCCTCAACTCCATATACAAGCCTGTCGACCCTTGCCTGATAAATCGCCCCTGCGCACATCGCACATGGCTCCACAGTTACGTACATTACCGTATTCAGGAGTCTCCACCCACCCATTCTCCGCGCAGCTTTTCTTATCGCAAGGATTTCGGCATGTGCTGTCGGATCTTTCTTTTTTTCACGAAGATTGTGCGCCCTGGCGATTATCCTATCCCCCAAAACGATGACGCAGCCAACAGGAACCTCCCCTATCTCAAAAGCTATTCTAGCTTCTGCAAGTGCAAGTGCCATGAAATGTTCATCTTTGGGATCGAAATCTCTCATCAATTTACAGATGGTTCGGCCAAAGAACTTATCTTCTCAAGATGCTCTGGCTTACCCAAGGCAATCACCCTTTCGCCCGGCAGCGGCATTATGTTGTCATCCGGTTCCTTGAAGGTACCATCGACGCACAACACTCCTAGCACCAGAAGACTTGGTTTATAAAGATGTCTTATTTCCTTTATGGTCATTTTTGAAAGCTGGCTATTTTCGCGAACCTCTATCTCCGAAAGTCTCGTGCTTATCTTCTCGCCCTTTGTGACGATATCTAAAAAATCAGTTATGGTGGAGTGCAGCATGACTTCAGCCATGCGCTTCCCACCTATACTGGCAGGGTTAATCACTCTGCTCGCACCTGCTTTAATTAGCTTCTCCACATTCTCATCGGAATCAGACCTCGCCACAACTACGATATTCGGATTCATTATCTTGGAAGTAAGTGTTATGTAAAGATTCTCCACATCCGAATCGACAGCAGCAATCAATCCCCTTGCGCGATTTATTCCAGCAAGCTCAAGCACATCATTCCGCGAAGCATCGCCGAATATAAACGGCACATTCTCCTTCTCGCAGCAAGCCCTGACTTCCTCCTTATTATCAATCACGACAAACTTTACCTTCTCATGAATTAACTCCTTGACAACCTCGGTTCCCACTCTGCCAAACCCACAAACTATATAATGATTATTTAAAGAAGATAGCTTCCTGTTCATCCTGGTCCTCCCGATCAGATTCAGAATATATCCCGAAAGAGCATATTCGGTAACGTTAACGAGCGCATAAGCGGCCGTGCCCGTTCCTATTAATATTACGAAAATAGTGAAGATCTTACCCGCCTGGGTTAGCTCTTTTACTTCCCTGTAGCCAACAGTAGTAATTGTGATGAGGGTCATGTAGAAAGCATCGAGCGGCTGAATATCTTCAATGAGAATATAACCAACGGTACCAGACAACAGAATAAAAAGAAGAACACCAACCAATATCAGCACCCTTCTCACAATCTGTTCTCTGGTCATGCTTGCTTTGATCTCCCTTAATTAACAAGAGAAATTAATTCATTTTCTCGTGACCTTACCCAAAATCATTTTACCTGCAAATTTTTGAAATTAAAAGCTCGAGCACAAAGCACGTGACGGTTAAACTATTTGCTTGATTTTTCAGATGTGCAAACCTAATTTGACATTTGTAATTATTTATGATATTTTACAATTCAAAATAATCAAAAGAGGTGCAATAGATATGCAATCGCAGATAACAATAAGGTTATCCAATGAGCTGGTGAACAAGATATTAGCTATCTCAAAAAGGCTCCACCTCAAACGTTCAGATGTAGTAAGGATCGCTTTAGAAAAGTTCACTGATGAATTTGAGAGTGAAGCGGAAATAAAGCCCTACGAGAAGATAAAAGAACTAACCACTGGCAACTCTGATAGGATCGCTGAAAAAATCGAAACCTACGGCAAACGCACCACACTCAAAAAGCTAAATGGTATATCAATTGATGATTCGATATTTAATGAAACCAAAACCATTGCCGATGAACTGGAAATTTCACAAAACCAAATATTTAACATGGCATTAAAAGATTTTATAAACCAATATGAAGATAAAAGACTTCTCGAGAAAATCAATGAAGCTTATAGCGATGCTCCAGATGAGGAGGAGAAAGAACTTTTAGAAAAAATGGGAAACTCCTTTCGCAGACTTGTAGAGGGTGAATGGTAATCAATCAAGGTGACATCTTCTGGATAAAACTTGATAAACCATTAGGTTCAGAGCCAGGCTATTTACATCCAAATGTTGTTGTGCAAAACAACCTTTTTAACAAGAGTCGTATTAATACAGTGGTTGTCTGTGCATTAACTTCTAATTTGAGACGAGCAGAAGTCCCGGGAAACGTTCTGCTCGATAAGGGTGAAGCCAACCTGCCAAAGAAAAGCGTAGTAAATATTTCTCAAATAACCACAGTGGATAAAAGTCAACTCATAGAAAAGATTGGTACACTCTCAAATGAGCGTGTACGAGAAATTCTTGATGGTATCCATCTGCTATTAGAACCACGTATACCAAAAGTGTAGTTATGCACAAAAGATTCTAACTAAAAATCTGGCGCGCCCGAGAGGATTCGAACCTCCGACCTCCGGATCCTGAGTCTGAAATAAGCTTTCCATTATGGCTATCTATTATTAGCTATATTATCTCTGACCAGGTATTTAGCCAGGTCAATAAGTGCTGTAATTTATCTTTGATACTGAGTAAGAACATTTTTATATTGAAATGCGTCTAATTATTAATAATAAAATGTTAAAATATTTAATCATTTAGTAATCAAGGAGGAATGTTTAAATGGACAATATATTAACCAATGATATCTATTGGGTAGGAATTCATTTTCCTGAACCAGCGCCTGGCGCCTCACTTAACTCTTTTATTATAAAGGACGAGAAGTGTGCTCTTATCGACGCAGGGCCACCTGCCACGGTGCAGATGATGCTCGAAAACATACGAAATCTTTTAGATCCAGCTAAAATTGACTACATTATCCTAACCCATGCCGATCTGGACCATGCTGGTGGACTCAAAGAGATCTTGAAAGCAGCACCACAGGCAATAGTAATCACTTCAGATTATGAGTCCAAGATGCTACCAATGTGGGGTGTGCAGGCAAACATTCAGGTAGTAAAGGATGGGGATACCATCTCCCTGGGGCGTCACACATTGCGATTTATTGCTGCTCCCTTTATCTGTACGCCCGGCAGCATGCTGATTTTCGATGAAACTGACGGGGTGCTATTTTCATCCGATCTCTTTGCTCTCATGGGACCGCAGAAATGGCAACTTTTTGCTGAAGGAGATCAAACTGAAGCCCTTAAGATGGTCCAGGCTTTTAAGCTTGGGAGGACAGAATATGTGCGGCAGGCACTGGCAAAAGTTAAAGAACTGCCCGTGAATATAGTAGCTTCTGGTCACGGTCAAGCCTTAAAAGGAGATATAGCCAGCATAGCCCAAGCGCTTATTGATTAAAATATCGTTTTCACATGACGATGCCAGCAGATCAATGCTTGAGAAGTTAAAAATCTGGCGCGCCCGAGAGGATTCGAACCTCCGACCTCCGGATTCGTAGTCCGTTACTCTATCCAACTGAGCTACGAGCGCGCATTTATAATTATAGATTAATATTCAAAAGCAATGTAGTCCAGGCCATAGCTAATATTGACAATCGGTATCTGTGAACAAGCTTTAGCTCGAACAGACCTCATCTGATTTACACTCAAGAGATTCAAGCTCGATTGTCACATGGGTTATTTTAAATTTTGAACGGAGCTTATCCTCCAATTCGGAAAGCATGGGACGGTAGAGACTCACGTTCTTATCATTTACAGAGATATGAGCAGATAAGGCAGTTTCGTTATCCCCTATCGCCCAGATATGAAGGTCATGGACATCCAGGATCTCATCGTTGTAATTTCTGATGTAATCATGAACCGCGCTAAATTTTATCTCTCTGGGCACGCTATCAAGTAATATATCAAGCGATTCCCTGATCACCCCATAGCTACCCCAGATGAGCAGACCTCCAATCAGAAATGCCAATATCGAGTCCACAGCATAGTAGTCTGTATACCTTATTACCAATCCACCGATGAGAATTGCTGTCCCAGCAAAAAAATCATCCAGCAGGTGGAGCATCGCGGATCTGATGTTTAGATTTTTTCGATCCCTCCTCAACACAAGAACTGCTGTACCATTGATAATTATCGATCCTACGGCAACCCATATGAGAAGACTGCTGTCGACATACCTGGGAGTGATCAACCTTATCACTGCTTCCCTGAAAATGAGAATTGAAAGCCCAACAAGAAACAGCGCATTTACAAATGCTGTGATTATCTGAATCTTTTTGTAGCCAAAGGTCTTTTTCTTGTCTGGCTTTCTCTCTGCATATCTCACCCCAATGAACGAAAGAATAAGCGAAGCAGCATCTGAGAAGTCGTGCACGCTGCTGCTCAAAAGGGTCAGGCTATTTGCGATCAGCCCAATTATCAATTCTCCAGTTGCAAACAAAAGGTTAAGTACAAATGTAAGAATGATCTTCTTTTTTTGATTCCTGTAATCAAAATTATTGTGCGTCAATCCAATCGTCCCATAAATTCATTCTTCCTGTCTTTTCTTTCATTTTTAATTGCCCTATCTTTCAATCTATAAACAAATTTTAGTGCCGACCAATTTTCATCAACAGCAATAACTTTAACATCCACCAAGCCATTACTTAAACCTATTTCCCTGACGATATTTTCATTTAAATCAGTAACGATACCAGATTTTCTCTTCGGCCAGGAAATCCAGAGAGCACCATTAACACTAAGTTCATTCTTTAGACTCGGAAGCTTGGAGTTCAATTCTTCTTTCGTACTCACAAAGAGATGAATAAAATCCAACGGTCCTTTTAACATATCTAATATATAGACGTCTTCAGATAATTCCTTGAGCATATCACTATACGCCCTAGGTGGGTTAACTATGAAAATCTTAAATCCTTTTTTAATTCCAAGCTTTTCTATTAAAGACATTTTTAAATTCATCCATCTTGAGTTAGACTAAAAAACATGTTAAAAGATATTGTAAAGCTTGTAAAAACTGAGGCAAAGGGCATCCGGGATGAGCAGAAAAAACAAAATTGAAAAATTATTCGAACTGGCAAAACCTTACCTGGAGAAGAATGATTTCGGGGTCGCTCATACAGAAAGAGTACTTGACATTGCCCTGAAAAATTTCGAGATACCGAGCGAAATAAAAGATCTCGTAATTGCAGCAATCGTATTGCACGATATCGGTGGAAGCAGCATAAAAGTTCAGTACGAGAAGGGCCCAGAGATTGCGGCTTCGCTTTTAAATAAATTGGAATTTGATGCCATGACTATTAAAAGTATCTGTGAGATCATCCAAACTCATCATGACCACCCTGAAAATCCAGCAACCGCTTTTAAAATTCTATACGATTCAGATAAACTGGTCATGTTCTCCCCGCAAGAGTTTTTCAAATATGATGTAAGGCCAGGCTTCAAATGGATGGATGTCATTGAATCTATATACAGTGATCATATCAAAGAAATTGCGAGGGAATCATTGCGAAAAATGAAAAATGGAGAAAACTATCTTTGGGATTTCGGCAAAAACATACCCCCGGTTCCGGACGATCTCATAGAGCCTCGTCTTTCCGCTACAGGAGAGTACATTGCAAGAAATAACTACCTGCGAAGAAACCCCAAAGGTGAGGTGATCGAATCGCCAAAGGAGATGTTCTGGCGCGTTGCCCATAACATAGCAACCGCCGATATCCTCTATAGATCCGAAGATATAGACAAAATAAGAAGAGAATTTTACGAAATGCTGGTCAGCCTTGACTTTATCCCCAACACGCCGACTATTGCCAATGCTGCAAGTGAAATTCAGCAGTTATCGGCTTGCTTCGTCCTCCCGGTGGAGGATGATTTAGAAAGCATAGGCCAGACATTAACTCATGCCATCCTTGTGCATAAAACAGGTGGCGGAACCGGCTTCTCTTTTTCCAAACTCAGGCCTCGCGGCTCGATAGTTCGCTCTACGGGGCGCGAATCCTCGGGTGCACTCTATTTCATGTGGATGTACGCTGACGTGACCGACCGCATTCAACAGGGTGGTTATAGAAGAGGAGCCAACATGGGAGTGATGATCGTCACCCATCCTGACATCCTGCGATGGATAATGGTCAAAAGCTCGGAGTATACGGTCAACAGCTTCAACTTATCAGTTGCATTGACAAATGAATTCATGTCCCAGGTTGAAAAAGACGGCAAGTTCGCGCCGCAAGGCTTAGCTCCGCAAAAAGAAAACATCGACAGAATCATCGCAGAGATACAGCAGATACTGGATGGACCCGGAGTCTACAGCGATAAGATCGGCGAATTTGAGAAAAAGGTAGAAGAGTTGAAGGAGCTTCTAAAAGCAAAAGAGTCGGGGGAGGGTTACGATCTGATTAACCCCGACACTGGAGAAGTTGAATGCAGGCTCAACGCAAGGATGGTTTTCGAGCTGATTGGAAGGGTTGCATGGGAAAAGGGCGATCCGGGTATTATTTTTCTTGACCGCATTAATGAAGATAATCCAATCCCCCTGCTTGGAGAGATAGAAGCAACCAATCCGTGCGGGGAGCAGCCGCTCTTGCCTTACGAGTCGTGCAACCTGGGCGCCATCAACCTGTCGAAAATGGTGATAGAGAGAGAAAACGGGTTTGGGGAGATCGATTACAAAAAAATCAGAACTGTAGTTCACAAAGCCGTGCACTTTCTTGACAACGTCATTGACATGAATAGATACCCACTTGCGGAAATAGAGCAGATGACCAAAGGTAATCGTAAGATTGGCCTCGGGATAATGGGCTGGGCTGACATGTTGATCCAGCTCGGCATCCCTTACAATTCTCCAAAAGCACTTAACATCGCAAAAAAACTTATGAGCTTCATAAGAGATGAAGCAAGAAAAGCCTCCGAGAAATTGGCTGAAGAAAGAGGAGTGTTCCCAAACTTCAAGGGCAGCATCTACGATAAAGAAAGTCCGCATTTCAAAGATAACAACCTGAAGTTAAGGAATGCGACACTGACGACCATCGCCCCAACCGGAACCACCAGCATGCTCGCCGATACCAGCAGCGGGATTGAACCGTTATTTGCAATCTTCTACGAAAAACATATTGTCAATGGCGGAAAAACCATTAACCTTAACCCGTTCTTCGTCAAGATGGCAAAAAAAGATGGTTTCTGGAAAGACAATCTCGTCGAAAAAATCAAAGAAAACAAAGGCTCCTTAAGAGGCATCAAGGATATCCCTGAAAAGATTCAGCGCCTGTTCCCGGTGGCTTCAGATATCAACTTCGAGACTCATATTAAGATGCAGTCTGCCTTTCAGAACTCCGGCGTCGATAATGCTGTCTCAAAGACCATAAATATGCCAATGGACGCAATACCAGAAGACGTCATCAAGTCATACCTCCTCGCCTATAAGGAAAGATGCAAGGGGGTGACCATCTATAGGGATAGGAGCAGGAAGAAGCAGATCCTGGACCGCGGCACCAGGGTTGAGGAGAAAGGAACGCTCTACTTGAGAAAGCTGCCAGTTGTCCGACGTGGAGGTACATGGGGTATCGATACTCCGGTCGGCACACTGCACGCCACGATAAACGAAGATGAAGAAGGAAGACCACTGGAGACTTTCTTTAACGTGGGCAAAGCCGGTGGAGATATACTTGCCATGGCCGAGGCCATAGGAAGGCTGATCTCTTTAGATTTAAGGACCACAAATCCAGACCTGGCCATCCAAAAGCTGAAATTGATAATCGAACAGCTTTCAAGGATAGGTGGCAGCGTTTCAATCGGCTTTGGTCCTCAGAAGGTCCTTTCCCTACCTGATGGTATCGCTAAAGCTCTGCAAAACTACCTGGATGCTAAAGAAGGAGTAACCGAACCTAAAAAAATCAATAATCCAAGTAATAGAGCTATATGTGGTGATATCTGCCCGAAATGCGGCAACGCAACGCTGGTTCACGAAGAAGGCTGCGATAAGTGCATCTGCGGCTACAGCACCTGCTAAAAGTTTTTCAGTCTAATAGCCAAACACATTCATCAGCAAGATGTGGTTTGTATCGTGCTCTTAGCCAATTTTCCTTTTGCTCGCATTAAGCACAGAAATTCCTACAGGCTCTCCCTTTTCATATCTGATTATTACATCATCATCAGTTAGCTCTGAATCATCTGCATGACTGGGCTTTTTGAAGTTAATATATAATACATCGGCTTCTTTATCATATGATGTCCAAATTCTTGAATATGGGATTTCCAATAATTCAGGCACAAGAGTTAACATCTTTTTTACTTCTATCGCTCCCATATTTTTCTCCTCCTCTCAAACTTTTTACCAAAATGCAAGTTTTCGGCGTTCATCTGGATCACTAAAAATAACCTCATTCACGTCAAAATACTCTGGATCAAACTCCCCACCAGCCCACTCCAATATCTCTTCGTGCTCCTCATGGCTTGGATCCCCAATCGCTTCTAAAAAATCTTCATATCCCCAAACTCCTCCGCAATCCTCGGGAGGACATGCTCTTTTACCTTTTATGCATATTGGATAGTCTCTATCTTTTTCTCTCGGCAATATTTTCTCTAATTCTATTCTGTGTCTCCAGTCATCACCGAAATCATATCTGTAATCTGCAAACCTGCTCTCCATGGAAAACCAGTCAGCAATCTTTTGTTTCCACCCTGGAAGGATATCTATGGAATATTCAAATTCATCATCTGGAATCCCGATTTCCATCTCTAATCCAATGGAAGGATTTAACATCTCAAATTCATGAAGATGAGTATCAGTCCAACCCATTGCGTCTTGAACTGCTACGTGTAAGTCCCAAAATGTATAAGTCTCGGGAACCTGTACTCGACGCCATATTGGTGGCTTAATACCTTTAAGTGTAATCTTAAATTGATATACCTGGCTGAATTTCTTCTTCATATTACTCCGCCCTGTGTTGAACTTTAATTACTTATATATATTTCACTAATAGGAACTAATTTACACTTGCAATTGGTAAATAAAAATTTGCAGTTTCACAAGGAATTTTCAGCTAAAACTTTTTTTACCTTATTACTATTGTAATAAATAATACCATAATGGTATAAAACTAAATCTTATACCATCTATGTTTTTCTCTTCATAAATATTTTTTGTAATTATGATGTTTTTGGGATTAGTAAATTTATGCTGATTTCGTATAATTGCAGCAGTTGCTCGTTTATTTATATCGTCAGTGAATGTTACCTGGGTTAGATAAGTACTCTGTTCGTCAAAATAGATAAAATCTATTTCCGAATTTGTATCCCTATAATAACCAAGGGTTTTCCCAAATTTATAATTTAAGTAATTAAATATTATGTTTTCTGCAATTACCCCCAGACTCTCTGAGAAGCTAAACTTTGCAAAATTAATAAAACCGTGGTCTGCAACATAAATCTTTTCACTGATATTTTCAGAAATCTGTATTAACTTTGAAAGCGAAAATACCGAGAGCCTGTAAAAAAGCAGGGATTTTTCAAACGCAGAAATATATTTTCTTACCGTCTCAAAAGAGATACCGATGGACTTAGCAGTTCTCCTGGAGCTAAAAATATTTGAAGCAATTGACAGCAAATACGTGGAAAGCCCCTCGAGCTCCATTGTCTTTTCGATCCCAAAAGGCCTAATTACATCCCTGTAAATTATATCCTGTAGGTAGGAAGATATTATCTCCCTGTAGTTTCCAGGTTCAAGAACAATTTCTGGAAAACCACCAGTCTTAAAATATCTTAATAGCAAATTTGTTAAAACATCTCTTAATGGAAAGAGATTTTTATAGCTTACTTCAACTGGAAGATCCTGATTGTTGAATAACAGAAACTCTTTGAAATCAAGAGGATAGATTCTTACATCAATATTTCTGCCAGTAAAATAGGTGGATATTTCTGATGATGTTAAGCCTGAGCTTGAACCGGTCAGGATAATTTTGCATTTGTTTTTATTAAGCTCATTGAATTTTATTATCCAGCTTTCAAAACCTTTTACTTCCTGTATTTCATCAAAAAAAATGTATCTCTTCTTCTCATAATTGATTTCAACATTTTCAGAATAGGAGCTATATACCTTTTCTAAAATATCTGCAGATAGTAAATCCTTTCTTAAATAAAAGAAATTAAAATAAAAAATATTCTGAGGTGGTATGTCATTACTCAATAAGTGCTGGATATTCTGGTAAAGTAAAGTGCTCTTACCGCATCTTCTTATACCGGTTAAAACAGTTATCAGACTGGAATCATTAAATTTCTTTAATTGATTTAAATAGAATTCCCTTAATATCCCGGTTCTTTCTATTTTTTTATTTCCGCTCCACCATTGGTTTTGTTCTAATAATAACTCATACATTGATTCTCTCATCAAACACGATTTAAGATGTCAATAATATGCAAACCCATTTATTCAAAATAAAAATAAAATTAGCAAAACAAATATATCATATATGTTCATATGGTATTTATCATAATATAGACATAATGTCAATTACATTTTAACACTAACAATATTATTTCTTTATTTGTAAGGAGATATCCTGAAAGGGATTTGTCCTCTAATCAATTTTACTTTTTCATTGACAATCAATTTTTAGCAGCTATTATATTTAGACAGTTATCAAACTATCAAAATATAGTAGATCAATTTATGGATAAAAATACAAATAGCTTAGCGAAAATTTTCAAAGCGCTTTCCGATGAAAATCGGTTAAAAATATTATTATCTATTTATAAAAATGAATGTAAATGTATAGAGTACGAACTTTCCTGTCGGGACGAAACCTGCATTAAAGATCTATCAAAATCGTTAAAGATCACCGTTCCGACAATTTCCCATCACATTAAAGAGCTCGTAAACGCGGGCCTCATCACAACAAAAAAAGACGGGAGATGGGTATATTGTGAGATAAATCAGAAAACATTTCAAAAAATCAGCAGTTTTCTTAACAACTTCTCGACAATAGAAAACCAACATAATGAAAAAATTAGTGAAAGGAATAAATAGAATGGACAGGAATAAAACACAAAAAATCGTACGGGATGCCTATAGCAAGATTGCTCGTGGCCAGGAAGGCTGCAACTGCAGTACCTGTGGGCCTGATACAAAGGAATTCGCTAAATCAATCGGTTATTCGGAAGAGGAATTGAAAGCCATCCCGGATGAAGCTAACCTGGCGCTCGGATGTGGGAATCCGACAGCATTAGCCAGCCTCAAGAAAGGCGAGATAGTCCTTGACCTTGGCTCAGGTGCTGGATTTGACTGTTTTTTGGCTGCAACCCAGGTCGGCTCTAACGGCAAAGTCATTGGGGTGGATATGACACCTGAAATGATTGAGAAAGCCAGAGATAATGCCAGAAATAATAAAATTACTAATGTTGAATTCAGGCTTGGTGAGATCGAAAATTTGCCCGCGCCGGATAACTCGGTCGACGTGGTTATAAGCAACTGTGTCATCAACCTGTCGGCTGACAAACCTAAAGTTTTCAAAGAGATCTATAGAGTCTTGAAGACAGGCGGAAGAACAGCCATCTCTGATATCGCCCTTCTCAAAGAACTCCCCGAAGGGATTAGGGAAAGCATTGAAGCTTATGTCGGTTGTTTTGGAGGGGCAATAACCATCGACAAATATAAAAAGATCGTAGAGGAATCTAAATTAAGGAACGTAAGAATTACAGTCAAGGGTTCTTCTGCCTGTATTGAGTCCGATACAAAAGATCCAATGGGCAGAGCACTTTTAGATAATTTGGAAGAGAATGAATCCCTCGATGATTATGTGGTCAGCGTCTATGTCAATGGTTATAAGTAACTTCAAAAAACCTTGATTTAAAATTGATTTAAATAGGAGTTTATCAGTTCTGCTCCATTTCGGGGAGCGTCATACTTTTCTAATATTTTCTTATACTTATACGTATTTTCTTTATAGCTTTTATGAGTAAGAACCTTTTCCACAGCTTCTACTAAGTGAGACGGTTTGAACTTAAGTTCACTCAAATGGATACCCATTCCTAAACCTACCACCCTATCTAAGTTGAACTCCTGATCATGCATTGTCGGAATTCCTATGATTGGTACTCCCTTTGACATTGCTTGATAGATGGTTCCATTTCCCCCTTGGCACACGACAACGTCACTTTTCTCCATAATCTTACTCCCTGGAGCATAATCTGTGACAAAAAAGTTCTCAGGAATGTAAGATAGGTTTACCATACCTGCCGTAGTCATTATGCATTGATACGCAGAGTTTCCGAAAATCTCAATAGCTTGTTCAAAGAACCTATCATAACCCGTACTTCCCATGGTGAAATAAATCGTGGGTCTTTTGGGATCGATTCTTTCTAACCAATCCGGAACATCCATCTCTGGTTCCCATATAATTGGACCAATGTAATGGAAATTCGGCGGTAAGTTTTTTGTCGGTCCATATTCGGGAATGTCTACGATAAGATTCAAATCCCCTCTCCAAATGTCCCAAATATTTCCGCGTGGAGTAAGGCCCTTTTCTCTCCGAAGCTTTCTATAGGGAAAACTATCAAAGGCGATGATAAAACTCTTTATCCATGGAGCAAGCCATGTAGTAATTCGTTTCCCCAGCATCCGAGTAATTCTTAAATGTTCAGGCGCTTTAATTCTTACAGTATAATAGTTTGTCCATGCTGCATTCAGAGTAACTGCCAAGGGAACATTCGCCAGTTCGCAAGAAGTGCTTAAAGAAAGCCTGAAATCGCCCAAGACTAAGTCTGGTCTGAGATTGCTGAACAATCTTAAATCTTCCTCCACGCATTCTTTTAATAAACTGTAGTCATACCAGTTAGCCCTTCCACTTCGGGAACAGGCAAGCACACGATCTGGGCTGATAGTCTTGATTGGAAGCACCTCAAAGCCCGCTTCCCGAGGAAGCTTCATGTAATAGCCGTCACTGGCAAAGAGAACATCGTGTCCCATCTCTCTTAAGACTTTTGCTATCTCAAATGGTCTTGAGACATGGGAAAGCCAATTGCCATCAGGCATAACCAGAATCTTTCTCATAATGGCCATCTCAAAACCTCCTAAATATATTTCATTTTCATTAATATTAAATCGCTATTGCGCCTAACGTTTTCAGTGTATGCGAAGTACGAGCGATAGCGAGCATTTGGGTGAGTGAAGCGAACCACATACACCGAGTTATATGACCGAGCCGGAGGCGAGGCAAGGATTTGCGAAGCAAATCCGCAGAGTTCCGAACCCTGCCAACTATCATCACCCCCGTTGAATTGATTTTGCAATCCCGATTCCAATTTGTTCAAACATCTCTTCCGTGCCTTCTTGAAGTCTCACGCTTCTGTGCCACCTCACCTTCCATTCCTCCTTGCTCTCTGACTCTTGCTTCTTCCCTTTCTCTTCCTCGAAGATTATCGCGGACGAATATTGCTTGACTATCCTCAGACCCAGTTGATACAGCTTCTTTTCGATGAATTTTGCTGCGCTTCCAGCAAGCCAACGCCTTCTTCTAGTGTCAAAGGCAATTGCCAAACCTTGAGTCATAAATAACTATTGTCTTTTTCATTTCGCCATCTCCATTATGTCTCTTTTCGCGCGCAATCTTAAGAATCCTTTTCCCATATATTCTCTTAAATATTTCACCTTTTTCAAAGGCGGGTTCGGAATTTCATATAACTCGTTTTTAGACGAAGTATTTTCACAAAACAATACTCTATTTGCATAATATACGAAATAATATTGAACTACATTCTGAGAAAGTACTAAGGCACATGTGGGTTTTATCAGAGGATCAATATTTTTAGATGGTTTGGGGAAGAATGAATCCCTCGATGAATATGTCGTCAGCGTCTATGTTGAGGGTTATAAATGACTATAACCTAATTCTTCCTTCAGGACTTCGTAAAATCTATCCTTTGCGCTTCGTTCAATCCAGGGTTTATGCCCGCAGTTCTTTAACAAAATAAACCGAAAGTCTTTAATAATTTGAGAAAGAGGGATATTGATCCCTTCAAAAGGATGCGGATCATAATCGCCATGAACAGCGATTACCGGACATTGGATTTTTTCTCCGAGTTTTAAAAGTTTGCCGCTACGTCTCAGCCCATCAGCTTCTTGCCACACATTTTGATAAATTTGGTATTGGCACTCAAGCGGCTCGCTGTCATCTGGCAAAGGATAATAAGAATCAGCTTTGGAAATCAACTTCCCAAGCCTGGTCATAACTACATTTTTATCTTCAATTGCTGAATCCTTCAAGTTTTTCATCAGTACTTGAGCTTCTGATCTGTCTTTCTCATCAAGACGGTTTAACCGAGTTTCCATAATATTTATTGCATACTTCTCCTCGAAGGGACCGCTTCCAACGAGTATCAGTTTTTTCACTAATGAAGTATTTTGAGATGCAAGAATAAAAATAAGCCACACTCCCCAGGAATGACCTATCAGTGTTACGGGAACGTCGCCGTGATTTTCTATGACAGCCTTTAGCTCTTCAACCTGTCCACCAAGAGATATTGCTGTCTGAAGTGGTTCCAGAACGCCACTATTAATGCAGAGCTCCCTTGCCACCGGTGCCATTTCTCCGGATACACCCGGACCTCCATGGACAACAGCTACATTAAAGGGCTTATCGCCATATTTTCTTAAATTATCCACATATATAATTATGGCAACATGCAGTAAAAGTTAAAAAAACTTGAGCCAAATGGTCCTATCTCTTAACAAACTGCCTGCCTTATAACGGTCTTCATTTTTTCGGGTGCCGTCTTGCGAGGATCACTCAAATATATCTCATGATGCTTCCCATTCAGCTTATACCCTTTCTCTTTAATAAAGTCACGGATTTTATCAATGGTAGGAGCCTCAGCAGAATAAGGGCCTATATGCATTATTTGAACAGATAAACCTTCATGGAAATTTTCAAATCTTACTCTGGAAAGAGCCGCGGGATTTTTCTTTTTCGCAACCTGTTCAAGAGCTCTATCGAACATATCTTTTGTAACATATTCCGGCTGCATGATCATTGATGTCCATTTCCATATACCTTTGTTCTCCACATTAAATATAGCCATATCATCAGCCCACCAAAGACCTTCAAGAGGCATAACCACGTAATCTATTGCTGTCTTACCTTTTTTTATCATAAATTTAAAGCTATAGGACAGAGCAAATAATGCTTCAACTGCATCTTTATAATCTTGAGAGATGTTCGGATCGCCAACACCATCAATCATAAGAAAATTCATATCAGGGACATCAACAATTTCAACTTCTTTTGCAGAAGGATTATATAAGTGTTTTAATTCTTTTTTGAAATCTATCTTTTCCATAAATTTTTCTCCTACTTTTTCAATTAGTCAGGTACAATTTCATTAGTTGCTGGTTACTCTTTCTATGTGTTCTTCAACTGATTCTTCAATGAATTTACCATTCTCGATATCTCTCTTTGATTCAATCAAGGCAGCTTCAAGTTCACACTCTATAAAATAATTATACGATTTAATAGAACTCTTAAATTCTCTCTCCATGTATTCCTCATTCAAGACTTTTATATCTTTCTAAAATTATGTCCCTTAACTGCCATATTCTCGTAAAACCACTTATACCTTCATCAATCATTCTTATTTTCCTGTAATAAACCAAAGCGCCATCTGTCATTTTCTTCCTTTGTTATCATCATTCAGAATACAATGATCAAATAATATTTCTCCAAAATATATTATCGGGGCATATCGACTGGACCAAGAACTTTGCCGAACAATTTCAAAACTTTATTCAAAGTGTCTGTTCGTAAAGATGTCTTCCCCTGCTCAACATCTCTGATAAATCTAAGACCGACCCCAGCTTTAAGAGCAAGCTCTTTTTGAGTGAGCCCAATTGCTTTTCTTTCATTTTTTATAAAATCACTAATGATATTTTTTTCTTTTTTCATACAAATTATTTATACCTTATAAGGTATAAATAGTCAATAGTTATTTGCAAATTATATCTTAATGGGTATATCATATATTAAAATATACCCTTTAGGGTTTAATTTAGGAGAAATTATTTAAAATTTACACCATTTAGGGTATAAGACATTTATACCTCTGGTGGAACGTCCGAGGTGAGCCTATTGTTTAGCTCCCAATCTTGCAGCATAATTAAAGGCATAAAAATAGTTATGCCATAACTGTGCGCTTGATCCATAATAATTAAACTGGGTGAAATAATCTACTAATGCTTCTCTAACTCGTTTTAGCTCTTTAAGTCTGTGCACTTCTTTTATCCCTTCTGTGGTAAAATCTAATAATTCCAAAGCTCTCTCGAAAGCAAGGATTGAATACTCTCTATTTCCTTTCTCCTGCCAGTTTAATGCCCTCTCTACTTCGCTGCCGACATTTGCCATTTGTTCAAAGAAACTTAATTTTTGCCATCTTTTTTGAAGTTCCCTATGTTGGATATTCATCTTTAATTAATTTGTTTATTATTTCGATAATCTTACTGCGAATTTTGGGGTCATCAACACTTCTTGTTCTGTTACCCTGGCGGGGTCTTAAATTTATCACTGAATCAAATTCAATTCTGTCTTTTTTGTCTAAATCAGGATAAATATTAATGCCCCAGAGGTTTTCCTGTTTAGATCCATTATCTAATAGAAGCACTTCCTCATCAGCATGCAATTCTCCGTCAATAGCCATTATTTCTTTTTCTATATCAATTACTACCTTAACAATATTGCCAAACATATTAAGTGCCATATCCTTTAACTCTCTAATTGTAATTGCTTCCTTTACTATTTTCATTTTTAAATCATTTTATCATGAATAACATTCCCCAAAAGAAGCCAGCTCTGGGATAGCTAGCAATTCTTTGACTTCATTTTTTCATTGCTTCTTTTTTTAATTCAGCAGGCATTTTCTCAATTGCATACCGAAGCGCAGTGCGAGGCATATAGTTTTTATGTTTTAACACGTATTCAAAAACCTCTTTCTGGTGCATTCTGCTTGCTTCTTTAAGCATCCAACCATATCCCTTCTGCACCATATCATCCTGATCGTTCAACAGGATGTCTGCGATCTCCAATATGTCAGGTAAAAACTCACCTCGTCTAGCAGGAAGAATAAGAGATACTGCTGAGGCTCTCTTTAACCAGCGGTTTCTTGATTTAGCCCATCTTTTCAATTCTTCAACATATTCGGGATATTTTTCGATAAATGCACCTACGGTATGATTGCACAGAGTATCGCACTTAGCCCAATCATCGATGTATTTATCTATCCATTGTTCATAGACCTTAAAATCGCTCTCAGCATAATCTTCATACCAGTACAACCAGTTAGCAGCAATCCATGACTCCTCGCCATAACCGGATATGAACAGTTCCTCGCAAAGGCTGAACAATTCTTCTTTAGCCAACTCCTTAACTTGAGAAAAGTACTTTTTGGCGATTTCTACAACTGTTGCCGACTTCACTCCATGATATTTGACTTCTTCTTTAAAGGACCTTTGAAAGCTGCTTTTAGTTTCACTATCAGCTTGTTCTTTCAGGTCGTTTCTTATCTTTTGGATAATATCACTCATATTTTTAATCTTGCACACTACAAAATTACTTTTTGCTTTCTACAATCCCCTTAGCCCAACCGGCAGCTCGCTCCAGTTCTCCATCTCTCAGTGGACCCTGAGTGTTTTTAACGAAGAAGCCTTCCGGAGGTAATACCAGAGTAACGCCCTTTTCCTTTAGACTGTTAGCAATGCGTCCCGCGGCATAACCAAAGATCCCGACAAATTTCGTAGGGATCCTTGTATCGAATGCAGCCACGTTGATATCTTGAAGAGAAGACTCAGAGATTTTACTAAGAAAGTCTTGAATCGCCGGCGTCGGCTTGCCTCCCTGGGTTGGAGAGCCAATAATTAAAAGGTCAACCGTTTTTAATTCAGAAGGACTCACTTCACCTACACGAAGCACCTTAATATCACCAGTAATAGCGCCGCCGACAGCTTTGGCGATTTTCTCCGTATTCCCATAGACCGAGTCATATACTACTAAAACCTTCACTGTACACCTCCGCCATATATACGGTTGCCAATTTTACACTTGAAATAGCTAAGCCTCAAGCATGTACAGCTTCATTCAGAATGTAGTAATCCAATAATTTTTCTACAAATATATTATCTGCGCAACTACTTAAAAAAATTGACAAACACGTGTGATTAATACTATATTAATACGTGTAAGGATGTAATGGAGATTAATATGGTAAAAAAATTAACGTTAACCTTAGATGACAAAATAATTGAAGCTGCAAAGGTATATGCTAAAAAAAATAACATAAGCTTATCGGGTATAGTTGAGCTCTATTTCAAAACTCTATCCTCTGGAATCAACAATAATAAAATACCACCAATAACCAAAGAATTATCAGGAATAGCTAGATTTACTACAACAAAATCTGATAAGGAGCTCTTAGAAGAAGCTCTAACTAAAAGATATGTATGACAGAAAGATTATTTATTGACACTGATATTATCCTGGATATAGTTTTTAAAAGAGAACCCTTTTTCTCTGATTCCCAAAAGGTACTATCTCTAATTGAAAGAAACTATTTCTCAGGTTTTACATCATCTCTAATAATAGCAAATTGTTACTATATTATTAACAGTAATAGAGATAAAAAAATCGCTTTAAAAACAATTTCAAAACTGAGGTCTATCTTGAATGTTTTACCATTTACAGATAAGGAGATAGGAGAATCATTAAACTCGAATATTATGGACTTTGAGGATGGCGTTCAATACTTTATTGCATTAAATAACAATATAAATAACTTAATAACAAGAAATATTTCCGACTATAAAGATTTAGATATAAATGTTCTAACTCCAAAAGATTTCTTAAATCTGGAAAAAATAAAAAAAATAATCGAATCCAAATCCTAACATTCTCTAACTCCAGACCCCAAAATTAACACCACGTCATTCCAGTTAAAATCAATGGACCTTCTCATTTGTGTTAGGAAGCATTTTCCCAATTATAAAATTATTTGATCTGATCATTTCACAAATCTTCGATTGGTTAGGGAGTAAATTCTCTTCTTTTAAATCGGAATTCACATAAACTTGCGTCGTCGCTTAAATGCTTTTACATCGTCAGAGCTTAATTTAAACCACTCTCCTTGCATTCTCTTTGCCTCAAATCGCTTATGCCAGTATGCTTCAATCCCACTTGGATCATCAGTTTTAAAGGAGTGAATTAAGTCAGTTCTTTCGGGCAATTGAATCCTAATCTCTTTCCCGCGTCTTACAGGATCGTTAGTTTTACCAATCTTATAATAACGGCCTGATTTGTATAGATAGACCTCACCTAACTCTATGGATGTATCAGTATCGTCAAAGTCTTCTTTTACGCTAAAATCTATAAGAACAGGTTTACATAAGTCAATAATATCATCATAATTATTTTTTCCTTCACACCATTCAATTATTTTTGTAGCAAGTTCTCTCTTTTGTTCCTTAGTTTCAAAAAAACTTCTACTGCCAGGGAATTTGGGGTCATTTGTTCTTTCCAATCTTAATTCATCATATACAGGAAATTTGCCGAGTTTACGTATGAGACCAATAAATTTTTTAATTAAAAAATCATCATCGTATGCCGGAGTTAGTGTATTCGGTTTAAACCCAGCTTCTTTTAGCGCATCTCCAAACCGAGCCCAATGCTTTTTCCAATCATAAGGTTTTATTCCCACTTCATCTGCAAATCTTTTGGTGCCTAAAGGTTTCCCGCAATTCTCTCTTGTAGTTCGGCGGATTTCGTCAAGTATATACTGTCTAGTAAAATCACTCATATTTATATCTAAATAATCCCGTAATCGAAACAAACAAAGTTTTTGCGATCTTCACCATAACTTGAACGCATGGCTGATTAACCACACCCATTTTCAAGTTTTGCCTTACAACACTTAAACTAAAAATTCAATTTATGCCTAAAATTAGCTGGTGAACCCTGAATAGGGCGAACCAGAGACCTCTTTACCAACTGGCGGAGAGAGAGGGATTCGAACCCTCGGTACAAGCTAAAAACTCGTACACT
Organism: Actinomycetota bacterium; assembly: GCA_023488455.1. The sequence continues at coordinate 116,650 of JAMDDV010000010.1, read as the reverse complement.
CGCTTAGCAGGCGAGCGCCTTCAACCAGCTCGGCCATCTCTCCGGTCGATAAATGCATATAATAGTTTATCACAGGAAATATCTAATTCGTGGACTTAATATCGGTAAGCCACTTCGATTCAAATTCATTGGAGTCTAATCCTGTACCTGCCTCAATTGCAGTTACCAGATCATCCCCCTGGTCGTATTTGCTGAGCATTATCTGCAGCTTGTCAAATCCGAATTCAAGAGCAATAAAATTAACAAGCGAGATGTATTCAATAAAGTTTATTTCACCTTCACTGTTCGCAGTTCTTTTACTAATTTTCTCCAGATCCACTAAATTTATGAATTTACCACTTTCAATTGCCTCTTTGAGTTCCGGGCTGCTCAGTTTATACAAATCTATCTCCAATCCAGTAATTGACTTATCAGCTAGTCCTTCGTTCAACCAATCATTCTTTTTAGCTGCGTTAGGATAGAGCTGGAAATAAACTGCATGGCCAATTTCATGAAGCAGCCCGATTTCATATGAGTTGCCTGGTTTGAATTCTGCTGGTTTATAAACATGTACTACACCGTCAATTGACTGGCCTACAGCCTGTGAGCCGTCGAAGTCAGGCGGCACCACCCCATTGGAGACAGTCTTAAACTCTTCCACCGTCTCAGCAATATAAATTTTAATCTTTGAGGTTGGTTCCCCGAAAATCCCCTCTATCCCCAAATAGCCGCTCTCTGCTATGGATATATAACGATCTATAAAGTCCTCTGGAGTTTCATTATAGTAATAAATGTAATGATCCGTCTCCTTCATCCATTTCATGCCCGATTCATCAATGGCAATTGCAGGATACGATTCAGATAACTTTGCTACCTGTTCTGTTTCCTCTACTATTTCAAATGAAGTTGAGGCATCATTTACGGAGCCAGTTTCAGTATTAACGGACTTATTTTCGATCGTTTTATCAGTACCAATTTTTATATTTAAGCAACTGCCAAAAACAGTAACTCCAATTAGAAAAATTATGAATATTATCGAGACCTGTGATCCTTTGTTTATCCTGCTCAAATTAATTAGTATATATTTCTTCGATTTAAGTTTTTTTGTTATATTATCTAGGGTGTGTGCTGACTTTTTTCTTTTTTAAATAACCAAACTTTTCATTTAACTCGCGCAGTTCTGTATCTCGAGAATCCAGATATTTCTCAGCTAATTTTAACCTTATGTCTCGCATTAATTTCACAGAATCAATTTTCTTTTCCATATAACACCTCCAGTGGACTTCGAATCTCTAAAAGAGGGTATCCATGCATAAGATTCACCGCATTAAATTTCCTGATTCGGCCAAGGTTTACTATTTGTCTAAAATTCCAACTCACTAGAACATCAACACGTTCTATTGTAGCAATTGCTATATGCTGAGCATCAATAAGATGATCCTTGCCCACTACACCTTCTGCAATGTAGGTATCTGCAAGAGTTACAGTTTCATCAGTGAGAAAAACATACTCTATTGATTCCGGTGGTAGTTCTGATAAAACCTTTCTAATTTCATCGGGTGCATTTTCAAGCTCCAGTAATGTAAGGTCAGAGACCACAGCAATCTTGATACCAGAACGAAATTCGTCGAAGAGCGATCTTGACCATTTTGCGAATTCCTCGTCTAAGCAGCCTCCGATTACAGATGTATCAATATATATTCTTGGAATCATATTTCAAATATAACACAAAATCGATGCGTATGTCCCTTATGACCATTTATGACAGCTTCCTCATCGCATTATTAAGTGCGCTGCTGATCCCTTCTTCGAAGGTTGGATGATAGTATGGAATTCTGAAAGCCTCATCAACGGTCATCTTATTTTGTATGTAAGATGCTATCGAATGCGACAGGTGTTCCCCTGCTGGGGCAGCCATCTCTGCACCCAATATCTTCCTGCTATTTTTATCAACGTATATATGAATTAGCCCAAAGTCTATATCGCTCACTGCTGCCCTACCCTGATTAGCGTAGCTGCCTACACCAATCACAAAACTATCAGGAGTGAGCTCATTGTACTGCTGACCAACACTACAGACATTTGGATCTGTAAAAATTATCGAAAGAGGAACCCTTGGCTTGAAGCTGACTAGCTTGCCATCTGATACTGCATTCAATCCGGCGATTATCCCCTCATCTGTCGCTTCATGCAAGAGAGGTCGCCTGAAACTTGCATCTCCTGCGATAAAGACATTTTGACCTTCGCACTTAAGCGTATTCTTATCGTATACCGGTACTTTTCCTTCTCCCAAAGTCAGACCCGATTCCTCAATATTCAGGTGATCAAAGTTCAGTCGTCTGCCAGAGGCCAGAACGATTAGATCGAATCCCCTGCTCAGCCCTTCCCAACTCTCCATGCTTTTTAAAAACACTTTTTCATTAACTGAATCCAGAATGGCCGTCGTCTTTGTCATGATCTCAAATTCATTGCTCAGAGCAGCTTTGAATTCTCTCTCAATAACAGGGTCTTGAATTCCGGCGATCACATCAAGCATTTCAACACCGGTAACTTTGACTCCCATTCTCGACATCGCCTGGCCCAGTTCTATACCGATAGCACCCATACCTATCACAAGCGCTGTTTTTGGTAATTCTTCCAGCTCAAAAACTGTATCTGTAGTAATTATCTTATCATCGACAAGATTCCAACCTGGGGGCACAATTGGGGTAGAGCCACAGGCTAAAACGATTGCCTTGCACTTATATGTAGTATCTCCAGCTCTCAGGGTCATGGGGTCGATAAATTCCGCATACTCGTGAACGACTTTATCGTGAAAATGCCTGTAACCATTAATGGTACCTTCTACAAGCGAATCTCTTATGTCCCTGACGTGCTTCATCGCCTTTCGCGAATCAAACTTGAGATCCCCATCAAACTCGATGCCCACATGCTCAAAAAGTGTTGTCGTATGCATCATATTAGCAACATGGATGAACGCTTTGGACGGCATGCACCCAATACGCGCACACGTCGTGCCCTCCTTACCTCCCTCAAAAATTAAGGCGTTATCAGTTTTATTCAGTATCCTTGCCATCGCACGCAGCCCAGCACTGCCTGCTCCAATTACCGCCGCATCTAACTCAACTTGCTCCATAGCTAATCCCCCCTTAAAAACTCATTGCTCCACTTCCCTCAATACAAATGTTGTTTTCAATTAAACGTAATAAAGTCCTTCCTTTAAATCTATAGCTTCTTGCTCCCCAATAAAACCCAAATCATTTGCTTTGTCCACTATCTCCCACAAATGAGTGCAAATCTGGTTAGGACATTTTTTCTTGAATTCATCCCTTTCTCCTTTTGCCCATCTTATTAAACTATCCAATACTAATAAGCCATGGAAATTTATTAGAATCATGGTATCTACTACAACTAGTGAGCCATTAAATAACGTTAACGGGATCATCCTGGGTGCCCTGCTTTATTTTTCTGCCAAGTTCCATAGCCTGATAAAGAGGAATCTCCAGGAATTCAGCAAGTTTTGAAGTGGTAATCTTATTTTGCTGGTAGGCCTTTAAACAAAGATGGATATAAAGACTTGGGAATTTAAATCTGCCTTTCTCTGGTTCCGAAATCCACATCGATCTACGCACTGCAGTAACCGATGTCTCCTTAATAAATTTTTCTTTCATACCATTACTCAATAATTTTAAATTATTGAGCCTGTAAATCATGGCCAGAAAACTTACACCAAAATATTCTGCAAAATAAATAACGTCCTCTGGTGTTAAATCTTTGCGATTTCTTATTCTTATATTAAAGATATCATTCACAGCTTCTTCGGGCATTAAAAAATCACTCGCAAAGTGATCGGCTAGGCTCTCGTCTGAAGTATTTTTTTCTTTATCAAAAGATATAATACCCAGTTGCTCTTTATGGAAAATGAAATGTGCATACTCATGTGCAAGTGAAAAAAGTTGTTTACCGAAACTGGCATTTGAATTTATGAGAATGCATCCTCCCATTTCTTCGTCGTAGCTAAACATCCCAAAGATTCCTCTTTCTTCTGGAATTGGTAAATAGAAAATTTTTAAGGCACATTTCTCTTCCAGTATTTGGTCAAGATTTCTTAGAGGTGCTTGGCCTAAGCCTAATCTTTGCCTCTCCTGATTAGCGTAATGTTGTCCCCAAAACCATAATCTATCTTTTTCGTAATCATAATCTTTGGTTATTGCTGGCTTTATCTTAACTTCCATAATTTCCTCAAGTGTGCACATCTTTTCACACAGGGTCTCGAATTCTGTTATAACTTTAGCCACTTCCCTATCGCCTTCTGTTTTTCTAAAAAGAACTTTGAATCCGCTATCTAAAGCAGGTTTTTCTTTGAGAAAATATTCCAAAGGTCTCCCAAAAAATTCACAAAAACGATATAAATCTTTTAAGGGGATATTTCGTTTACCATTTTCTATATCAGAATATCGGGGTCTACCTATATTAAGTTTCTCAGCCACTTCCTCTTGGGTATATCCTAAAGATTCTCTTGCTTTTTTAAGTCTCTTGCCTATAAGAATTAATCTATTTGCGGTTCCTTCATTCATAGTGGATATGTCCTGATTTTGTGACAAAATCATCAAATAATTGAATAATTGCATCTGATTTGTCTTGTTTTATCGAACAAAATCTCGCATCTTTCGAGATTATGTTTCTCATTTTTTTTGCTCGGTATCATTGGTTAAATTTTTTGTTTCTTTGCAAAAATTTAAGGGTCTTTTAAACACAAACTACAAAAATCAACTTTTCCATTGGAATACAGTTTACTGGGATACGCACTAGCAGGTTGCATGGATTGGCATTAATCAATTAAGATTGATGAGTCAGATATTTCTTTTAATGGAAAGATTTTATAGCAAATATTGTTATTTCCTATTTCATCTTTAAAAAGATTAAAATCGTTATCATTAGATAGGATTGGTAATCTATTTTCTTTCGAATATATTAATAAATTCATATCTGCAAGACTTGGTTCAGGATCTCTACGCCCCTTCGCTGCCAAATGTTTGGTCATTTTTGGAGTACCCGAAAGAGAATGATAGAACAGAATGACCGCATCGATTTTATCTTGATCGGCTTGAAACTGTTCGACTGAAAACCATGATTTATTATAAAAATCTTCTAACTTTTTTTTAAATTTTCTTTCAATTTTATACTTTTCATAAGGTCGAATATATCTTGAGTCAATCGGGCATTCCTTTGAATAGACGTATTCATTGACAATTTCCGCTAACCGTTTTTTCTGGATCTCCTCCCACACCATTCTTATCGTCTTTATTAAACAGTTCTTGGCACATAGGTAATTGATTATTTCATTAATATGATCAGTGAAAAAAGGGTATTTAAATCCGATCTCTTCTGATTTTGAGTGAGTAATTTTTATTTTTTCGGTGGCATTAAAACAGTGATAAATAATACAGTTTGCATCAAATAAAATTGCAGGATTATTATGTGACCAATTCATTAGAAAAATTTTTAATGTAAATAAATTCTTATACTTTTTCTTTTTCTAATTCTTCATAAATTTCCTCAATAAAACTAAATTTCTCTTCTAAGTCATTCAAATTCAGTTCAGATATAATTTGCTCGTTCCGACCTATTATTGTTAATGTCTCTCCAATTTCTTCGAGGTAATATCTTATATTCTGAAGTATTTGATCTCTTTTTATTGGATCATCTACCGTTTCAATTTTTTCTAATAATCTCGTTATCAAATCGAGTGAACCTTGAAGCAAAAAAGCATTATGACTGGGTGCTAATTTTACTGTTCTTGTAATTAAAATTTGGCAATCGTTTATAACATCTTCTATTATTTGTTTGTCATGCTCAAGTGTTCTAATACGCTCTTTATAGATATAATCAGATAATTTCCACATTGGCCAACTCCGATATTTTTTTAAAATTTCGTCAATTTTTTCTTGCCACCCTCCTGGTATACTATTGATATTTTCAATTATCCATTTTTCACCAGCATCTTTAATTTTTAATGACCAGCAACCATAAGTAGTAAAATAGCCAAAAATAACTTCGATTAGACCCATTTTGCTGAGTTCAGTAAAATCATTTTTAATTTCAACTGTATAGGGGCCATAGTTATCTTTTAAAAAACTATATTTAATAGGGATGTTGCCTTCTACTTTGGCGAGATAAATATATTTTTGGATATAAAAGTTCCCATATACAGCCTTTAATTTGTGAAGAATATATAATATAGGCCAATATCTGGGTAGCTGATTCATTTTAGACAAGCTCAAATTATACATTATTTTACCATCATTTATTCGTAATATAAGTATTATATGAACTTCAAATAATACCTTTAAGCTTTCCCTGCTATCTTCAAAACACTATGATAATTATTAAAAGGATCAATTCTCCTGTTTTTCTTTTATTAAAGTGGGGTTTATTTCTTCAAGTGTTGATTCCTCAGACTCTTCCTCCAAATCGGCATACCAACCAGTTTGTTCATTTGCCTTTAATGCTCTTTTAATGAGTTCATATGATCTTTTTATAGCTGGAATGACTTTCTCCAAATTCTTATCGTTTGCAATATAAGCTCTACCCCATTTAGCGCCACCCTTTTCGTATTCACATGGTTGAACTCCATCCAATCTTTCTCCTCTTGTAAATACTGTCAAACACAGGTTGTTCTTATGAAGATCCAAATAGATAAAGACGCGCTCGGGTGAGTAGTAGGTAAAACCCTTAATTGTAACTTTACGCCATATTTCATCTGATATTCCGCTAATTGTCTCGTCTAATCTCTCAAATAATTTTTGTAATTTTTCAGGCAGACTCGTAAGGTGACTTCCGGGAGAGGGTTCACCCTTTTTAGATACAATATCTGGTCTCTGGATTGGCTTATTGGGCAATGACTTGATGACCTCACGGAGTTCAGTGACCTCTATTGGGCACTCTAGCCAGTCATGTTCCCAGCAGACAATCATATTGCACTTGTTTACATCGTGATGGTGTTCATTGAATTGAGAACTTTTATATTCGAACTCTATAGATATCTTCTCCCAACCTTTACCAACAAATCTTCTTGCTATGCAATCAGGAAATCCAGGTTTTATTTCCTCCACGTACATATTGAGGTCTTCAATCGCCTTTCCAAATAAAAAGATTACTCCGTTTTCATTAATAGGACTGTATACCAAACCTCGGAAATCAATAAGGTCTCCCACAATACTTTTTTCTTTCATATTTGATATCTCCCTCATTATTTGTCAGATATTTTCATATAAAATCTTAAATTTGATTTCTCTACAACCCCAAAAGTCTCTTTGCGCTCTCTGTAGATATTTGCAATAAAATGTTCATCAATAGTTCAGAAGCAAGCTTATTCATCTTTGATATTAATTTTTAGTTCTTCTTGATTTTTTAGCCTCCTATTAGGCGAGCATTTAACAGATAGCAATTATCCCAATTCAAAAATCTTCCAAATAGTGCTTAACTCTAGTTTTAATCCAATCCCAATCTGGGTTCCCGTGATTGAAAAACGACTGAAAATTATCTTTAACCCATTCGTAATAATCATCTTCGACAAATTTACAAAAAGTTTCAACAAGATCTTTTTTATGGATATCCTTTGGTTTCTTTATTCCCAAACCTCTGAATTCTTCGTCTAAAAATTCTTTTACAACTTTACGATCAAGCACCTATAACCTCCATATTGCTTCCTTAACAAAAAATTCTAAGAGTTGAATATTGATTAAAATAAAAGGAATTGCCAGGTTGTACTAAGAACAAATAGCTTTATATTATTTACCATTGGGTCTTTTGATATGTCCGTTTATTTTGTTTTTGTCATAGACATCAAATAATTCTTGACAGAATTTGATCATCGTTTTATCACCGTAATTCACAGCCTGCTTATACATATTGATAAAATATCTTTTCCCAGCCTCAGTCTGTGAATAATTTTTTTTCATTAGATTATGTTCCATGCACAAGGTTAGTCCATTATCAACTGAATTATCGCCACCTTTATCCTTTGGCTTTCTGTGATCTGCACATATCTCAACACCATCTTCTATCCCTCTATTGCAAAGAACACACCTATAATTATCACGTTTAAAGATTTCCTCCCTTACATCTGGAGGGAAATCGAATAAATTAACTTCTTTAATAAAATTAGGATCGTAACGATATACGCCCTTTTCAACCTTAATCAATCTTCCCTCTTGATGAAGCATGCGAATTGCTCGCCACGTGTCACGAGGCTTCTTGCTGTATAGCTTTAGATACTGTTCCTCGACCCAGTCAACGACTGGACCGTGCTTTAGATCCTTATTGGGATGATTCTGAAAATATTCCATAACTAAATCACTAATAGTTCTTGCCATCAGTTAACTCTTCTACTATACCAAGCCCAAGTTGATCTATTTGCCCCTCTGTTATTAGCCGTTTCTTTGCTAACTCACAATATCCATTATCAATTTCAATACCGATTCCCTTTCTATTTGTTTTAATGCAAGCCAGCAATGTTGATCCACTGCCCATAAATGGATCAAGTATTGTATCTCCGACAAAACTAAATAGTTTTATGCATCTCATTGGCAACTCAACAGGATACGGAGCAGGATGTCCAACTCTCTTTTTGCTCTCTCCCATAAAATTCCAAACCCCATTTGTCCATTCCATGAAATCTTTCTTAGTTATATCTGATTTCTGACTACCACTTGTTTTCTTCCAAATTTTTTTATAGAGAACAATAATAACTTCTACTGGCGCTATAACATAAGGTGCTGTCGCTGAGAGCCAGGACCCCCATGCCGTTCTTCGAGATATATTTTGTTCATTCCAAATAATTGTTGAATGATATCTAAATCCATTTTGTTTTGCTATAGTCGTAATATCTGCACAAATACTTTGCTGACCACCTTTATTCTTATCAAGTGGAATATTAAGACAAAATCTACCATCATCTCTTATGAGTCTATAACACTTTGCTAGCCACCTATTTGTGAAATTTAAATAATCTTGATATGTCATTGTGTCATCATGGGAATTATATTTAATATCTACGTTATAAGGAGGAGAGGTCACAATCAAATCTATGGAATTATCTCTTATGCTTTCTGTTCCTAAAAAATCATTATTGTAAATCCAGATAGAATTGCGATGGAAGAAAAGTTCATCAATTTTGGGAACTTGGAGCGATGCGCTCTGATTATAATCTTCAATATCATAACTCGCTTCCTGTTCCCTTACTAAAAATGCCGATTTCTTATACATGCTTGGATTCTGGGGAGCTTCAAACTCACGACTATTTTCCAAATATTTTTCAATATTTTCCTTGCTAAAACGTCTTTGGCCGCCTGGTGTCTTTGTTGAGTAGATAAGTCCTTGCTTTTCCATCCGATAAATAGTCGATTGACTTACTCCAAGAAATTTTGCGGTTTCCTTCGTGGTAAAAAATATTTTATCTTCCATGACAATCCAAATGAAATTTAATTTATTAGTGTAGAAAATTTACAACATTATTCAACATTTGTCAATATTTACTATTTAAAGCTGACTAAAAATTTTACTTTTCGAGCCATTTTGCCATCATCCTTTCAACTTCTTCCTGTGTGTAAACACGCTCTGCGTCTGCATCCTTTAAACCACGTTCAATCTTTTGAAGAACATAAAGATGATATTGAATATCTTCTAATACGCAGTCATCTGGTAAACTTTTAAGAAGCTTACTAACCTCTTGTTTTGCTATTTGCATCTTGTCAACCCTACTTTCTCAATTTTCCTTTCTTAATTTTTAATTACGCTAATTTCTAACCGTAAATTCCAATAATCTTTTTTCGGATAAAAGAAGCTGACGAAGGCAATTTGAGCAGAGAAAAGTAAAGTCTTTTATCTGCTGAAATATGACCCAAAGAGCAAGTTTCAAAGAAACCATATAGTTCAAAATCCCATCATATTTCTATTGTAACTCATAAACCTCTTTCCTTTGATTTTCCCTAAAGGTGCTCTTCTCTGCAATCGGGACACCGTTTGGGTTGGCTAAGTTCTCGTTTCTGATACCATTTCTGTTCACCACCACTGAACACAAATGTCTTACCGCAAATTATGCATTCTATCTCAATATCTTCTAGCACAGGGTATCTTCGTGATTTGACAATGCCTAACTCATCTTTGTGTGCAAGCAAACGGCTCATATTAAAAGATGTCCATAGAACGTCAATAGGTGAGCTCAGAAACATCTCCTCATCGTATTCAAATTCAGGATATACCCTCAAGTAAGGTGGGCCACCACATCCAGGAACAGAGCACTCAACTGACTGGCTCGGGCACTCTCTTCGGTGACAGATCCTACCTAGGAGCGACAGACCTTCATTAAAGAGGAAGACTTCCCAGCCATGGTAGTAACTACTTATCTGTCGTGCATACTTTGCTATAGTTACAATATCATCAAGGTTGTGGATAATGACTGCTAAATCAAGATCATTTGGATAAGGATCATTGCCAGCAACTGAGCCAATTATTGCAATTTCAAGAACGCTCGATAGCTCATGTGCCCTTTCGGCAAACTCATTGGCGGCAACTCTAAGACTTTCATTCATATTCATCTTTGAGCCCTAAATCTTTTTCTTTTTATTCCGTTATACTAAGAGTCTATGGTCAGTAATCTTTTAAATATCTTGCATACCGCTAAGCACACCCAGAACTTCAGCTCTCTGTCTCCCGTTTTTAAAAGCTTCAATTCAAAAAGACCATCATCTCGCTGCATATTTTTTAATTTGCCAAGAGCATCTTTGATGAAAATGTTCTTCATGGTAAATCCCATCAGCGAGAGCGAATCAAGCGCTGAAACTATATCTGTAAACCAGAATGGAAATGAAACTCTGGTCCAATATTCAACAGTTTGCCTGTCAGGATATGCGTCCTTTTTAAAGAATCTTGATGTCAGAAGCTCGCCCGCCCTTATTGCATCATCCGTTTTTTTGTAATCTTCATGTGCAGCAAATGCCCGCAGGACTACTCCTGTCACCAGGTGTGAAGATGGTTTTGTCAGGTCAGGCTGAACTGTATTAGTGGCCATAAGGTCATTATTGAATTTGACGCCAACAGTTCTCAATGGGATCGCCCAACCCCCATCTTTCTGGCGGATATTAAGGAGCCAGGTAAATCCGTTTATAATTCGAGGGTCATCTTTATACCCTGCCTTGATTAAAAGCTCCATTATTGCAGCAGTATAATTGGATGAATACTGGTTGCCATAGATACCCCTGAAATCGCCCTCTCTGGTCTGGCAACTGAAAAGATATTCAGCAGCTTTTTTTATCCCAGAATGCTGATTATTGAGACCATATTTCTCAACAAGCTGTCCTAAAACTCGGTAGGTTTCCAATTGATTATAATCCTCTTTTGAGCGAAGGTTCTCCTTACCCCCACCTGGATACTTCCAACAGCCGTCTTCGAGCTGTCTGTTGAGGATTTTCTTAACTTGCGGTAACTCCCACAGGGTTTCAATCGATCCTGTGTTCTCATATAGAAGGTCACGCCTGGCAAAAAAATCAATGGCTGTATTATTTGATGAGAGCAAGACAGGTATTGGATCAACGCGTAATTCTTTTTCCCAACGCTCCATAACGCTTCCAGATAGATACAGATAATTTTATATACAAATTTATAACTACCAATCATTCACATATATCTTCAATAATTCTTCAATTTTAGCGGCTAACTTTTTGCCAATCCCTTTGATCTGCATTATGCCGTCAATCCCCTTATCTTGGTATATCTTTTTAATACTTTCTTTCAAATCATCAATAGCCCAAGCGGCTTTCCTGTAAGCCCATTCTCTGTAGCCGCCCCTGCCGGACATTTGTAACTCGCGGGCCTCAAGATAGAGCTTGCCAGCAATCTCCTTGTTGGCCTTTAATTCTTCAGGGTAGAAATTGACAGGCCGTGGAATATATGGAGTTATATCATATTTTTTACAATATTTTAAAACTTGCTCGTGCACCTGCGCAGTGTATTCAGAAAAAACTTTTGAATCTCTATAAAGAGTATCGTACTTTTTAATTAAATCTGGATTATATTTTTCAAGAAATCTGTAAAAATGCGTTTTACAATACCCCCAGAGGGTCAATCCGGAATCCAAAACGTACTTGCCCCCCGATTCTTTCGTTTCCCTTATGACTGATTCGACATTTTCTTCACTGTCATAAATATACGGTAAGATCGGCATAAAAACTGTGCCCGTGGTAATCTCATTCTCTGCTAATCTTCTCATAGCAGCAAATCGTGATTTAACAGACGGAGCTTTCGGCTCGAATGCAAATCGAGTTTCATCGTCTCTGGCAGTTATAATTGACCAGCCTACGTTAAGATAAGATTTTTCGCTGATCTTTTTTAGAATGTCCAAATCGCGTAAGAGGAGCGGCGATTTCTCGTTAATAAACACTGGAAAACCGAGCTCAAAGCACACCTCGAGCATCTTTCTGGTGTGTTGATATTTCACTTCAACAGGCTGGTAATTATCAAGATATATCAAATCATGGAGCTTATTTTGCAGGGCTTTCCTCAAAAGCTCCGGAGCATTCTCCTTAACCCTGATATATTCTGAAAATGGGTCATCAAACTTTGAGACCTCAGCATCCCGTGATATCCTGTGCGGATTATACTTTTCGTCCCGACAATAACAGTACTCGCATCCATATTCGCAGCCAGTATAAGTGTGAGCTGAATATTTAACCCAAAACCAACCGCCATCACAATGTTTTTGGATATTGAGGATGCTTCTTGTCTTATAGATTTTGTACATAATCAGAATCTTTGATTTCTCTTTTATCCACTGTTAGAGGGGCGGGGTTGCAAAGCAACCGCAGAGTTCCAAATTCTGTCTTCTTTTATTCTGTTTTTATATTCGAGAGGCATATTCCATATGGAGAATTTCAAGCCAGTTTTCAATGAACTCTATTTCTTTGTCGAGGAAATGGATTACTAGCCAAAGTCCCTATCCTCCTGAGTATATTTGGAATGAGGGCAGGAGCAATCTTTCGAATATCTCGCTCGGCTGACTACTTAAACTCAATCTTGTATAAGTCCATCTGCCTGGAGTCTATGCTTTAACTCATCAAAACTGATCGTCGGTTCATGCCGACGTTCTGCTACTATGGACAGGTCGTGAAGGTCTTCTAGAAGGCGCTCATAGTCCTCTACTGAAAGAACTACGGCAGTCTTCTTGCCGCTTCGATCTACAAGAAACTGTTCTTGAATTTTACCCATTTTATCCTCCCTTACTTGGTTTCTGATTAAGCGTCTATTGGTCGCTGTTACGTCAGAGCTATTGTACTGATATTACCTCTCATCGGTCTTGGAACACCAGCCTTTTCTTTGTTAGGTTGAGCAATGTAGGTTATCACATTCACTTCTTTACTATTATCCAATTCATCAAATATTCTAAAGGCACGCTTTTTCAATTACAAATAACGTTTTTCAATACCCGCCTCGCAAAATATATGCAAAGCAAAAGCGACACCGTATATCCAGTGCTAGATGAAGTTAGTGCGTTCGTTCACTTTTACTAGCATATTTTATCTCTCTTCTTGAGGGCGAGGAGTAAAGTAACGAAGAGTTCCAAACCTCGTTGATTTTCCTTGAAGCTTACTTCATTTTCTCGCCCCTCTTCAATCTCAACGGATAAGTATCGTGAATAAAACATTGGGAGGAATCATCGCAATTAGAGTAACAACTACGGCTTTCCATAATGAAATTCTCTCAGTGATTTTAATAGCGATGGCGGTTAATATTGGTGCCCATACTCCGAATGAAATTGCGATGTAAAGAAATCCCAGTACCGTAGCAAAGTCCTGAATCCCAGGTCCATAAAGACCACGATTGGCGGCAAGATTCCATGAATATACTGGGCCTATAAGAAAGAAATCAAAAACGACGAAGAAATACAGAGGAACAAAATATGCAAAACCCAGAACGTTAAGATTTTCCTTAAAGGAACCTCTCCCTCCAAAGATTTTAGCTGCTAAGCGAGCAGAGCCGGAAAGCAAAATCCAAGCAGTTAGATACATTGGCAAGATGAAAAAGGTTTCCCATAGCCGGTAGGTCTCTTTGGGAATGGGAATTAAAGGTTCCGCACCGGACATACCTGCGGCAATCTCCTCCAGTGTAGTTGAAGCACCATACAGATAGCTCACAAAATAGGTAATACCGGCAAGAAAGCCAAAAACAATAACCAGAGTCAACCCTACAGATGTAGATTTCTCTTTCTGAATCTGTTGGAACGTCTTCCTTGGGGTAGCAATTGTTCCCCAGAAGTATCCAGTGAGTCTATACATCATGTTTCTCCTTATTGTCAGCTTAGTTCCTATTTTAAATAAAAATTTACGCCTTTCCCATCAAACTAACCTACATTTTTTATATCCTGCTGTCACTTTTTATCTACTTCAAGCAGCTATGTCCAGAGTCAATGTATCAATGTCTTGATGCCCTCTAATCCCAACACACCAGCCAATGTCAACCCTACGCTCCAGAAAACAATACCGATGCTAGTCCAAAACAATAGACGGCCAGCCGGTGCTCCCAATATAAAACCCAATGCTACTCCTAGCGGTGCACCTGTGAGTAAAGGAGCCAGTAGTCCTAACCCTATCACCCCATAGCGTCGCCAAATTCTATGGATAAGCCTATGTCGCTCTTTCTTATCTTTTCCACTATGACGTCGTACTAGCCACACTCGCACGCGTTCACCCAGCAATACAACGATTATTGCTCCTAGCACAGCGCCAATCGCTGCTGTTGTGCCCACTACCACGGGATTGAGCTTAAGTGCCAAGCCGACAGGAATGGCTGTCCAGAGCTCAATTGCTCCCAAGCCAAGCACTGTCAATAACTTTAACATGATCTCCATTATTAATTCTGCTCTCGACCTGTCTGTATTTATTTTTCGATCTCAATACATACTCAAAAAATGAGGAATTATTCAACCATTATTCAAAAAGGCTTATCTTTGGCCAAGATAAAAATGGGCGTTGGCGTAAGCTCGACCTCTAGAATACCATCTTTCGTTTGAATTAGTTGTTGCTCCGGACTGGTTTGTCCATAACGGTTGATCATCGATTCGACAATCACGCTTGATATACCTGTTTCGAGCGAGAACTTTACCTGTGGTACACTATCATCGGGCAGAATAACCTCCCCTGGTTCAAACCATCCGATCCAAAGAGGATCATTGTTTATCACAAATTTGTACAGTCGAACACGAGCATCGGAAACGGGAATGCGTTCCAGTGAAGTATAACCATTTATGTGTGATGCAAACTGCCCAAGTGCGTAAAACAAGGGACGAAGCTCTTTAATAGTATGCTCCTGGGTAAAGAGATTGACTTCTGTAAGAGCCATACCGCCCCACGGTGATGTTCCTGCGCTCGCCATGAATATCTTCATTTTAAGTGGCGTTAAATCCTCCATAAAGGCCACGTTGATGAGAGCAACATTCTGCTCAGCTGCGACAACAACTTTTTTAACCATCTCTGATGCAGCAAAAGATTGCGTCCACCTTACTGTTTCTTCATCTCCATCAACAAGCTTCTGAAAATATTCCGAGAGGCGAAAGCGATCTTTTTCGGTTGCTGGCGGAATAATAATACCCAATTGCGAAGGGCTTCCTTTATATATAGTTGCCGGTCCCCAGGCGATAAAAGGCGTTGCTGCGGTATCAGAAATAACAATAGACTTATGGTATCCACGCTGCTTCATCTCATAGTTAAGCCACTTAACTGTATCTTCTATTTCATAGGGATCTCCAAGTGAATGAAAATTAACTGCATCAAAAATATCCTGCCGATCAAGGATACTTCTAATATCCTCCAATGAATGCGTCATGATGCGTTTATCCACTACTTTGAAACTATCTTCATATTGCTCTGGCCCGGGATGATCTTTAAAAGCAGTTGTTACTAGAAACGGCGCATGCATCACAATGACATTATCTGAGGCATCATGCGCACCTCGATAAGCTCGCTCAAGCATAGTGATGTAGTCAGAAACTGGTTCAGGCTCATAACTTGAAAACTCGCTACCTATTTCATAATATTTAACAGGAGACTTTAAACCAGGCATATCATCATTTCCATCCATATCATATCGCTCAACAACGGCGCGCACCCAGGCTTCATAGGCATCAAGATATTCAGGTTTTGGGGAAAAATTGTTGCGAGGATCTACTACTGCCCAGCTATCCCTTGTCTTGAGAGTTATCCATAGCTCCTTGAATCCAGCGTTCTGGTATTCCTTAACATATCGATCCATTCTACTAAAATCTAACGGAGAATTCTCCGTGGGCTGTATCTTCCCCCAGGAGATCTCATCGGGCAAGTACTTGACAGCAGGCACACCTATGGTGACAAAGGTTTTTGCCAGTCCTGGCATTGCATACTCCATACCTATAAGGATTTCATTTTTTGAAGAGTTTGCTATACCTTCATCTTGAGATTCTTGTGATAGATCTGGCTTTTGCGTATGCCTCACTTTTGGGCTTATTTTGCCAACACAGCCAGCAAGGAAAAAGATCGTGAACAACAGTATCCCAACTGAAAAAAGGTACCTACAAAATTTCGCTTTCATGATTCATAACATTCTGTCTTATGTATCAGGTTCGCCATCAATCAGCTGATCCTAGTTCCTTTTAAGATCCTGCCTGCTCCAAGTAACACCGATAATTTCTCTTTTACATCTATCCCTGAATTTTTGAGCAATGCTTCAAGATCAGATTTTATAAATTTAGAATAGTATTCTCCTTCATAAAGGCTAACGAGGTGATAGATTAAAAACCTGCCAATTTTGTTCTCGGGTAATGCATAATCAATAATCACTATCATTCCTTCTGGCCTTGTAACTCTGACCATCTCCTTCAATACTTTTTCTCTTATATTTAATGGCATATCATGCAAAGCAAAGGATACACAGGTAACATCAAAGCTGTTATCCTCAAATGGCAGATCTGTAGCATCGGCGATTTTGAATTTCACATTTCCATATTTATTTTTCTTATTGGCCACATTTAGCATAGCTTCGGTTAAGTCAACGCCAATGACATCGTAACCTCTCCTCGCAAAAGCAAATGCCTGCTTTCCTGTTCCAGTAGCGACGTCCAGTATTTTTGAACCGCTTCTTGCTTTAGCAAAACCTACTACTTTATTCCTTACCCTCGAAAAAGGCGCGGTCACAATATCGTAAAAAGGAGCCAGTATATCAAACACCTTTTTTGTGAGCGAGTAATATTTCTCTTCTTCGTTCATTGTTTTTGGATTTAATTTATCTACCATATTTTCACCTTCCTTTAAACTTAAGAAGGAAAAGCAAGCATTTTAAAGGCTGAGACTGCTTTAATCAGCTCAAATTGCTTATCCTTACTCATTGGTTGATATCTTTCAGCAGCATCAAGGATCATTTGAAGTAGTTTAGTGTCACCTGCAATCACCGCACTTGATATATCTTGTGACAGCGCAAAATGAAGACAGTCATCGATACTCTTCTGGGTATCAAACGGCTCGTACCACGTGGAATAAGGACGTTTATCAAACGGCAATTCCTGTAGCTTCTTTCCCCAGTTCCCCCTTGCTATGGTCTTGATCGCCATAACACCCATATCCTTTTTTCTTGCCAGATCTATAATTTCTTCACATTTCTTTCGGTATGCCTCATTTGAGTACATGATGAAGTTGAGTGGAAACATCACGGTATCAAAATCAAAAAGAGTTAATGCATCAATTTGCAAAGAAAGATTATGACCTGTTATTCCGATAAAACGTAATAAACCTTCATCACGAGCTTCAATTATGGCCTCCATTGCCCCATTTGATCCCAGGGCTGTTTCCAGATCGGACATTTTATCCACTGCATGAAGTTGGTACAAGTCAAATGAGCCAACTTTTAATCTCTCAAGAGAGCGATGCAATTCCTCTCGAGCCCTAATCTTAGTTCGCTCCGCGGTTTTACAACTTAAGAAAACATTTTTGCGGATCTTGTTCATCCATGGACCCAATCTTACTTCCGCATCTCCATAGGAGGGAGCGACATCGATATGGTTAACACCATGTTCAATTATCAGTTGGATCGCATGATCTGCTTCTCTTTGCGAAACAGAACCCAAAGCCGCACCGCCAAATATAACTATGGAACTCATATGCTCAGTCTTACCAAGTCTTCTTTTTTCCATAGTAGCCCTCCCTAATTTTCACAACGTAAACTTAATTTGTAGATTTGATCTTCTTCATCCACCGCTGTTTAAATTGGTTTGAAAGAGTCATTTTCAAGCTGGCGGAGGGGGAGGGATTCGAACCCCCGGAGGGTATAACCCTCAACGGTTTTCAAGACCGCCGCATTCAACCGCTCTGCCACCCCTCCTGAAAAAATCGGATTCAGTTTAACATAGGGTTAGCTTCCCAAACAACAATCGCTATCGAGGTAGAAACGGTATTTTTTCTTTCCCGCCGAGATACGGCCTGAGCACCTCAGGGATGACTATCGTACCGTCTTCCTGTTGGTAATTCTCAAAAATTGCGATCAGGGTTCGACCCATTGCACAGGCCGTGCTGTTCATCGTATGTACAAACTTTATCCTATCGTTTTCCCTGTAGCGAATATTAAGCCTTCTCGCCTGAAAATCAGTATCATTGCTGCACGAGACAAGTTCACGGTAATTCTGTTGGGAAGGAAACCATACCTCCAGATCATATTTTTTTGCATTTGGTGCACCAATATCGCCAGTGCACATGTTCATAACACGGTAATGAAAACCAAGCCTCTGCATTATCTCTTCCATCGTCGCGCGCAGGAACTCATATTCGGTCCACGACTCTTCCTCTTTGCTGAAAATGAACATCTCCACCTTATCAAACTGATGGACCCTGAAAATTCCACCCAGATCCTTGCCGTACGATCCTGCCTCACGCCTGAAACATGAGGAGAAACCAGCATATCTTAGTGGAAGAGAAGGTGCGCTAAGGATTTCACCCATATGGAGCGAGCAGAGCGGGACTTCAGCAGTTCCAACAAGGTAGAGGTCATCAAATTTGACAGAATAATATTCGGTCTCCTCGGCTGGGAGAAAACCCGTTCCGTACATGGCTTCCTTCTTGACCAGGACTGGTGGCACTATCGGAACAAGCCCTTTCTTAAGCAATAAATCAAAAACATAGTTTACGAGAGCGAACTCCATTAAAACCGCTTCCCTCTTCAGATATGCAAACCTTGCTCCGCTGGTGCGCACTCCTCTTTCGTTATCAACGAGATCCAATAACTCACCAAGTTCCACATGTGAAAGTGGTTTAAAATCGAACTCCGGTTTTTTGCCCCATGTGCTGTGAACAATATTACAACTGGGATCCGCCCCAACAGGAACACTCTCGTGAGTAAAGTTCGGCAAATTCGACATTTCCTCAAAAAGAAAATCCTCAGTCTCCTTTAGTCGAGGCTCCAGATCCTTCAGTTCCTGCGAGACCTTTTTCATCTCCTCGATCATGACAACTTTTTCCTGATCTCTTAATTTGGGAATTAGCTCTGATACCCTGTTCTTCTCCGCCCTTAGTGAATCAATCCTGGTTATCAGCTCTCTCCTGTCTTCGTCAAGCTTAATGATCGCTTCCACATCGATCCCATATCCGCGCTTTTTTACTTCTTCTTTAATCAGGTCGGGATTTTGCTGCAATATCTTTAAATCGATCACAATATTCCTTCTATTTCTGAAAGCATCCTGACATTTCTGGGGTATGAACCGAGAAACTTGACCTTATCTATTTTACATGTCAAGCACTTGATCGCTGATGATAAGTCGGGGTCATCAATATGTCCCTCCATATCGATCAGAAATACATATTGCCCCAAGCCTCGTTTTGACGGCCTTGATTCTATTTTGGTAAGGTTGATATATCTGAATGCAAACTCCTGCAGCATCTGCAGAAGGCTCCCGGGTCTGTCATGAAAAAGAAAACATGCTATCGAGGTCTTATCGTGTTTCGACTTTTTGGGCACCTTATTACCTAAAAGAGCAAACCTGGTTTTATTATCCGCGAAATCCTCTATATGTTCCTGCAGCACTTCCAATCCATAGATCTCTGCTGCTGCTTTATTGCCAATTGCCGCTGCGCTTAGCCCTGCTTCCGCCGCAAGCCGCGCGGCCTCTGCTGTTGAGTTCGCCGCTCTTATGACCACATTTTTTAAATTACTCGAGATATGTTTCCTGCACTGAGCAAGCGCATGGGGGTGGGAGAAAACTTCCTTTATCCTTTCAATGCTGGAACCGTGATTTATCAAAAGGCAGTTATTGATCTGGTGTATTATCTCCCCTACTATCTTCACTTCGCTTTCGAAGATAAGCATATCGAGCGTCGCGTTCACCGAACCTTCGATTGAGTTCTCTATGGGTACAATGCCCAGGTCAACCTCATTAACTTCAACAGCCCTGGCAACATCCTCAACGCTTAAGAATGCAATGGGGTCGATCTTTAGACCATGAGATACATAAAGCAAGGCCTCTTCCGTAAAAGTACCGGCAGGCCCCAAATAACCAATCTTAACCAAAATCACTCTTTCGGGTAATCAGAACTTTTTAATATCAGGAGCAATTTTGAATTCATCTTCTGGTTCAGATTCAAGGCTGATCTTTTCATCCTTAATACTTGAAACTACCTTGCCTAGATTCTTTACATCTTCCGGTATCTCCATTGAAACCTGACCCAGGAAAATTGCTCCTTCGTGTACAACCAGATTTTTTGCCTTTAAATCACCTTTAAAAAAACATTTTGACTCAAGCTCCACCGTCCCAGATGCCTCAATCCCACCTTCAACCCTACCAGCTACTGTAGCTTCAGCCGAAAAGATATTGCCACCCACTGAAGCATCCTTACCCACAATAACAAGTCCTGCTGAGTGGATTTCGCCTAAGACCTCTCCATCAATTCTCACAGAATTTGAAACCTTGATCTTGCCCTCTACCCTATCGCCATTTCCAATTACGGTTAAAATCTTTCTTTCGCCTGATTTCGTTACAATCTCTTTTTGCTCTCTTGTATCAACTTTGAAGCTCATCTTTTCCCCCTCGTTAATTTTTTGTGAAAGATTAGATGTACGGACCAACTCAAATCTCCGCCCAGTTTAATACGGGCGTAAATTATAACATCACTTTAACAATAATGTCTATTGACATTGACGACCTTGGTCCTGGAGTTATAACTGACGACACAGGGCTCTTATCAAAGCTACCTGTTTTGTTCAGTGTCAGGCGTAACCATAGTGGTATTGCCAAGAAAAAACGCACCCTCGTGTATCACAAGATATCTAACCTTAACATCGCCCTTCAGATGACATGTGGGTTCCAGTTCAAGTACCCCAGTTGTCTCAACTTCACCTTCAAAATTACCGGCGATAATTACCTCGACCGCTGAGACTTTCCCCCTCACAACCGCGTTCTTCCCCAAGATGACAAGCCCCTCGCAATTAATTTCGCCTGATACCTCTCCATCAATTCTGATACTGCTTGATAAGTTTAACTTACCCTCAAATCTCTCACCCTGGTTTATGACATTATAAACTTTCCCAGCCCTCGCCTTTTTAATCTCTTCGATTTTTTGTTTAAGTTCTTTTTTTGATCCCATATCTAATATTTTAAAATATTATTACTATGGCAGATATAAAAACGGGTTTACAGGGATATTATTCTCTCGCACCTCATAATGAAGATGCGGTCCTGTGCTTCTCCCAGTGCTACCCATCAATCCGATCGTCTGGTCCTTCTCCACATGGTCGCCAACATCAACGTCTATCTGCTCCAGGTGTCCGTAAACAGTGCGTATCCCAAAATCATGATCTATTATGACTAAGTTACCATAATAAGGTGCATAACTGGCATGAATCACGACACCATCTGCTGCCGAATTAATTGGAGTCTCTGAGTTATTCGCAATATCAATCCCCGCATGCCTGCCTTGTATATACACTCCCGAGGATTTCTCATTGTTAAAATAAGTGGTTATCACTCCCCACGTCGGCCATATTGAGGGAGTATGCGCTAATTTATATTGTTGCTCCTCTATATCATTCTTCCCCTCGACAAGCGATTCACTTATGTTCGGGATTTCGTTAAGAATCTCGTCCAACTGGTCAGGAATCTCCTCAGGTCCACCAGAAACCTGGGTGAGAACATCTTGATTTATCTTCTTTAAAGCTTCAGCTTTCTCATCTTCCGAAACTCCAACCACATCGAACTGTTTGACATCGCCATCCTGGTAGATCAATTCTTTTATATCCGTTTCGAGATCTTTCATCCTCTCAAACTGCTCCAGCACAGCCTCAGCCTTAACATTGAGTTCCTTAATCTCCTTGTCCTGGACGATTATTAGATTCTTCGTGATCCCTAGTCTTCTTTCAGTTTCTGCCAACTTAATC
Organism: Actinomycetota bacterium; assembly: GCA_023488455.1. The sequence continues at coordinate 94,231 of JAMDDV010000010.1, read as the reverse complement.
TTCGTGACTTTATAGTCATAAATTAGAGCTCCGGCTACAGCCACTACCAGCGCTGTCACAATGCCAACTTTATACCATTTGATATGTGGCAATCTAAACTTTATTAATCGACCTGTGGAGTTTGGAATTAAAAGGATTGTGTAATATTTTTTTCTTTGTTCCTTGTTCAAATCAAACCCTATAATCTTCCTCTTCATCCAATGAAGAGGCAACGGCGTTTTTGATGGCTTTCAACTCCTCTTCTGAAAGAAAAAATTTCGATCCACCTGAATTCACCGGCTTAGCATAAACTCTTGAGGTATCACGCGTATTTATGGAAGAAAGAACTATGCCCCTCTTTTTTTTGTCCAGCAGGGCGATGCTGAAGCTGAGCTTGCCCCCGATACCTTTAAGCGCATCGTATCTTATGACTCCTATGTCCTGAATTGAGCTTTCCACTTTCTTCGCAATCTCATCGACCATTTGGGTATTATCATCAATCTTTTTCTCGTAGCTCTTTAAATACCTGATCATATCCCTCAACAGGTCAAGTATGTCCTGTTCCTTATCCTCTGGAAAGAGGGCCAACAGCTTTTTCTCAATGCGAAGTAGCCTGAAACTGATGAACCCAAGCCAGGCTATCATCAAAAAAATTATGAAATAAAGAAGATATTGCACTCAACCACCTGCCAAAAAATTTACAATAAGAGTCGTTTATTGTCCTTCCACGAGTATCTTAAATTCTGCTATGTTGTTCCCTTCATATTTCTCTCCAATGACGGGACCAACCTTCAGGGTCAGCAAGCACCTGGCACCGGGAAATGTTGGAATATCAGGGATAGAAACCGGAATCTTTTCACCTGGATTAATAACCTTTATCGTGATCATCTTTTGCTTTGGATTTGGGTCCATCTCGGATTTCAAGGTAACCACAAACGGAACATTCGATTCGATCTGATTGCCCTGATTCTCAACATTAATCGTCACGGAAATCTTTTCGGTGTAACCAAATAATATATATCCCTCCTGTTCTCCCTTTGGAGCAGGAGAGAAAACTACAGTTTTACTATCCAGAGCTACACCATGTTCAGGTTGTAACGTCTCCACGGTTTTCAAAGAATTTATGTATTCTACAACGCTGGCCGTTTCATAAAGTGACTGATTATTCAAAAAAGATGATGTAGGTATCTCAATCCCGCTATTTTCTTCGTTTGATATCACAAGATTAAATTCATCAAAAAAACGCTGAAACATGATATCGCTCAGATAAAAATTCATTAGCGCAGTTGACATCTGCGAAGTAGAGATCTCAATATCCTTATCCTCAAGTGCATTAAAAAGTGCAAGTTTATAATCCTTGATCGCTTTTGCGCGTAGATCAAGACATATTTGCAGAAAAGCATGTGCCTTCATCATCTTCTGGGGAGGAGTATTTAAGACTGCTTCTTTACTGATTTCGTCACTGATATTAGCCAAGTCATCTAACTTCATCTCCAGCTCAGTCCTGGACAGATCCCTGGTGCGCTCACGTAACTGCATGAACGAAGCGGCTATATCATTGGATTGTTTGATTAATTCCGTCACAAACTCCGCATACAGTGCCGATGTCCCATCCTTTGTTGATTCAACACTCTTCTTGGATTCTCTGCCACAGCTTCCTACTATGTAAAGTACAAGCAGGACAACCAGCACCAATATTACGAGGATTATTGGTATTCTATATAGTCTTCTGCGCCTTTTTCTCCTGGAAATTAATAACGACATCTATCCTGTCCACGCAACTGGTGGGCGAGGCGGGATTTGAACCCGCAAACCTTGTGGGCACTGGACCCTGAACCCAGCGCGTCTGCCAATTCCGCCACTCGCCCAGTTTGTCAGTCTGGTAATTATATCACTAATATATAATACTATGTTGGGAGGGCAATTAATGAACAATGATCTACCGCAAAACATGCTCCTGGGTAGATATCAGATATCAGGAGCAATAGGTCAGGGAGGATTTGGCAAGATATACAGAGCATACGACTCAAGAATGGGTCGAGAGGTCGCGATAAAGGTCATCGAAGACACTCACAATCCAGAATACCTCATAAGGGAATCGAAAATCATCGCAAGGATTTCTCATCCAAATATAGTCACAATATACGACCTGCAGGAAGATCGAAATAACGTATATATGATAATGGAGCTAATTGAAGGCACCTCCCTCCAGGAAATCTATGATTCAGGCGCTACTCTGTCAGTATCCGAGGCAATCTCCATAGCTTATCAAGTTTGCAGCGCTCTGGAAGCTGCCCACCGAAGGGGTATCGCACATCTGGACATCAAGCCATCAAATATCCTTATCAGCAGGGATGGAAAAATAAAAGTGGCTGATTTTGGCATAGCAAGGATACTTGGCGAATCATACGAGGAAGACGAGGGCTACATCCTTGGGACAGAGGAGTACATGGCTCCTGAAGTCCTTGAAGGAGAAGCAATGGATTCACTCAGCGACATATTTGCAGCAGGCATAGTAATATATGAAATGCTCACAGGCAATATACCACAGTACCCACCTGAAGATAGTAGATACAGAAATCCAAGCGATACAAATAAAAGTGTCCCCAAAAAATTAGATGAGCTGTTAAACAGCTGTATTGCCATTCATCGCTCACAAAGACTTGATGATATCTCATATCTGAAAGATGAGTTGGAGGAATTAATAGACCGCAGTCCCAGCTCAATAGAACTTGAGCTTAAAAATCTAGTGCACAGTACAGTTCAAATATCCAAAAGACCGGTCAGGACAATTAAATTTGAGCCAGTATCAATTGTAAAAAATCTATCCAAACAGTTATTTAGATTTTACCAGCCGATATTGCGAATCCTTTACTCGCTGATCGCAATTACACCAGTAATAATCTCCTGGATATTTTTCCGACAGGTCCCAGTGCAAATATTCAGTGCTGCGGTAATAGTCACATTTTTCATGACATACTTCTTTCCAAAATTTGGAATCATCGTGGGTTCTGCAGGACCTCTCTACTTTCTATATTCCTTCAACATTCAGATTGGGATCATGTACTCAATACTATGGGTCTTCGCAGCAGCACTATTATTTCTTGACCTCAATGCTGGAGCACTGACGATACTCTTCCCACTGCTATGGATGAGCGGATTGAGTTTCCTGCCCACAGTCCTGGCTGCTTACCTCTTCGAGCCAGCGCTGAGCTTAACTGTCGCCATCACAGGCACCTTGATCTCCGAAATATCGATGATATTTTTCAGTTCAGGTGCGCTCCCGAACCTCATGATTAACTGGCCAAACATATCATCAGGACAGCAAGATACAGCAGTCCTTTTGCTATTGAAGTCAGCACTTGACTTCGTGAGAGAAAACCCCCTTCAGGCAATCCAACTTGTGATATTCGCATTGCTCCCTGGACTGTTCTCATTTCTCTTTAAGACAAATAAAAAGCTGTTACAGCTATTTTCGCTATTCGGGTGCATGGCCTTCATCGGTTTTACATATTTTTGGTTTTTCGATAAATTCCTCAAATATCAAATTTCAACAAGCAGTGTCATAAAGAATATAATCATGTCAACAGTGATCATGGTGGCCATCATTTTAATTGGCGGCAAAGAAACGAAAAGTGAACCTACTAAAAAGAATTGAAAACAGACTGGAAAAGCTGTTTAACGAAATTTTCAGCCGAACAGAAAAAAGCTCTGTCAAACCGATAGAAATGGCCTTTGGAATCACAAAGGAGATGCACAGGAGGTCGGTCGAGGGAATTAAAAGAACATATTCGCCTAACATTTTCACTATTAAGCTTAACAGCGCCGATTATGAAAATGTATCACCCTACAAAAACACATTGACAAGGGAACTTACGGAATATATTTTTCAATATGCAGCAGAAAATAACCTGCACTTCATTGATAAACCTGAGATCATCTTCAAAATCGATGAAACCGTTGCTAAGGGGAAAATGAGCATTGAGGCAGAAATGCTTGAAAGAACAACTCAGGTTGAAAGCAGCCTGCTCGACGGCATACCAGAAGATGAAATTGACAGGGCAGATGTTTGTGAACGGACGAGCAAAATAAAGGTTAAAGCCACACCAATTTTAATAGAAACAACCAGGAGCGATACACCAGTGTACCCGATATACCAAAAGACTACTGTAGGAAGATCTCAGGATTGTGACATAATGATCGATGATATAGGAGTCTCAAGGCATCACCTGATGGTCACGACCGAAGTCGATGGCTCAATCTCAATTGAGGATCTTGGAAGCACGAACGGCACGTATCTGAACGGCGAAATGATTACCAGTTCAGCTCTGCATAACGGCGATGAAATAGTAATAGGAAAGACCAAACTGCTTTTTAGGATTAACAGCAGGGATGAAGCTTCCTGACATCATCATAAATCTACTTTCATATGCTTTCATGGGTTTTGTTTATTTATTCCTGTTCATAATTTTTAAAAACTACATGAAATCTCTAAGCAGCAATCATGGGGCATCTGACACCAGTAACCCGGGAAAATCATTGCATTTGACCGTCAATTTAAACTCAACTGACCAGAGGTCATACAAAGTAGAGGTCACTGATAAAATTTACATAGGACGCAGCCCAAGATGTGACATCGTCTTGGGCAACGAATTTGTATCATCGCGCCATGCGGCGATCAGAAACATCAAAAATGAATATCTTACGATCGAAGACCTGCAAAGCACTAACGGGACACATATAGAACAAAGATTGATAAAGGGCCAGGTTGTTTTAAAGACTGGGATGGAAATACAGATCGGGAAGCCATTTATTAAAATCGAGAAAATAGAGTGAATTACTACGCGGACTCTGATATCGGAAGAATTAGACAAAATAACGAAGATAGTTTTTATGCTGAAAAAGACATCTTTATAGTCGCTGACGGCATGGGCGGACATCTTGGCGGCGAAGTTGCCAGCAGAATGGCCGTGGACATTATTAAAAAATCAATGATCAAAGAATTAAACAAGGGAAAAGGCGTAAATTTAGGCTTAGCGGCCCAGGACGCAATAATGCTGGCGAACTCCAGGATCCTTTCCGAAAGCAAGAAGAAAGAAAAATTAAACGGCATGGGAACAACGGTTACGCTATGCGTAATCCAGGATAAAGAATGTCTGATCGCCAATGCCGGTGACAGCAGAGCATACTACTACTCAAATGGCTCCCTGAGGCAAATCACAACCGACCATTCGCTTGTCGAAGAGATGATGAGAGCAGGTCAGATCACGACAGAGCAGGCCAGATATCACCCATATAAAAACATAATAACAAACGTTGTTGGCTACCAGCAGGATATCTATGTCGATACATTCTGGCTGGAGCCCTCATGCGGCGACAAACTGCTTCTATGCACAGACGGACTGAGCTCAACAGTTGACGGCGGGGATATCTTAAGTTCGATCTCCATGGATGCCACGCCAAGGGAGATCTGCAAAGATCTGATCGAAAAAGCAAATATGATGGGCGGTCCAGACAATATCACGGTAATAGTGATTGAAATATAACCTGATGATAAAAGAAAGACTAACCGAGGGATCGTTAACCTTGCTCTCCTTTTTCACAACATCACTACTTTTTTATGCCGCAGCCGGGGCAGCAGGAAAGATATCAGATATTGAAATAATATTAACACCTGTAATAATCTTTGCCGCCTTTCTCATCACGGGCCAGCTAATAAGGTTTTTTATCAGCACTCCAAACCCTTATCTCCTTCCTCTGGTACATATGCTGGCAATGACCGGGCTATCCATGATATTCAGGCTAAATCTAAAGCTAGCCAGATTACAATTTAATTGGATACTTATAGGACTGCTTGCTCTGATCATTACATCGCTTACAATTAGAAAATATAAGATACTGTTTAACTATAAATATATCTTTGGATTACTTGCATTTATTTTTATCTTTTCAACCGCTTTCTTTGGAGTTGAAGTCAACGGTGCAAGGCTGTGGATTAAGATCGCCGGGTTAAGCTTCCAGCCGTCCGAAATTGGCAAGATATTCATGGTGATATTCCTGGCAGGTTACCTCTCTGAGAGAAGTGATATACTCTCGCTTGGTACAAGAAAAGTCCTTGGGATCCGGCTCGCTGGCTTGCGCCACATCGGCCCTCTGATATCAATGTGGGGACTCTCGGTCACGCTGCTCATATTTGAGAAAGATCTGGGGGCATCATTGCTATTCTTTACCATTTTTCTGATCATGCTCTACGCAAGTTCTGGAAGACCAGCTTATATAATCATAGGGCTCATGCTGTTCATCCTTGGTTCCTATTTATGTTATTTGATATTTCCTCACATACAAAATCGAATAGCAATCTGGTTTAGCCCATGGAACTATTATTCAAGCTCAGGCTACCAGGTAGCCCAGGGATTGATCTCACTTGCCGCGGGAGGGATAACAGGTAGAGGCATCGGATTGGGAATGCCGACCATTGTTCCGGTCAACTTCTCCGATTTTATTTTCGCTGCATTTGGTGAGGAGATAGGTCTGCTGGGTTTAACAGGACTACTTGGAATATACCTGACCCTTATCTTTTTCATATTCAGAACAGCGGTGAGTTGTAATGATCGGTTCGGAAAATTGCTATGCACAGGCATCGGAGCAATAATCTCAATGCAGTGCTTCATAATAATCGGTGGAGTTACAAAACTGATACCGCTTACGGGAATAACGTTACCGTTCCTGAGCTATGGTGGGAGTTCAATGCTCTCAAACCTGATAGCGATCGCGCTTGTACTTTCAATTTCACAAAGACAGAAGGTCACAGTTGAATAAAAATATAAAAAACATTTTTCTTGCTATCGTTATCCTGTTTGCAGCTATCTCGATAAACCTGATCTACACTCAGCTGGTAAATCCACAAACAGTACTTGGGCACCCTGAAAATCTGCGATATATACTTGATGAAGCAATGGAGCCAAGAGGGGACATATATTCAAAAGATGGAGCTCTGCTTGCACAGAGCAAGCAAGATGGACAACTTTACCTGCGCTACTACCCTTATGGTGAAATATTTGAACCCATGCTCGGTTTCTTCAATCCAAAATATGGCAAATCTGGCATCGAGCAAGCCCTGGATAACTACATAAGTCATAAAAAATGGCCTAGACTGATTGGAACGATTTCCAGGCTGATATCAATGAACCTGTCGGATGAACCCAGCACAATTACACTGACAATTGACTCCAGATTACAAAAAAAAGCATATGATCTTCTATCTGGAAGACGTGGCGCGGTGGTCGCCATGAACCCCAAAAGCGGTGAGGTCTTCGTGCTTGTAAGTTCACCATCATTTGACCCAAACAGGCTCGTAGAGGACTGGGAGGTTCTCTTGCGAGATGAGGATGCGCCCTTTTTAAACAGGGCGACGATGGGACTTTACCCACCTGGCTCAATCTACAAGATAATAACAACGGCAGCTGCCCTGGAGAACGAGATAGGCATAAATAAAACCGTCAACTGCGCTGGAGAGCTCAAAGTCGAAGGGAATACGATCACAGAATTCGAGGGCAGTTCACATGGTGAGGTTGATTTAGAGCAGGCATTTGCAAAATCCTGCAATATCTTTTTCGCATCCTTATCCCTGGATCTGGGCAGTGATCTGCTCTCCAGATACTCCTCAAGGTTCGGGTTTGGGGATAAAATCCCATTTGAGCTCTCGGTACAAAAAAGCCAGCTCGGGCTTACCGATCAAAACGACGATGTTGCACTTGCATGGACGGGAATTGGTCAGGCAAAAGTTCTCGTCACCCCTCTTCAAATGGCATTGGTAGCATCTGCTATCGCAAATGATGGGATAATAATGGAGCCGCATCTCTTGGAAAATATAAAATCGAGCGACGGAAAACTGTTACAGCATACAGGCTCGAAGATACTGTTCAGAGCATTGGAAAAGCAGACAGCAGACAAAATTTCAGAAATGATGCAAGATGTCGTTGAAAATGGCACGGGCAAGGCAGCCTGCGTGCCAGGAACAGAAGTCGCTGGAAAGACGGGAACTGCTGAGGTCGGCACCGATGAACGTCCTCACTCATGGTTCATCGGCTTCGCGCCAGCAAAAAACCCGGCAATAGCGCTTTCAATCATCGTTGAGAACGGCGGAACAGGCGGCGTGGAAGCAGCCCATCTGTTCAAAGAAATAGTAAGTGAGTATTTAAAGGAGTTTTGAGATATAATGGCTAATCTTATTTTAATAACCTATGCTCGGAAAAACAGTTCTGGATCGCTATAAAATAGTCGAAAAAATTGGCAGCGGCGGCATGGCGGATGTCTACCTCGCAGACGATATATTACTTGGAAGGAAAGTCGCCATAAAGACGCTGCATGCACAGTTCGCTGCTGATCCCACGTTCATCACGAGGTTCAAGCGCGAAGCCAGGGCTGCAGCAAACCTGCATCATCCAAATATTGTCGATGTTTACGACTGGGGAAACGATGAGAACTGCTATTTTCTGGTCATGGAATACGTCAAGGGAAGGATGCTAAAGGAGATCATCCTGCAGGAAAGTCCGCTCCCATATGAAAAGATAATAAAATACTCAATGCAGATATGTGATGCACTCAACACTGCGCACAAAAATGACCTCATTCATCGTGATATAAAACCACAGAACATCATCATCTCAGATGATGACATACTCAAAATAACTGATTTTGGCATTGCGAAATCTCTCACGTCCACTCTTACACAGGGCAGCGCTGTTTTTGGAACCGCCAACTACATCTCACCTGAACAGGCAGAGGCAAAGAGCATAAGTCAAACCAGCGATATTTATTCGCTTGGTATTGTAATCTATGAAATGGCGTCCGGAGAACTGCCCTTCAGAGGCGACAACCCGATATCAGTCGCGATGAAACACATATACGAAGTGCCGCTGCAGCCCTCATATTACAGAGAGGATATACCATATGGATTGGAGCAGGTAATACTCAAAGCCATTAATAAAGATCCGCTGAACAGATATCAGAATGCCATAGAGCTTAAGGAAGCATTAGCTGGCTGTCTTGAGGTCAAACCACCAAAAGTTCTGCTGAGCAAGAAGAAAAATGAGGGAGCAAGACGGGATGACAGGACCAGGGAGCTTGGGAAAAAGGATAGGCCAGCTCGCTTCAGACCGCTTGGCTACCTTATTGTGATAATAGCCCTGCTGGCGACTGGCAGTATCCTGACTTTCTTGCTGTGGCCAAAAGAACCACCGATTGAAATCGTAGTAGTGCCCGACATCAAGAACATCGATATCTCAAGCGCGCAGAAAAAACTTGAGGAGGCCAAACTTCGCCTGTCAGTCGTTGAGCAGAAATACAACAACGAAGTTGAGCCGGGTGACATCATAAGTCAGAACCCTGTGGAAGGTTCCAAAGTCGAAAAAGACTCGACTGTCGAAGTTATAATAAGCAAAGGCGTTGAGACCACAATGATGCCAGACTTAAAAGGTTTAACCATTGGTGAGGCAAGGAATATCCTGCAGCAGTCCAGCATAAACATCGGCAAAATTGATTCTGAGCATTCAATTGAGGTGGGAAAAGACCTTATAATTAAACAATCAATTAAAGCTGGGGATATCGTGTCAAAAGGGATCTCGGTTGATCTCACAATCAGCAAAGGACCAGAGATGGTAACAGTACCGTCTGTAGTTGGTATGCTCTACGAGGAAGCAAAAAATGTGATCACTGCAGCAAAGCTGATACCTGTAAGAGAGGACCGGTTTAACCCGGATACAGAGGTCGGGGTAGTCATCTCTCAGGAACCGGGGGCCAGCTCAAGTGCACAAAAAGATAGTGAGGTAATCCTGATTGTAAGCGTGAATAATGAGACATCCATAGTTCCAGATATAGTTGGGATGAAGGCAGATGATGCCAGAGCGAGGGTGGAGGGAAGCGGGTTTGCAGCAGTACTCATCAAAATAGTCTCTGCGAAGGATCAGAAAAATGTAGTTTTAAAACAGGAGCCAAATGCTGGTATCTCACTTGCCAGGGGCTCTTCCATAAGGATATATATTGGCGACGGCTCTATATAAATAATAGTAAAATATCAATTAGCAAAAAATAAAGGGTTAAATATGGGAGAAAAGGAAAATAAAATCGAAAACATCAGGATACCAGAAGAGATTCCGTTAATCGCACTTAAAAACACCGTAGTTTTCCCATTCCTTTCCATACCGCTCTTAATTGGCAGGGGCAAATCGCTCATAGCCCTTGATGAAACCCTGCGAAAAGAAGATATAGTAATGCTGGCTACACAGAAGGACTCCTCAAAGGAAGACATCGCAAGCGGCGACCTTTATGAGCACGGCACGGCATCCATAGTAAAGCAGACGTTCAGACTGCCTGACGGAAGTGTGAAATGTGTCGTCGAAGGGATCATGCGGGGCAAGATCGCCAGCTTCACCCAGATAGATCCGTTCTTTATGATCAGATTTGAAAAGATGGAAGACATCATCGATGTAACCCCAGAAGAGTTTGAGAAATTCAAGATAATGCTGAGGGTCCAGATAGAAAATTTCCTTCAACTGGGCATCCCGTTCCCTACAGACCTCGCCGGGACGCTTACTGCCCAGGAAGACCCGGGCAGGCTCGTCGATTTGTTAGCCTCATATCTCCTGCCAGATACTCACCAGAGACAGCTTATACTTGAAGAACCGTCCATATCGAAGCGGATGGAAAAGCTATCAAACTTTTTTGCTGAAGAGCTTCGCCGCCTAAAGCTACAGACCCAGATAATGTCCAAAGTCCAGGAGGAGATGGGCAAAACTCAGAGGGAATATTTCCTGCGCCAGCAGTTAAAAGCAATCCAGGAAGAACTTGGAGAGATGGATGAGACGCAGGCCGAGATCAACGAACTGAAAAAACGCGTTGAGGAAAAAAATATGCCGAAAGAGGTCAGCGAGCGCGCATTAAAAGAGATCGATAGATTATCAAAAATGCCGACTACATCTCCTGAGCACTCCTGGATCAGAACATACCTCGAATGGTTACTCGATGTTCCGTGGAACGAGAAGACCGAAGACAAAATTAACATCGATACAGCTAAGAAAATTCTTGACAGCGACCACTACAACCTCGAAAAGGTCAAAGAGCATATACTGGATTTTCTCGCCGTAACAAAACTAAAAGGACAGGTAAAAGGCCCCATCCTTTGCTTTATAGGCCCTCCTGGAGTCGGCAAGACATCGCTGGGGCAATCCATTGCAAGAGCGCTGGGTAGGAAATTCTTCAGGATGTCCCTGGGCGGGATACGCGATGAAGCCGAAATCCGCGGCCACAGGAGGACATATGTAGGTGCATTACCTGGGAGGATAATTCAGGGAATGGCACAGGTGAAGACAATTAATCCTGTTTTCATGCTCGATGAAATTGATAAGGTCGGCATCGATTTCAGAGGAGATCCCTCCGCTGCACTTCTCGAGGTTCTGGACCCTGAGCAGAACTTCGCATTTCAGGACAACTATTTAAACGTGCCGTACGATCTTTCAAATGTGATGTTCATAGCGACGGCGAATGTTGCCGATACCATACTTCCCACCCTGCGCGACAGGATGGAAACACTGAACATACCTGGATATGGACCTGAGGAGAAATTAAATATAGCCAAAAAGTTCCTCGTAAAAAAACAGATAAAGGAACAGGGCCTTGAAAAATTCAAGATAAAATTCACTGACAAAGCACTGCTGAAGATCATAAACGAATATACAAGCGAGTCGGGGGTCAGAAACCTGGAGCGAGAGATATCATCCATCTGTAGAAAAATCGCCAGAGAGGTAGTCCAGAACGGCGAGAGTGCTAAGTTCACCACCATAAAACCTTCTGACATCGAAAAGTACCTTGGGGTTCCCAAAATATTCCCCAGCCAGATCGAGGACAAGGACAGGATTGGTATTGCCACAGGCATCGCCGTCACTCCCGTGGGCGGTGACATAATGTTCGTCGAATGCATACTCTATCCTGGTGAAGGCAAGCTGACGCTGACAGGACAGCTTGGAGAGGTCATGCAGGAGTCGGCTAAGGCTGCGATGAGCTTCGTGGAGGCAAAAGCTGAGGACTTCAACCTGGAGCCGGGCTTCTTTAACAAACACGATATTCACATTCATGTTCCAGAAGGTGCCATACCCAAGGATGGGCCCTCAGCCGGTATTGCAATTGTCATAGCGCTGATCTCAGCTGCAACCAAACAGCCGGTCAAAAGGGATGTCGCAATGACAGGCGAAATAACGCTGCGTGGTAGGATCCTGCCCATAGGAGGCGTGAAGGCAAAACTGTTAGCGGCGCACCGTGCCGGCATAAAGAAGCTGATCCTTCCCAAGAAGAACGAGAAAGATCTCACTGAGATCCCGGATGAGATAAAGAAGGATCTGGAGATCGAGCTCGTTGAAGATATTGAAGAGGTTTGCAAATTTGTGCTTACGAGGACAAAGGAGAAGCAAAAAAGGCGTGTATACGCCTGATTAAATAATGGACACTGTCTATTTAATTGGAACTCTGGCGGCCATGATAATACTGCTGCTGCTTGGATCCGCCATGTCCGCCTCAGAAACTGCACTGACTTCGGCAAATAAACTTCGCCTCCAGTATCTATCAGAAAAAGGAAACAGGAAGGCAAAGACAGCTAGCGATGTTTCGTCAGACACCGATAGATTACTGAGCGCTCTATTGATCGGACTCAACATAGTGGTAATCGTATCCACATCTCTTGCTACTGCCTTTTTCATTAAACTATTTGGAGGCAGCGGTGTCCTTATTTCGGCGATAGTCTGGACAGTTATAACCCTTATCTTTGGAGACATAATTCCAAAAACAGTAGCTGCAAAAATACCTGTCAGATCATCACTGCGCCTGGCGAGATTCGTTAAAATATTGATTATTCTGCTCACCCCCTTTACCTGGATATTCAAAAAGATCGGCAACGCCACAATCTATCCGATCATTAAAAAGTTAAAAGAGGATGAGCCAAGCGTAACCGAAGAGGACATCAAATCGCTGGCCTCCCTCGGTGAGCGCGAGGGGGTCATCGAAGAGATGGAAAAGGAGATAATTCATAACGTACTGGAATTCACGGATAGCGTCGTCCATGAAGTTATGGTTCCAAGAGTTGATATGATCGGAGTTGACAAAAATGCAACCACCGCCGAGGTCATAAAAACAATAAAGGAATCAGGACATTCACGAATTCCGATATTTGAGGACGACATTGATAATATAATCGGCATCATATATGCAAAAGATATCTTAATATACGCAAAAGAGGGAAAGGAATTAAAGATCGATGAAATTATGCGCCCAGTGCACTTCGTCCCCGAGACAAAAAAGATAGTCGAGCTACTTGCGGAGATGCAGAAGTTAAAAGTCCACATTGCCGTAGCACTTGACGAATACGGTGGGACATCAGGGTTGGTCACAGTAGAAGACCTGCTTGAGGAAATTGTGGGCGAAATACAGGACGAATACGATCAGGAGCTTCCCAAGATAGTTAAGATCGATAAAAATAACTTCCTGATTGGAGGCGGAGCGGATATAGAGGAAGTGATTGAAGAGACCGGTTTACCAGTCTCTGGAGGAGAGTTCGACACGATGGGTGGTTTTATATTCTCATACATCGGCCGCGTTCCAAAGCAGGGTGAGGAAATCGAATTCAAGGACTATAAAATAACGATCACCAGCGTCATAGGCAAGCGCATTGCTCAGATCAAGCTAATGAAACCGAGCACAACCCTAGACGATCTTTAGGTAAACCTTACGGTTTCTTGGACCATCAAACTCACAAAAATAGATGCTCTGCCATGTCCCCAGCGCTGGTTGTCCACCGTCTATTATTATCGCAATCGAGCAACCAATAATGCTGGATTTTATGTGCGCATCAGAATTTCCTTCCGAGTGATAGTAATTCTCAGATGATGGAATCAGAGCGGAGGTCTTTGATAAGATGTCCCTTACCACGCTTGGGTCTGCGCCTTCGTTTATGGTTACCGCAGCAGTTGTATGCGGAACAAACACAACGCAAAGACCGTCCTTCACACCGGAATTTTTGATTGCTGACGCCACTTCATCAGTAATATCAATAAACTGATTTCGCGAGGAGCTCCTGACCGAAATCTGTTTTAGCATTTCCCTCCTTTATTATTCCCGGATTTTTTGAAACTTCAAAAGCTAACTGGTGGATTGTAATAATCCAAATAATATTCTAACTTATTAAAAATGGGATAATACATGCATTGTCAATTATTATCCAGCGAAAAGGTTAAAGATGGCGACGTTGATGATAGATAATTTTGACTCTTTTACCTATAACCTCGTCTGGTACCTGCAGGTCCTGGGCGACGATGTAGCGGTATTCAGGAACAACGTAAAGATAGAAGATATTGCCTCGCTCTGGTTTGATAGGATAGTCATCTCCCCGGGCCCTGGAAGACCAGAGAACAGTGGTGTCTCAATTGATGTCATAAACACTTTTGCTGAAAAGTTACCAATTCTCGGGGTGTGCCTCGGCCATCAGTGCATTGTCGAAGTATATGGCGGTAAGATAATACGCGATAGGAAACCGGTTCATGGCAAGGTATCAAAGATCTTTCATGACAACAAGGGAATCCTGAGAGGTGTACAAAATCCATTTCTTGCGACGCGGTATCACTCCCTGATCGCAGAATCGACAAGTCTGCCCAGCTGTCTTGAGATAACAGCACATACCGAGGACGGAATAATAATGGGAATCCAACATAAGAACTTAAAAATATTTGGACTCCAGTTCCACCCGGAATCCTTTCTCACCGAAGATGGGTTCAGGATAATGAAAAACTTCTTAGAAATGAAATGAGACAGTTGCAAAGCCTGCTCCACCAGCTAAAGGACTCCATTAAAAGACCCAGGGTTTATGTTGAAGAGGTCGGGGTTACGGAGGCGTGGGAAGTCTATCAACACGCTTTTTCAGGTAAGAACAGCTTTTTGCTTGACAGCAGCCTCCTCGATGGGCGCCTTGGAACAAAATCACTTATGGGACATGAACCATTTTTCAGGTTCAGGATCAATCCCGGGAAAAAAGAGCGAGCGAACATCCAGCCCGAAAATTGGGGATGGGCGTTTAATTTGCTAAGAGAGCTGCTGGAAACAGTAAATGTCCAGGAGTCAACCGTATGTGAGATTATACCTGGGGCTGCAGCAGGGTACTTTTCATATGACCTGGGAAGGGCTATAGAGAAGCTGCCATATACATCAAGAGATGATGGAGGGCTTCCCTACCTCGACCTCAATCTCTACGACATGATGCTCGAAATAGACCACCTGAGCGACAGAGCATTTCTGGTCGCAGTCGATTTTGGCATATTCAACGTAAAAGATAGATTTAACAAGACGTTCTCAGAACTAAAAAAGATAAACAAGAAGGGCTTCCAAAACAAAGATACAAAAGATAGCAATATACAGGATAAAAGGACACCGACCTCCCCTTCACTCTTCATCGAGAGCTATTCAAATTTCACACGGGAGAGATATATTCAGGCCGTCAGGAAAGCCATCGATTACATCTATGCCGGGGACATATATCAGGTAAACCTCTCGCAGAGATTTCAATTACCTGTCACTATCGATAGCACCCTCTTATACGAACGCCTCAGAAAGATAAACCCCGCACCGTTCTCCGCGTTCATTGACTTAGGTGATATCAAACTGCTCTCCTCCTCACCCGAAAGATTTTTAAAAGTGATGGGCAGAAAGGTTGAGACAAGACCGATAAAGGGCACACGTCCCAGAGGTAAAAACGATGAAAGCGACGCGAAATTAAAAAATGAGCTGAAAGCAAGCGAGAAGGATAACGCTGAACTTGCGATGATCGTTGACCTGGAGCGAAATGATCTTGGAAAGGTGTGCGTACCAGGTAGTGTAAAGGTAAAAGAGCATGCCTTGATTGAAAAATACGCGACGGTGTATCACCTTGTCTCTACAGTAGAGGGTGTGCTGCGCCATGATGTTGACCTGGTCGATATCATAAAAGCCTCATTTCCAGGTGGCTCGATCAGCGGAGCACCTAAGATCAGGGCTATGGAAATAATTGAGGAGCTTGAACCAACAAAAAGGGGACCCTATACAGGATCAATCGGGTATATAGGCTTTAACGGAAACATGGATCTGAACATCACCATACGCACAATAATTCAGAGCAAAAAATGGTTATCATATCAAGTGGGCGGGGGTATCGTCTCCGACTCCGTTCCGGAAGAAGAATATCAGGAGACGCTGGATAAAGGCATAGCGCTGGCAAGAGCCATCGCTTCAGTTTAAAATGAAATGGTAAGTTGATACTTTTAAAAATAACGAAAAGAGGCATATGGATTCAGGGGAAAATGACAATGAACTCGTCTGCTACCTCAACGGTAATTTCGTGCCCGAAAGTAAGCTTTTAATATCACCTCTAGACAGGGGCTTTCTGCTTGGAGATGGAGTCTTTGAAACCGTAAAGGCGATGAACTCCGTACCGCTGCGGTTCCCACAGCACTACGAAAGAATGGCTACCACTGCAAGGTTTCTCGAAATCGAAAAGCTTCCAACCCTGGATGAAGTCGCAAGCATCGTCATTGAGCTGCTGAACAGGAATAATTTGAAAGACGCCTATATCAGAATTACGGCTTCGAGCGGCAGAGAAGATAGCTCATCACCCACATTATTCGTCATGGCGAGACCATTCAAACCGTACCCGAAGACCTTATACAGCAGCGGAGCCAGCATAATAATCTCCAGATATCGCAAATATGAGTTGACGCCCGCTGCAAAGATCAAGACCACCTCATATGAAGAAAACCTCATATTACGGCGAGAGGCCGGGTATTATGGCTGCCTGGAATCGGTAGTATGCAATCACGAAAACTTCGTATGCGAGGGCTCGTTCTCCAATATATTTGCAATAATAGATGGAAGAGTTGTCACACCAGATAGAGATCTCCCAATCCTCGCCGGTGTAACGCGGCAGGCAGTAATTGAGACATGCAGAGAAAACAACATCGATGTGGTCGAGGATCGGTTCTTTTTGGACGACTTCCTGTCAGCAGAAGAGGCTTTTCTCTCAAGCACCCTCCTTGACATCATGCCAATAGCAAAAGCTCTAACATACCCCGAATACGATAAGTCCTCAGGACCAGCCCTGACAATCAAAAAGATACATCTCAAAACAAATGTCATTGGCACAGGTAAACCAGGTACAGTCACCATGAAGTTAATGAAGCTCTTCAAACAAAAAATTAACCTTGAGTGCAGATCTGGATAATGAAAGATATTTTTCTAAAATTACTTCTTCAATCTTGAATTGACGGATGACCAGTTGATGTTCTTCATGAAAATAGACTCTGTTCATTATGAGTCCACTTTTCGATCAGATAAGGTTTCAATCTTTCAAATACGTTTGCACCACCATAGACAAGTGCATCGCTCATCTCATCGGATATTTTCCTGGTGTCAAGCACGAACGAAGCTGTGCGTGCGCAGTACAGAGGGTTTAACGAATCCAGTATCTCTCCCCTCCCATCCTTTTGGGAAAAATTGAAGTACACAGAATAGTCGTAGATTACCTTTGCCCAAAAATCCACAGGGAAATTAAAACGAAGCTGACTTTTCATGATCTTTCGAAGCATGCGATAGCCATCGGAGCCCAGGATTACTTTCCAGGTATCTCCAAATTTTGTGAAACCATCCTCGAACTTCGCTATAAGGTTCTTCACATTTATCTTAAGGTCCTCGATCTCCTGTATGGGAACATCACCAGAAACCGGGGAGGAGATGCTCTTGCCTGCGACTTTCCACTTCATTTCATACTTGCGCATCATCCCGAACATTGTGCCGATAACCTGTCTAAACATCGGACTCAAGTCGGTCCCCGGATCCTTAACATCGTGAATCTTAACCCCAAGCGGTGCCTGAATTATGTTAAAACCCTCACAAATTGCCGTAGTAGTCATCCATATATCCACTCCAAACCTGCAGACGTCCGGATACCATTCATAGGCGTGCGTGAATATGAAATTCTTTAAAAGCCCTGTTGACATTGCAAAATCGCCGCCTATCGGTTGTCTGAGCCGAAATCCATAAAGTGCAGAAGTGAGCGGGTAGACCAGGGCATTGGTTATCGTCCCGTCATATTTATCGCGCAGATAATAAGGAGTGACGTACCCGTAGTTATGCTTGTAGATTGGTTCGCCCAGCAATTTAATCCACTGCGGTTTTATGCTGCGCGAGTCCGCATCGGTGACTATGCAGAATCGCGAATGGAGCGTATCAGCAGCCACAAAAATTGCGCGCAGTGCGCTCCCCTTCCCCCTGATGCCCTCATAGGGAATTGAGATTACCTTGATACCTTCGGGAAGCCGTGCGTTCTTCACAGTCTCAACAGTTTCATCAGTTGAGCCGCCATCAGAATTTATTATCAGGCCTTTTAACTCCGGAAAGCACTCTTTAAGCCCAATCCCGCATGTCTCCACTACCCTGCCAATCGTGGCTGCATTATTGAAACTCGGAATCCCCACCACGACATCCCAGATGGGCTCACACTGGGAATCCTTCAAACACCTAACTACGGTCTCATCCTCAAAGTACTGCGGCATGCTGACTCACCAAAAAATACTTTTGTTATAATTATACATAAATCACAAATCTGTCCACATCTCAAGATGAATAATAAGATCGCTATAGTATCCATGCGGCTCAAGTTCCCAGATGGTGTATCAGTCGAAGCCGAAAAGTGGGCCCAGACATTCAGGATGCTGGGGCATAAAGTTTATTACATTGCGGGTGAGTTCAACGAAATAGGCCCGAACTGCATCAGGATCCAGGAGATGAGCTTCGATTACCCGGAGGTCGAAGCCATCCAACAAAAAATCTTTGCAAAAGATGCCGGTAAAAGACTTGGAGAAATGCTTACAACAATAAAAAACTTAAAGGAGAGAATAAAGACAAGGCTACTTTACGAAATCAAAAAGCACGAAATATCGTATCTAAGCATAGAAAATGCGCTTTCAATTCCAATGAACGTCCCTCTGGGGCTTGCTTTGTTTGAAATATTAAAAGAGGAAGGCCTCTCTGCAGTAGCAAGACATCATGACTTTTACTGGGAAAGAGATAAATTCTTAAACTCCCCGATAGAAGATATACTGTCAACAGTCTTTCCCCCAAGGCTAAAAAACCTCAAACACGTGGTAATCAACAGCATTGCCCAGAAAACATTGAAAAGCAGAAGTGGCATCGAAGCAATGCTGATACCAAACTCTTTTGACTTTAACAAAATCAGAACAGCAAACTCCTTTAATTCAACCCTCCGAAAAGACCTTGGGGTCGGCAGCGCTACAAAAATGTTCCTACAACCCACGCGCATAATCCAAAGGAAAAAAATAGAGCGCTCAATCGAACTCATAAGCATGCTGCCAAAATACGGCGTCAAGGATGCAGTGCTCTTGACAACTGCAGGAGGCGAGGAGTCAGAAGCCGACTACCTTGAATTCATAAAAAGATATTCTGGAAAAAAGGATGTACGGACCATATTCGCAAACAACATTTTTCAAACAACACGTGCTATCAAAGGATACAGAAAGTACTACGATATCCACGACGCATATGTTCACTGTGACTTCGTTACACTGCCAAGCGACATCGAGGGATTTGGAAATCCAGTCATTGAAGCCTGTGCGTATAAGAAACCGCTTTTTGTTAATCGATATCCCGTGCTTGAGGATATGCTGTGCCACGGCTTCAATTTCGTTCTGATAGATGGGCCGGTAACCGAAGACGCAGTCAAAAAGACAGTCGAATTTTTAGAAGACGAGAAGTTCAGGAACAGGATAACTCGACGAAACTATGAAATAGCCAGGGATAACTACTCATTTGAATTGCTATTAGAAAAGTTGAAGTCAGTGCTATAATATTCAGGGAGCCTGGGGAAAGGGCTCTAATTTTTTATTTGAAGGTGATATTTATGTTTTATTTCTGGGACATTACTTTTCTGATGCTGATACCGGCATTGATCTTTTCGATATACGCACAGATAAAAGTTCGTACTTCATTTAACAGATACTCACAGATCGCCAATTCTCGTGGAATGACGGGCGCTCAGGCAGCCCAGCAGATCTTATCAGCAAATGGAGTAAATGATGTAAAGCTTGATATAGCGCCAGGCGCTTTAACGGATCATTACGATCCAAGAAGCAGAACCTTAAGGCTATCCAGGGATATATTCTTTGGAAAATCAATCTCTGCTCTTGGAATCGCAGCTCACGAATCAGGTCATGCAATACAGCATGCAAATAAATATGGTCCACTTATGCTCAGAAATACCTTTTACCCGGTAGCAAATATAGGATCAGTGCTTGCATTCCCTCTGTTCATAATGAGCTTTTTATTCAGCTTCAGGCCGTTAATAGACATTGGGATCATAGCCTTCACTGCAGCGGTAATATTCACGCTTATAACTCTGCCGGTAGAATTTAATGCAAGCAAAAGAGCGGTGCAGGCGCTTGAAACATATGGACTTCTCGGTTCAAATGAGCTGCCGATGGCCAAATCTGTTCTCAACGCTGCGGCGATGACGTACATTGCAGCAACAGCCATGGCATTACTTCAACTCCTGCGATTGCTCATCCTTAGAAACAGAAGCTAAGCGTAAGCGGATCTATTTGATCCGCTTTTTCAAAAATACTTAAGCTAGTTCCTGTCGTCTATGAATATTTCAACTTCTCCCTGACTTTTAACATTGAAAGAGGCATCTCCAAGTGCACCACTAATCTTTGCACTGGCTCCATCCAGGATCGGAAAACTGACCTCATTTAACCTTGCCGAAAGAAGAAGCATGCTAAGCCAGTCCACCGGTTCCGCTTCAGAGATGGTCCCTACCTGTGGAGATTGAATGGAAGCAACTATCCTGGAATCCGCCTTAAAAGTAAGAGATATGTGCTCTCCTTCTTTTTTGCCCATTATTGTTACTTCAAAGTCAGGTGCTTCTTCGATAAAATAAAAAATGCCCTCTATCTTTGGTTCCACGCTTACGTCCACATAGCTTCCGTTCCCTTTGCCAGTGATAATTCCATTTGGGTCCACGTTAAAGTTAAAATAAAACTGAACCTCTATATGCACGATATCAGTCGGGTGTTCAAGCTCACCTGTTAAATTTAGCTCCCCTCTCCATTTATCGATGGGGCGCAGAGTTAAATTAATCAAGTTGATGTGCTTTGAGGGGAGAAGCGATTTATTAAATGAATAAGCGCTAATCCAAGTTTTAAGATCGATATAACGACCGTCATCTGCCCTGGCAAGAATCGTGTAGTCGCCATCGTTCAAATAAGTTGCGTAAAAACCGTCACTACCAGAAACCTCCTGATGCTCCTCCCCAGTGATGTCGTTCAAAAAGAAAACGCTAACACCTTCTATGGGCTCCCCGCTCTTTGACCTGACATAGCCCTCAACATAGGCTTTTTCAAAAGAACCTGTGTTCCAGACGACATATGCTTTCCAATAAACTGTTCTTCTTCCATAATCCTTCAAATTTTCCTGCGATTGCACGACTGCTGCATCAACCTTAAACCTGCCAGTTTTGAGATCATGAGCAGATCCAAGATTCAGGTAACCTGCATCCACACCAATAAAGTTCATACCATCGAGCGAATATGCAAACCCACTCTCATAACCCATAAATTCCTCGGGCGGGTCCTTGAGCATTTCATTTCGCAGCTTATAAATAGAGCTACCCGGAAGTATTCCAAGTTTCCTCACAAGTGCAACGGAAGACAGAGACCTTTGTGATGTGCTGAACGTTAATTTTTGCAAATCAAGCTTCGATCCAGTGTCGACCCACACATCTTTATCAGGCATATATATGAACAGACCCAGGTCATCAATAACCTCAGAGCCTGAACTCTCATCAGCGCTGAATTCAAGATCGTAATTAAAATCCAGAATCCTTCCGAACGGTTCAAACCGATATCTGCCAAAGAACAGCTCAATATCCTCTTCCCTGCTTATAAGCTCAGTGCCTATGGAAACTTCATACGGCTTCGGCTCTCTAAACTCGATAATTACTACCCCGTCGGCGCTTGCAATCTGGTTCAGGTTTTTGTTACCTTTTAATACTTCGAGTGCACGACATCCGCTAGCAAGAATTATGAGCAAAATCAGGAAAACTGTGCAAACAAATCTAAATATTTTGAAATTAAATATCCCAGACCCCTTCAACTACATATGTCGGCTTGACACCGATATCTATGTTCTCCCTCCCTGTCACACCGGTCAATACCAGAACTGAGTCCATATTGCTTTTGTTCGCCATCAATATATCCGTATCCACCCTATCGCCAACCACCAGCGTCCTCTTCAACAGTTCTTCGAAAGATAGATCTAACCTCTTTTTACTCAGGTACTGCAATGCAAAGTTGAGCATATATGGTTCGGGCTTACCCATTACAATTGCGCTTTTATCCGTTGAAGCTTCCAGAAATGCGACGAGAGAGCCTGCGCCAGGCACTATTTCACTTTTACCTGGAAAAGTCTTATCTCTATTGGTTGCAATAAAATCGGCCCCCCTCCGTATTGCAATAGTTGCTTCTTTAAAATGATCATACGTTACCTTCCCGTAAAGACCCACCACAACGATATCAGCCTTATGCCCATCTTCTAGCCCGAGAATCTCAAAACCTTCCGACTGCAAGCAATCCTTAAGAAACCTCGCGCCCAGAATAAATACCTTCTTATTCCCTTGCGGATACTTCTCATCGAGATATTGCACCGCTGCGAGAGATGAGGAGATTATCTGTTCCATCCGAACAGGAATACGCATGTTTTTCAACCGTTTTACATACTGCCTTATCGAAAGCGTAGAATTATTCGTCAGGAAAACATATGGCTTACTGTGATCGCTCAGATACTGTATAAGCTCGCGTGCTCCCTGAATCGGCTCATCGTCCAGATATAGGACACCATCCATATCGAATATGAAACAATCGTATTTATCTCGAAGCCTTTTATCGTTCAAAGCCTGTGTTCCTCATCCAGGATAAGTTCTACGGCTTCCCTCTCTTCGCTTTTCCTGAAGAAAAGGAAATATAAGATAGCGGCTAAAAAATAAAGCACAGCACAAATATAATAAGGGATCAGATAGCTGATCCTGGCCATTATAAAACCTGCAGCGATATTGCTAATAGCCCAGGTCCCGTTCCAGGCAAGCCCGGAAAAGCCGGAGAATAGACCTTTCTCATCAGATGCGACGCTTTCCATTGAAAAGTTAGACATCGCAGGAGTGCTCAGGTTCATAATCACGCTTCTTGCCAGCACAAAAAATGCAACTATGGGCAGGAAGCTCGAAAGCGTTATCCCGATTAAAAACGGCAATGAAAAAAGTTGTGTGAAGACGACGGTATTTATCTTGCCAAACTTCTTAGTTAAAATAGGAACTCCAAAAGACATCAGGCCGGTCAACACCGAGGTCAAGCTAAAAATCAACCCGATGGCAGACGTAGAAGCATTCACCTGATTCTTAAGATACACGTTTATGAAAGGAACTATCAACCCAGCTCCAAATCCAATTAAAACATTTGGAATCAATAATCTCGCGAATAAGCGCTTATTTTTTATCTTTGAAATTCTAAACCTGTCGATTAATCTATGACAGGAAGGATTCCCTCTTCCCTTCTCTTCTATAAAGAAAAACGGTATCACACTCGCCACAACAAATAGAATTGAGATATACAGGGAATATCTGTAACTCAAATAATCATCAGAATTTAGGTTCGTGGTCTTCGCAATCAGACCGGGCAGGTATCCTCCCAGAAGACCGCCGAAGAAACCGGTTAACATCATCAAGGCAAAAGATATGCTGAAAAGATGAGCTCGCTCATTTCTGGTTGAGTTTTCCATCATAAAAGGATTATCCGCAACCATTAAAAGCGATACGCATCCTCCATATACAAAGGTGAAAACGACTATGGCAATAATAGGATAAAAAGAGGCCTGGAAAATGACCGCCAGAACCGTAATCACCGACGCAATGATCATCGGCCTCTTGAAACCGAACCTGTCGATTATATAGCCAGAGGGTATCGCAAGCATCGCTATCGAAGCACCTATGCTCATCTGATAAATACCTATCTGATCTTCACCATAGCCCATTCGCAAGAGATAAAGATTGAACAAAACAGAAAAGACGCTCATACCGGTGCCCATTAAGAAAATATTTAAAAGCAGAATTCTTGCATTTTTGTTAAATAACGTGATTGTTCTGATGTAATCGATGCTTACGTGTTTAATTTTAGAATTAAGTGATAAAATTTTTTTCATAAACAGATGATTATTATAAATAACCTTTATCGAAAAAAGTGAAAATGCATTGATATGAGCAAAAAAAGAATACTAACCGCCGATGATGACCCAAATATATCCGATATCGTGAAATCATATCTGGTAAATGAGGGCTTTGATGTGAAATTAGTGGACGATGGAGCTGCTGTGCTACAAACAGTAACAACCTACAAGCCTGACCTGATAATACTCGATATAGGCCTTCCAAATATGAGCGGCACGGACATTTGCAAGGAGATAAGAAAAAACTCGAACGTACCGATAATCATGTTGACCGCACGTTCGGATGAATCTGACCGCGTGGTCGGTCTTGAGATCGGGGCTGACGATTATGTTGTAAAACCGTTCAGCCCAAAGGAGCTGGTTGCAAGGGTAAAAGCCATCTTAAGGAGATCTGCTGAACCAGTTACATCAACCCTGACCATCATCTACAAGGGTCTTGAACTGGACAGCGAACGCCACCAGGTCAGGGCTTATGGAAAAGACATCTTACTAACCCCATACGAATTCGATATCCTGAAGTTACTCGCAAGCAACCCTGGAAGGGTATATACGAGAGGCCAGCTTCTGGAAAAGGTGATGGGAACCTCATTTGAGGCTTATGAAAGAGTTATCGATGCCCACATCAAAAACCTGCGCAAAAAGATAGAAAAGGAACCGGCCAGACCCGCATTTGTATTAACCGTGAGAGGTGTAGGCTACAAATTTAATGAAAAGCTCGCCAGCTAATAGCATCTACATAAAGATTCTCGCATCATTTATTTTAATGGTGTTCCTCATAATAGCGCTGACTACAGTAGTCCTTGGCATCAGCGTAAACAGACAGTTCAACACTTACCTGCAGAAAGGATTTGCGTTAAGGACCTTTGGACTTGCCAGCTCAATTGCCAGCTCCTATCTCTCCACAGGCAGCTGGGAGGACGCTCAGAAGATCATCGAAAATTATGCTCAAACCTTTGGTGGAAATTATGCCATAACTGATGCAAACGAAGTTATCGTGGCCAGCACCATTGCTGGACTCCTGGGCGGGGATGAAAGCCAGCTTTCGGCGTCCGGGTTCAACTCCACCGAGATCCTGGATAATGGCCAAAAAATCGCCATATTGTACGTGAACGCCGGCATTATGGGAATGCACACGGGCAACACAATGATGAACCTTGGCCAGAACAGAATGGGCCAGATGATGAATCAACTCATCGCTCCATCACAGCTCGAGATAAAACTGGCAGACCTGGAGCAGAACTTCCTGAAAGCGATCAGGAGAGTCCTGATAGTCATCGGGCTTCTAAGCGCACTGCTAGCTACTGGTATAAGTCTCTACATATCCAATTTAATAATCAACCCGATCAAGAAGATGACAAAGGTGGTCAAAAAGATGGCCAGCGGTGATTTGACCCAGCGAGTTAAATATTCTTCAGTTGACGAACTCGGCGTGCTGGCAAGCTCCTTTAACGAAATGGCGGATGACCTGCAAAGATCTGAAAATTCGCGCAGGGAACTGATAGCCGACATAGCACATGAATTTCGAACCCCGCTTACATCCATAAAAGGATATATCGAGTCCATCAAGGACGGTATAAAAAAACCTGACCCACAGACACTGGGGAGGGTACTGGATGAGACCGACAGGTTAACATCACTCATATCTGACCTGCAGCAGCTCTCGCTGGCAGAAAGCGGTAACATCAACCTGGAAAAAGAAACCGTTGACTTAAATAACCTGCTAAAAACATCACTGGCAAAGTTCGAGATAGAAATTATGAAGAAAAAGATATCTGCCCGCCTCGATTTGCAAAAAAATATACCACCTATAAACCTGGATAAAAAAAGAATAAGCCAGGTCTTCGAGAACCTGATCAGCAATGCCATAAAATATAACAAAAAAAACGGCATTATTGATATAATCTCCAACTTCGATAAATCCGGAGCAAAGATCGTATTTTCTGACAGCGGCATAGGTATACCGTCCAATGAAATACCGTTTATTTTTGACAGATTTTACAGAAGCGAGAAATCAAGAAGCAGAAAGACGGGAGGCACCGGCCTTGGCCTGAGCATCGCAAAGAACTACATCGAGCTGCACGGCGGCAGCATAAAGGTAGAAAGCGTTGAGGGTAAGGGAACCACCTTTACGGTATTTCTACCTTCATCAAATTAAAAAGTGTAAAATGTTTCCTAATTCGGAGCAGGAGTTATAGTGAGTAGAGATCTCATAATCGATATGCACGACATCGTGAAAATATATAAAACTGGCAAGGTCGAACTTAAAGCCCTTCACGGAATCGACCTTCAGGTAGAAGAGGGGGAATTCATTACGATAATGGGCCCATCGGGCTCAGGAAAGTCAACCCTGATGAATATAATCGGGTGCCTGGACGTCCCCACGAGCGGATCGTATAGACTCGAGGGCACAGAGATATCAACCCTTTCTGAAAATCAGTTAGCAGTAATCCGGAACATGAGGTTGGGTTTCATTTTTCAAAACTACAACCTACTGCCCCGTGCGACTGCTCAACAGAATGTTGAGTTACCGCTCATATATTCTGGAAGGACCAACAGCATAAAAAGAGCTAAGCGCGCACTTGAGATGCTCGACATGGTCAATCTTAGAAACTGGGCCTCACATAAACCCACAGAACTTTCAGGAGGTCAGAGCCAGCGCGTTACGATAGCGCGCGCACTGACAAACGACCCAGCCATAATCCTGGCTGACGAGCCAACCGGAAACCTAGACTATAAGTCCGGGCTTGAGATAATGGAGATATTCCAGAAGCTTAATGATAATGGTAAAACAATAGTCCTGGTCACCCACGAAGAATATATAGCTGATCACGCCAAAAGAAAGATCAGGCTATTTGATGGAAGAATGGCAAGGGAGGAGATGATATCTAACAGGGTATTTGCAAAAGAAGAACTGAAAGCACTCGCTTGATCAAACTTAAGCGGGAGATCTCAATGGCGCATCAACTCAAACACAGCAAGATACCGTGGCCGTTTATTCTGATCTTCATATTCATGGTCGCGGGAATTTCCATTGCTGGTTACAATTATCATCAGAACTACAAGAAAAACATAATAGCTAATAAGCAAAACGAACTAATAGCCATCGCGAAGATGAAGGTAGATGAGATATCAAGATGGCGAAATGATCGACTGGATGATGCCTACGTCATTCAAAACAGCCTGACCACCATATCGCAAATCAATAATTTTCTGAATAACCCGTCTGCTCCTGAGCCAAGAGTGGAGATTTCCAACTGGATTAAATCACTGCAAGAATACTATAGGTACAGCAACGTCTATGTGCTCGACCCAAATGGTGTAATCTGGTTATCAACAGATGAAGAAAGCCAAAAAAATGCCAGTGCCCACTTACACGCACTTGCCATGCAAGCCGCCCACACCAAAGAAGTGATCTTCTCAGACATTCACCGAGTAGAAGGCTCAAACGACATTCACCTCGAACTGATCATTCCGCTTTTCCGGGGAGGAGATAAAAGCATCGAAGTAGGAGTTCTCGTACTTGAAATCGACCCCGATGAATTTTTATATCCTCTAATCCAGACCTGGCCGTCACCAAGCAGGACGGCTGAGACCATGCTTGTTCGCCGCGAGGGAGACAAGGTCGTATTCCTTAACGAACTTCGACACCAGAAGAACACAGCCCTTAACCTCAGCTTTCCGATAGAAGAGGAGGATCTACCAGCTGCACTAGCAGCCAGAGGAATAGTAGGGATCGTTGAGGGTAAAGACTATAGAGGAGCACCGGTACTGGCAGCCATAGATTCGGTTCCAAACACCCTCTGGTATCTTATTGCCAAGGTGGATAAAGAGGAGATATATGCTCAAGTACACATGAATGCCCAGCGCACATCGATAACAGTCGCCCTCTTAATTATCATATCTGGAGTTATAACAGGCCTGATATGGCAAAGAATGGTAAATAAATATTATCACAGACAGCTTGAAGCAGAGCTCGAGCAGCAGGCGCTTGCTAAACGGTTCGATTACCTATCCAAGTACGCCAATGATATCATCATGCTGCTTGATGAAAACCTTAACATCATAGAGGCAAATGAGCGGGCAATATCTTCTTACGGTTACAGTCGCGAAGAGCTTTTAGAACTGAGCATCAAGGACATAAGATCCAGTGAAGCAGTCAAAGATATCGACAAGCATCTGGGGCAATTAAAGAAGAAAGGCGGTACTGTAATCGAAACAGTCCACAGGAGAAAGGACGGAACGACATTCCCCGTGGAAGTAAGCCTTCGTTTAATTGAAGAGGGTGACAAAAAATATTACCAGAATATCATCAGGAATATAACTGACCGCAAACAGGCAGAGGATGAACTAAAAGAGAGCGAATCTCGATATCGCAGCCTCTTTGAAGACTCTCCCATACCACTATGGGAAGAGGACTTCTCAGGAATAAAAAAATGTATTGATAAGCTAAAAGAGTCAGGCGTCGTGAACCTGAGATCATATTTTGAGAACCACCCCGAAGAAGTAATTAAATGCGCTGGAATGGTGAGGGTCATCGATGTAAACAGAGCAGCGCTTGAGCTGTTTAAAGCGAAGGACAAGAAAGATTTTAGAGAAACCCAGCAAAAATTATTAATCAAGGAGGCATATCAAATATTGGGTGATGAGTTGATCGCAATATCAGAAGGTAAAACCTTGTACGAAGGAGAAATAATTTCTCACAATTTTACCGGTGAACAGATGCAGGTAATATTAAGATGGTCGGTAGCTTTACCCTATAAAAACACATATTCCAAAGTTCTGATATCAATAATAGACATCACCGAGCGCAAGAAACTGGAAGAGGAGCTAAGACACCTTGCCACTCACGATTCCTTGACTGGCCTATACAGCAGATCTTTCTTCGAAGAACAGATAAGCCTTTTGTCAAAAGAGCGAGACCCCAAAATAGGATTCATAATCCTGGATCTGGATGGCCTCAAATACATCAATGATGCACTTGGCCACCAGCAGGGAGATATACTGCTGATGGAACTTGCCAAAATATTGAAAAACACGTTCAGGCCATCAGATGTAATTGCCCGTATCGGCGGTGACGAATTTGCGGTGCTGATGAGGGGCACCGATAAAGCCAAAGTAAAAATTATTGCAAAACGCCTGAGAAATAACATTACCATATACAACGGGGTCTTAAAAACTTACCAGAACCCGATAAGCGTATCGATCGGTTACGCTGTTAAGAACATAAAAAATATGACCATAGAACAGATCTTCAAAGAGGCAGACGATGCTCTATTCAAGGAAAAGATACCGAAAAGAGACGATGTCAGGAGATCGATACTAAAGGTCATACAGGCGACCATGCTCGAGAAGGACTACATCACGGAAGAGCACATGCAAAGGATGAAGGAGATAGCAGATAAGTTCGGCTATGCTTTCAACCTCACTGCAGAAGAAAAATATCAATTGTTTTTGCTCACAGAACTGCATGATATCGGTAAGGTCATAATACCAGATGAGATATTAAATAAAAAAGGACCTTTGTCACAAAAGGAGTTCGAGATCATAAAAAAACACTCGGAAAGCGGATACAGAATAGCAAAAGCCACACCGGAGATAGCGCACATTGCTGATCTGATACTCTATTCACATGAAAGATGGGACGGAAAAGGATATCCGAAAGGGCTGAAGAACGGAGAGATACCGCTATTATCCAGGATGATGCACATCTTGGATGCGTACGACGCAATGACAAACGACAGGTCATATAGAAAAGCCATAACCCACGAACAGGCAGTAAAAGAACTCCTCAAAAATGCCAGCACACAGTTTGACCCTGACCTGGTGGATATATTCATAAAAGTAACATCAACCATATGACTGTAAAGGGCAGGGTAAGTCTTTAACCTGCACCGATGATATAATTAACCGTGTCATTTCAATTCTGAGGAGAGAAAGATGATGCGTATTAAATTCCTAAAACTAACCTGCATCTTGCTATGCACACTTGTTTTCTTACTTCTGGCAAGTTCATGTTCCCCGAAAGAGACAGCGACTGCTTTGACATCAGAAAAATCCCAGCAGACAGAACCAGTTGAAGAGTCAGCAGCTACTGAAACCACTGCTCAGACCACATCTGAGAAGCAGACTACCAAGGAAACAACAGCCCAGGAATCAACTTCACTTGAAGTAAGGGAGGTCTCCTTCATAACAGAAGATGATATTAAAATTGCAGGCAGGATATTTGGAAAATCAGAAACCGGCATCATACTCTCGCATATGTACCCAGCAGACCAGACCTCCTGGGACAGCTTTGCAAATATGCTAATGCAAAACGGCTATGAAGCCATGACCTTTGATTTTAGGGGATATGGAAAGTCAGAGGGGAAGAAGGAGATAGACAAGATATATAAAGACCTCACAGCAGCACTTAACTTCATAAAAGAAGACGGCGCAAAAAGCGTCGTGTTGATTGGTGCAAGCATGGGCGGCACAGCAAGCCTTTTTGTTGCATCTCAAAATAGAGTTGACGGAGTGATAACTATCTCTGCACCTGTTGAATTCAAAGGTTTAAAGACCGGCGATTTAAAAAAAATAAGCTGCCCAAAACTTTTCATTGCCGGAGAAAAAGATAGCAGCGCCGCGCAATCAGCAAAATATCTCTATGAAAACTCAACTGACCCCAGGGAAATGGCCATATACCCAACCGATGAACATGGTACGTATATCTTTGACGGGCCTTATGGAGAAGACTTAAGTAACCAAATCTTTGATTTTTTAACTACCAATGCAGCAGGGAAATAACTCACCATTCATTCATATCATTGTCGTGTCAGCTATACTTGTTATGATCATTCTGATAATCACTGTTTTTGGTGGCTGCGCGAGCACGAAACAAGCAGACTATCAGAAAGAAAACAATTTTGAGATACTTAGAATGAAAATGGTGGAATCGCAAATAGAAGCAAGGGGCATAAAGGACAGGGCTGTTCTGGAGGCCATGAAAAAGGTCCCGCGACATAAGTTCGTTACGGAAGATTACATCGACCAGGCTTACAACGATCATCCCCTGCCCATCGGGGAGGGACAGACCATCTCCCAACCTTACGTCGTGGCCTTGATGACAGAGCTGGCGATGATCGGACCCGAAAGCAAAGTACTGGAGATCGGGGCAGGTTCAGGTTATCAGGCTGCGATATTGGCGCAAATCGTCAAAAAAGTGTACAGTGTAGAGATAATAAAAAGCCTCGGTGAGCAGGCCAGAAAGAGGCTTAAAGATCTTGGTTATAAAAATATCGAGATCAAAATAGCAGATGGCTATTTCGGCTGGGAAGAGAATGCACCATATGACGCAATAATCGTAACCGCCGCACCAGACCACATACCACAGCCGCTGATAAATCAACTAAAGGATGGTGGAGTACTGGTAATTCCGGTGGGACCCCCAGGAGCATACCAGACACTCTGGCAGATCATAAAAAAGGGTGAGCAGCTCATCTCAAATAACATGGGCGGGGTCAGCTTTGTGCCGCTAACAGGCGCGCATTAAGCCTGCTGTACATATAGATGAACATTCCTGCAAGGAGATAGAAGAGCGCACCGATATACATAGCGAACCTGAAACCCATTGACATGGAAATCGCCGCAGCCAATATCGCTCCAACCACAGAAGCAAAGCCGTTTGCAGCCCAGGCCATCGGCACCGCGTTTGGATCATATTCAGTCGCGCGCTTAATTCCAAGTGGGAAGAACAGACCAAGCAAAAAACCCAGCGGGAAAAGCATGATCACTCCTATGATGCCCCTTATGACAAGATGAAGGCCAAGGATTCTGTATATAGCAATTGACCAGATATTTCCATAAAAAAATATGGAAACAAGAACAGCAAGTGATGAGATTTCAAGAGACATCCTTCTTCTTACTTTTGCACTGAAATAACTGCCAATAGCCGTGAAAGCGAGCAGCGAAAAGATCGAAACAGGAAAGGAAAATGATGGACTTCCCAGAAGAAGGACATTCTTCTGTATCATTGGGATCTCGATGAAGATGAAACCAAGCCCGATCGCAGCAAAATAGAGATAGTAGCACCACCTGTACCTCGTCTTATCGCTTCCATTCCCAGGCCGCCAGAACCTTCTGAGGATGGACGTTGGCAACAGCATCAGTAATATCGAGAGAAGGACCGAAATGGCTATCAGTGCGATGATTATCAGGAATCCAGCTCCACCAAAAGGCTGCATTGCCTTGCCAAGATTCTTAAGGATATCGCTCAGTTGTCTGAACTTGAAATAGTTGTAATAATAAGGTCTGTCGTCAGTTGGGGGCTGAATATCAAAATAACTATTTGCGTAAACCGTTGTCCTATCTTTTTGTTCAATAAACCCCTTAAAAGCAAGAAAGTCCCACGATCTTTTCAGAACATTAAATCTATTGGACTGCTCTTCGGTCAACCCCATCATAAAAGAGATATCGAAACTGTTCCTTTCGCAAAAATCGCTGATGATCTCGACATCTTTGTCAGTGAAGTCGCCCTTCTTTAACATAAGCAGTTCTGTTGACCAGCTCCTGATCGCAATGACGTTATCGGGAGTAACCCCATACGGCGTATTCAAAAGAGCAAACGCTTTAAGAGCATCTGTCGGTGGAATCTGATGCCAGCGCTCAACTGTCAGTATCCCATCTGGCAGCAGGGCATCATAAAGTGCCTGTATGCTTTCTTTTGTTAACAGGTAATTTTCAGCGAACGAATAGCTGCCAGATGTGACGACACGAAATCCCTCCAATAATGGCAGCACTATCAGATCAAATCTCATTTCAGTCTCACTTATAAAACTGCGTGGGCTTGTGCTCATCAGCGAATATTGAGTGGTGGGGTAAAGCTCTTTCAGCATAGATGCTATACCCGCTGCAACCTTCTTGATAAAAACAGGGTCTTCTTCAAGAACGACGACCTCTCTGCTGCCGTAATAACCTGGCTTGATCATTTCACTGCCACCGCGTGGGAAAACGATCAGAACCCGGTCAGGTTGAAGCAGTTCATAAGGAAGTGAGGATGGCAGGCTTTCGAAATACCTCAATTGCGATTTGACTGTGGTCTTAATCAGCGGGCTTAAGTTATCACCATCAAAGAAAACGGCATCCTGCAGTGGTAGTTTCTTGCTATATCTGAAAGATAAACCTGGAGCAGAACGAATCGAGCTACTGCTGATAACATCTACGCGAGAAACATCCCCCCAGAAAAAATCCATTACACTGGAATCAGGATATTTTAGCACCTGTGCCAGGCTTTTGTACTGATTTGGCCTCGCCATGACTTCCTGTGGCGTGAAGGCCATCAACAATGCAAAAAACACTAACAGCATCCCGGAGGCACCAAACCTTAAGATATTGTTAAGATTCAGCCTTCGCCTTGTTGAATCTATCAAGTCACTTGCTCGATACATTGCCGAGGCTATCGCCGCAAGTGCCGCAGTTAAAAAGATCGTTCTCTCCGCTCCGATCTGCGATATGAGCAGCAATGGAAGAAGTGCTCCAATCGCAGAGCCGGACATATTATAAAAATATATCCTGCTGATCCATGCTGGTTTTTTAAACATGGCATATCCGACGCATAAACCAACAAGGAAAAAGGGCACCGCCAGCACGACGTAGTACAATAGCAAAATGAATACCTGTTTCATGCTCCAGAAGAATGCAAAGGAATCAAATTGTACATAGTTCAGAACCAGATAACCCGCCAGCATTGAAGCCGAGCTCGACAGCGAAATGGCCCAACTATTTATCTTAAACCTGTTTCTGTTATTTCCGAGCCTGAAGATAATTTCGATGAATAACCCTGAGAAGCCAAAACCTAAAAGAGCTATGCTGATGAAAAGAAACCCGAAATGGTACCACTGGATGAAAGAAAAAATCCTCATTAGCGTTACTTCAAAAAGTAACGCTGAAAGCGAAAGAAGAAAAATGCTGTAAAGTCTCAGACGATCTTTAATTTCTCCTCAAGCCTCTGCTTAATTTTCTTCACTTCCTCGACTAGTCCCCCACTGCGATCAAACGGAGAAACACCTTCGAGATCCGAATTTATGACATCAGGATTGTACGAGATAAACCCGATAACTTCCATATAATTAAGATTTGATTTAATAAACTCCTCATCCTGCCTTGAGTTTATCTTATTCCCCACGACGAAGATATTTTTTATGCCTATATCGGATGCCAGTTTCTTTATGTTATGAGCCGTTTGAATGCTCCTCTGTCCAGGCTCTACCACAACGATAAAGGCGTCCATGCCGTACGCCGTGCCTCTCCCAAGATGCTCTATGCCAGCTTCCATATCGACGATCACAACTTCATCGCGTTCGACTAGCATGTGAGTCAGCAAGCTCTTTAGCAGTACATTTTCCGGGCAATAACATCCTGCCCCACCCTTCTTCACGGTTCCCATTATCAACAGTTTTACACCATTTTTAACAGCGCTGTACTTATCCGGGATATCATCAACCGTGGGGTTTATCTTGAACATCGCACCCATCATCCCCGCCTTGGTGCCAGTCCGCTCTTCGATCAGTTCTTTCATGTGGCTGATAGGCGTAATTGCAGAGACTTCTTCAGCCTCGAAGCCAAGAGATGAAGCCAGGTTAGCATCAGGATCCGCGTCAACTGCCAGCACCTTTCTACCTTCTTCTGCGTAAATACGCGAAAGTACGCTAGCTAGTGTCGTCTTACCTACTCCACCCTTGCCTGAAATTGCAATTTTCATCATGCCTCCCTGTTTGGCAGCCAAACAAGTTTTAATTTATAATAGCATAATGTTTTTTAACTTTAATCTGCATAAAAGAGTAACATGCGCGAAATATTGCCTTTTTTCATTATCTTAGTGGTAATTATTGTTTTAATTTTTATTTTTTCCAGTTATCTTGATCTACCTGAGAAAATAATAGGGAAGCTGGATCAAAAGTTCACTGCTGCCGACTATTTTGAGGAGGGTTTATCGAAAAAAAACGCACAACCGACAGGACCTTCAGAATATTCTTTAAAAGCAAAAGTGGTGGATATAATCGGTGGAGATACTCTGAAACTTGATAACGAGGAGATCGTCAAGCTGATCGGAGTAGTAGCACCCCTGCCAGATGAATCATTCTACGAAGATGCATTAAATAAATGCGCTGAACTCACCCTGAACAAAGAGATATTCATCGAAACCGATAAGTTGGAGCGCGATGAAGAAGGTAGGCTGCTTGGTTACATCTGGGTTGAAAACCTGATGATAAACGCAGAGTTGATCAAAACAGGCTTCGTGAGATTCGAGCTAGGACCACCAAATATAAAATACATGGCATTCCTATCACAAGCTCAGGAAGAAGCACGCACTGCGAAGGTCGGAATCTGGAGTATTGAGGTTGCAGAGGAGACGACCCAGACGACCCAGGAAACACAGACAACCGAAACCATAGGCGAAACAGCCGCTTCTACCGAAACGCAGGTGACAGAAAGCACGATCGCAGAAGAGTTCAGGATCAAAAAAATTATCTTCGCCTCAGATATGGACGGCGATTCGGACATCTATAGCATGAATTTAGATGGCAGCGAACTCGTAAATCTAACCAACAATACTGTTGAAGATCTTTATCCCGCAGCATCACCTGACGGCAGTAAGATAGCATACACATCAGCCGAGAGCGGGAACTGGGACATCTGGATCATGAACTCCGATGGAAGCCAGAAGGACAGGTTGACATCACATGGACAAAACGATGCATACCCCACCTGGTCTTATGATATGCAATATCTATTTTTTGAATCCGATCGCGATGGCGACTGGGAAATATACAGGATAAGAACGGACGGCTCAGAAGAAAAAAGGATCACGTATAATCCAAAAATTAACGATTGGCACCCGTCCGCCCATCCTTCAGAACAGATGGTTGTTTACGAATCCGGTGCAAATGACACTTACAAAATGGACTTTGATGGCAATAATATCACCAAGATCAGCCTGGAAAAGGGCTGGAAAAGAGTCCCGGATATCTCTCCTGATGGAGGACTGATCGTATTTGTAAGTTACATTGGTGGTCATGGAGATAATAATAGAGCTATCTCAATCATGAACTTCGATGGCAGTGGGACCAGGCTTCTGTACGACAGAGAAGGTTACAAGGATGCACACCCCGCATTCTCACCCGATGAGAAACTGATAGTATTTGAAAGCGGTAAAAGCGACAGCGATGATATCATCCTTATGAATGCTGATGGGAGCAACCTCGTCAAGCTTACGGACACCCCGAACTTCAAGGATTGGGATGCTGACTTCCTCTATCAAAGATAAATATATCCACAAGCTTGCCCTCGTCATCCCACAGATATGCCGTTTCATAATCGTTATTCCATATGGGATTATCGCTCCCAAGATGATAATTTAAATCGTCATTGATGCCCGGTCCTGTTCTGACCATAACTCCTCCGTTTGCAGGCAAGACAAGGTCCAAAATAAATTCATGCCCAGCCTGATCACTGAGCACAAACCTGTTTATATCAAATGCGAAGTCATTTTCATTGCTTATGACGAGATATTCATCATTCAGATTCTCCTCGTCACGTCCCTTCGCATCGAAATGTTGATCTGCAATCTTTACTCCCGTCACCGCTGAGGATGCCCACAATCCTTTACCGTTTTTGACCGCATCCCGCTCCAGAGAAAGAAAAAGTTCTGCATACCTTAAATTGGGTGGAAGCGTAAAGATGTTGGCAAACCCTTCCCCAATCATTTTTGCGTTCACCATTTCGCCGTTGACATACGCATATCTGAGCAACCTGTCATAGTCATCGCGATCCTGAACATCCGCCTCCAGCCGAATAGTCTCATCTTCTACTAGCACCCTCAATGCTTCTTTTGACTCGATGTAAAATGGTCGTCCTCTTTCCGGGGCATTAATGCCGATCAACCTTACGACTTCCCCCGAATATGTCACAAAAGTGTCGCCATCTATCACTTTTTTCACCTTTACAAAATCTTGAATCCGAGAATCAATTTGCTTATTCCTTACTTCGAGATGCGAGTTATAACAGCCAAAATTTACGAATAGATAAAGGATCATCAGAATAGCCAGAAGGTATCGACTGAATATACTTGCTAAATGGCTAATCTTAAATTCGGGGACTACGCTCTTCTCACCTGTTAACCTTTATGCTATCTGTCGCTATAATCTGGTCGTTTTGATCATATGCAATTGCAGATATTAGATGCTCACCGGCTTTTACTTTCCATCTATAGAAAAACGGTGCTTCTCTATCGACCTTGCTCAACTCATCATTGACATAAAACGCCACAGTAGTAACATCAGCGCTGACGTCAACATTAACTTTTATTTTCTCACCTATTATGAAATCCTGATCAGGGTTTGTTATCTTAACAAAACTTACCTGCTCAACTAGCTGCGGCGTCTCCTCAGATGGCTCTGCGGTCTCACCAGACACTTCTTCGCCACCTGCGACCCTACCTGGCATCAGGTTTATGTCCATTAGATCAACGTCCGTTCCGGCAACTTCAATCTTCATTGCATCATCGGGTGGGACTTTCCCCTGGTTTGCTGCCGGTCCAGAAAACCATATGTCATCAACATCATAAATCCTTGCACCCCATGTCCGCAGGTAATACACCCCTGGTAGCAAAAGCCCAATACTGAATTCACCATCTGCTGTGGTCTTTGAGCCGGATACCCATGTCCCATCTTTCAAATACACATCAACAAGTATGCTCTCCAGTCCACGATCTGCGTAAACTATCCTGCCCTTTATAAAAAAGCCTCTGGGTAGAATGAAGTTCACTCCATCCTTATTTTTGCTGGAAACTGAAATACTGACCCTATCAGGTTCCTGATTAAACGACTTATTGTTGTAGAACATATCAACGTATCCGTTCTCATTGTCCGTCCAGATATAATAATCTCCTTCCCTGTCCAACTTTATTCTGTAATTACCATTCATATCACTGGACGTGGAATAAATTGCTTTTTCAACATCTATGTTCTGAGCAAAAACTTTTATTCCTTCAAGTGGAGTCCCGTCTTCCTGCCCGATAGCTCCGGAAATCGAGTAAGGAGCCGAAAAAAAGTATATCTTTATGATGAAGAAGATGACACTAAACAGTATAAGCGCTGCTACTGCGACAGCTACAAAAATCGATATCGTCTTTCCGCGAGAGGTCGTAGTTGCTTCAGGTATCATTATTTTACCCAGATTTGAATCATAAAAACAAAAGGCCCGAATGACCTTTCACCATGGAGATCACTCTCTTTAGGTTACTTAACCTTTCGGACCTCTATCCACGAGCTTTTCTTAGGGTCTTCCCTTTCGTAAAGCTTTATTGAAATATCCTTTCGGAAGTTCCTTCCGCTTCACGATTAGGGGTTGCCTCCTATCTCGTGGAGTTTTAATTTACCACACTTTTCTTGATTGTCAACAAATATTTTACAAAATTTCATGGTTCACCAAGTTACTTACAGTATTAAGAGACGCGATCGCTCATCAACATGTCCTTAATCTGTATACGTTACATTCAGTTTGCAGTTAGCAGGTAACCAGCCCACTCCGTCAAATGCTCCATTATCAGGGGCAGCACCTTCACCTGACCAGTGAATCCTGAACTGCATCCTAGGATTTGAAGCACTGACAAGTGCTTGAAGCCTGCTCACAAGTGTAGCACTGCTAAGAGATACATTGCCCACCGTTGCTGCTGGATAGTTGGTCAAAGGATCACTCAAAAGCCCGTAGTCGCCAGGCACAAGCCCCCCTGTACCATAACTTACGTTGCCAAGATACAAAACTCCCATCCCAGAATAATCACCCCAGGTTGATATTGGTGCAAGATTAAGTGTAGCTTCCACGATATGCTTCCCGGCAAGGCTTGATATGTCAAAACTTATGTACCCACGACACACACGATGTGCAGTATCATCACCCGCAAAAGCACTGTACGTGAAAATGTTTCCTGCAGTATCGATATAACCGGTTTCACCTGCCACTGCATTTAAAGTAACTGTATGAGTCGGGAGTACCACGTTCACTGATTTTGAAGCAGTATCGCTGCCTCCTTTACCATCTTCGACAGTTATCTGGATGTTATAGGTTCCGGCCGCAGCAGGTGCAGTATAAGTGAACCTGTAGCTATTTGGATCAGGATTGGATTCTGCACCAATACCGCCACTTGCAACTGATGAATCGAAATTAAGTGGATCGCCATCAGCATCTGTTGCGGTTACCGTAATCACAACGGAGCTGCTGGTGTTAATTTCGATATTTCCACCTCCAAATCCCTCTGCAGTTATACCAGTAATATCCGGTGGGTGATTTGGTTCCTCGCATTCATAAGTCACATGCCGCGTATCAGTATCAGAGCCAGCAGAATTAGTCACGGTGACCTTGAGATCAAAATCTTCCCCTGGATCGAGGTTTACCTGGGCCACATCGTTGCCAAATGCATGGTCGCTATCATCGTGATTCCAACTTATTGTTGGCTTTGGTGTACCAGTCACTATTGCCTTGAACCTCTGCACGCAAAAACCACCCTCACTAACCGGTCCATAAATCCTGTCAATTTCAACTGTAGGGGCAGTAGCGGTGGCACCCCCGGCGGTTGTACTGGTCGCACCTTCAGAGGTTGTGGTTACCTGCTGTGCTGTCTCCTCTGTTGTCTCTTCGGATGTCGTTTCTCCAGTAGTCTCTCCCGCTACAAGCGTAGCCTTTACAACTATATTTAAGTCATTTTCTGATTTTGGGAGCAGGTCAACCTTCTCCGACTTGCTAAACTCAACTCCACCAATATCAACTACGGCTTCAAATGTTCTCTCTTCCCCAGAAGGGACTTTTAGCTTTATCTTTCTGCCGTCAACGTCAATATTTTTCTCAAACTCTTTGAAGCCTTCCCCTGAAACCTTTAGCAATATGTTGTCAACATCATCAACCTTGCTGCCTGCTTCGTCTTGTACATCAATAATCACACTTACAATTGCCTCAGCAGGAGCTCTGAAAAGCAGAAACCTTACTGCAAGAAAACCAACGATAGCAAGAACCAGCAGCACAATTACGACAATCAGCACTATAATTAAAGCTTTAGTCGAACCAGTTTGTTTCTTCTCCATTGCTCACCTCTCTTTTCTAAAAATATATAATAATAGTTACTCATAAGTTACCTCGAGTTTCCACCCAGAACTTCTAAACTGATCTGACTGAAGATCAGAATTCGTGTTATTTGAAAATCTGACGACCAGCTGAAACGAACCGGTATGTGAATTTATAACATCTTGCAAAAGGCTTTTAAGAGCATCGTTACTTATCGAAACAGGTGGTGCTCCAGAAAAAGAGGCAATCTGCAAAAAAGATACATCCAGATCCGATGCATCAAGCGGGTCATAATTGCACCGTCCAATAACCAGGTTGCCGAGCCCAGGAAACGGAGACCCCAGGAGGTCATAGGAATAGATAAGCTTCGCCGAGATCACCGTTTTCCCCTCAAGTTCTGATGTATCAAATATCACAAATCCGCGCTGATATATCCCGGAGTCCAGATCTCCAGTATTCACAGCTCCAGTAACGCTGACCGTGCCAGCGCTGTCCACAAAACCGCTTTTAGCGCTGATGTAGTTAAATGTCTTCGTCTGCTGAACCGTCTCCTCTGATCCGCTCTCCTCGCTGACGGTAGTTTCATCCTGCTGAAATTCGTTTGAGATGTCAACACTTGCCTCCGCAGTTCCCTCAGTATTTTCGACAACAACCTTTAGCGTGAACGTTTCTCCTGCTCCCAGATTTACCTGGGCTATATTCTTACCCCAGGCACCCTCCGAATCATCATGATTAAACTGGATTGATGGCTCAGGAATCCCGGTAACAACAGCTTTATACCTATACACACGCAGATCTCCAATCTGTTCTGGTCCAAATATCTTTTCAAGCCTCACTGTGGGGGCCACTGCAGGTTCCTCCTCCTGCGTGGATTCGGTGGTGCTTTCGATTTCCGTCACACTGGTCTCTTCCGCAGTCGTCTCCTCAACTGATGTCTCTGACGTTGTATTGGCAAGATAATCATCAACTTCTACTTTTACCACTACTTCAATGCCTTCTTTGGATAAGACATCCACAGTTGAAACACCGCGATAGGATTTACCGTTAACAACAACGGTTGCCGTAAATATCCGATCCTTGCCTGACGGAATCTTTAACTTAATCGACTTCGCATTGACATCAAGATTCCGTTCAAAAGTTTTGACATCAGGAGCTGAAACCTCGAGCACAACACTGTCAACCTGCGAAATTAGGCCTGATGGACTGGCAACATCAACCCTAACAATCACCTCTACCTGATTGCCCCTTCCCGAACTGCAAGCGGAAAATAAAAAGACCACAACTGCCAGCGAAAATAACACCAGAAAAAATGATCTATTAAGAAATGAAATCTTATTTTGCCCCATCATTTTTTCTCCAATAAGAGAATAGTTCAATTAATATTTTGATTAAACAATGGTCATATATCAATAGCAATTTAATGACTTTTGTTGCAGCATTGAATTTTTGAATTTTTCTACTTGACATATATTTTTTTTGTGATATAGTCTACATTCTATATAGAGTATATCGAGTTTAACATGAGGATTACAAAAAAAAGCGAATATGCATTAAGAGCCTTGATAAAAATTGCGATAAATCACGATAGGGGTATTGGCGTGACATTAATCCATGATATTGCTAAACAAGAAAAGATACCACAGAAATACTTGGAAAGGATCCTGCTCGACCTTAAAAATGCTGGAATCCTGGCAAGTAAGCGAGGTGCCGGAGGAGGATACAGCTTGGGCAGATCTCCTGAAAGTATCAATCTAGGAGAAGTAATAAGTATAATCGAGGGTTCTCTCATACCTCTAAATTATTTAAAAACTAATACAGATATTGAGTTTACTGAAGAAACATCAGGTGGTTTACAAAGCATCATGCTTGATGTGGGAGATGCAATATCGAATATCCTAGAAAATATTTCATTAAGGGATATGACAAAAAAAACTCTTGATTTGATAGAGAAAAAACAAAGCGTTCTCAATTATGTAATATAAACAATCAAAACAAACACAAAGGAGACTTGAAATGTCAAACAGAAGATTGGACACAGTAGCACTACATGCAGGACAGGAAGGTCCTGATCCAACAACAAGGGCGAGAGCGGTACCAATTTATCAGACCACTTCGTATGTCTTTAAGGATACGGATCATGCAGCAAATCTTTTTGCACTTAAGGAATTTGGGAACATCTACACCCGAATTATGAATCCAACAAATGATGTTTTTGAAAGAAGGATCGCTGCCATCGAAGGTGGAACTGGTGCATTGGGGGTAGCTTCAGGACAGGCTGCCGAGACGTTCGCACTCTTAGCAATTACACAGATAGGCGATAATATCGTATCAGCCAATAACCTTTACGGTGGAACATATCAACTGTTTCACTATACTTTACCTAAACTGGGAAGGACGGTGAAGTTTGTCGAGTCTACAAAACCTGATGAATTCAAAAAAGCAATTAATGATAGGACAAGAGCAATTTTTGCCGAGACGATTGGAAATCCCAAGTTGGACGTGCCGGATTTCGAGGCAATTGCTAAAATCGCACACGATGCTGGCATTCCCTTTGTAGTGGACAATACCGTTGGTATTGGAATAGTTAAGCCGATAGATTATGGTGTGGACATAATTGCGGACTCCGCAACCAAGTATATAGGCGGACATGGTACATCCATTGGCGGAGTTATCGTCGACTCAGGAAAATTTGATTGGAGCAATGGTAAATTTCCTGAATTTACTGAACCCGATCCCAGTTATCACGGATTAAAATACTGGGAAATTTTCGGAAACTTTCCTGATCTGGGCAATATTGCCTTTATCATCAAGGTAAGGGTGCAGCTACAGCGCGATCTCGGGGCAGCATTAAGTCCTTTCAATGCATTTTTGTTTCTTCAAGGGTTAGAAACTTTACCCTTAAGACAAAGGGTACACTCTGAAAATGCCCTTGAAGTTGCGAAATTTCTAAAAAAGCATCCTTCAGTCACCTGGGTCAACTATCCTGGATTGGAAGAACATCCAAGCTATAAGTTGGCAGCCAAATATCTAAAGGGCAACTATGGAAGTCTTGTTGGTTTCGGAATAAAAGGTGGATTAGAAGCTGGAAAGAGATTTATCAATTCAGTGCAACTTCTTTCACATCTTGCCAATATAGGAGATGCGAAGAGCCTCGTAATTCATCCTGCCTCAACAACACATTCACAGCTAACCCCCAAGGAACAGGAGGAGACAGGAGTAACTGCGGACTACATTCGACTATCGATCGGCCTGGAGGATGTGGAGGATATAAAGGAAGACATCGATCAAGCCTTGAAGAAAGCGGCAAAAAGCTAAAGAAATGGAAAAATACAGATATTTAGAGCTAAAGGCGGAATTACTGGTTGAAGGAGTAACAGCAACTTCAGATGCACTCAAAGAGCTGGACAAAAAATATAAGGAACAGAATCACGGTCTCTTTGGCTGGGATTTTGAGGATCATGCTGGAACGGCTTTACCAGATGATTTTCTCCTTCCCGATGGGACGGTGGTCCAGTTCAGGAAAAATAGCAACTCACCATACCAGATCAGGTCTGATAAGAATGACCTGATTTTATCAAAGGATAGCGAGGATGTCTGCAGCATCAAGTGGATCTCCAGGCCACCATATTATGACATGATGACTTCCAGTGGTAAAAATATGGTGAAGATCGGACAGATCGGAGGCGAGGACTGCCTATTTTTCTGCTATCAGAACTATTGCAGCCATTTCAGCAAAAAAGAAGAGTGCCTCTTCTGCAATCTTGTCTCAACCTCAAAAACTTATGATTCAGTTCTGAAGAAGAAGGATACTCAAGACAT
Source organism: Actinomycetota bacterium (assembly GCA_023488455.1). Next base: position 49,990 of record JAMDDV010000010.1, on the reverse strand, counting down.
TGGAGAGGTTGCTAAAGCCGCCTTTTCCGAGGGAACGGTTAAGCATGTCCTGCTCACAGGAGGATGTTTTAACCATCAAAAAGAAATTGAACTCGTGACGGACATCCTGAACTCCATTCGAGAACGTACAGGTTTTGACCGAGTACCGGGGACAATCCTCCCCTCACCAGCAAGAGGAACTGATGAAATAAAAAGATATTACGAATCTGGCATAGAGGCTATCGGATTTAGCATGGAGATATGGGATGAAAAATTATATCAAGCAATCTGTCCAGGCAAATCCAAAAGCATCAGCCACGATGAGTTCTTAGATTCAATTCGCTCAGCTGTCAAAGTCTTTGGCGAAGGAAACGTGTACGGAGTTTTCGTCATGGGCCTGGAGCCAAGGAGTACATTCATGAATGGCATCAGGGAAATTACAGATCTGGGAGCAAATATCGTCCCCTTTGTCTGGTCGCCAAATCCGGGTTCAAAACTCGAGGGTCATAGAGCTCCTGCAAGCAGGTGGTTTCTTGAAACCATACTGGAAGCCTCTGAAATAGTATACAATGCCAGGATTCCATCCGGCACTGGTAATCACTGCTACAGATGTGATGGAAATTCTCTGCTTCACGATGCTCTTAGGTTAAAGGGGATCCAATGAGAAACCAGGACAAATTTTTCGCTATTATGATAAAGGAGTGGAGAGTAAATATATGGGGAGAGAATTCAATAATGTACTTGAAACAATAGGCAGAACACCTCTTATAAGGTTAAACAGTATAGCCAGAGAGGTTAAATCAATGCTATACGCTAAGGTTGAATTTTTCAATCCCGGCGGAAGCGTGAAGGATAGAATTGGCATGACAATGATAGAGGCAGCAGAGAGAGAAGGCCTCTTAGAACCTGGTGGCACCATCATAGAAGCCACGGCAGGAAACACCGGAGTTGGCCTTGCGCTCGTTGCAGCAATAAAGGGATATCGAACTATATTCGTCATGCCCGATAAGATGAGTGAGGATAAGATCAGTCTGCTTAAATCATACGGCGCAGAAGTTGTTATCACCCCTACATCCGTGCCGCCTGATTCACCCGAGAGTTATGGCGGCGTGGCGGATAGGCTTACCAGGGAGATACCAGGAGCATTCAGACCAGACCAATTTTCTAACCCCAATAATCCTCTGGCCCATTATTTAACTACCGGTCCTGAAATCTGGGAAGACAGCGACGGTAAAGTTGAAGTTTTCGTAGCAGGCATGGGAACAGGTGGAACCATTTCAGGAACAGGGAGATATCTTAAGGAGAAAAACCCTGATATCGTTGTGGTTGGAGCAGACCCGGAGGGTTCAATTCTCTCAGGAGATAGTCCCAAGACATATAAGGTAGAAGGAATAGGTGAAGATTTCATTCCAAAGACGTTTAACAGGCAGGTAGTTGATGAAATGATTCGTGTTAGCGATAAGGAATCGTTCAACACCGCCAGGCGTCTGGCCAGAGAAGAGGGACTGTTGGTGGGAGGATCATCCGGGACAGCCACAGCAGCAGCCTTAAAATACGCCCAGCGATTGGAAAAACCCAAATACATAGTCGTGCTTCTACCTGATACCGGAAGAAACTACTTGACCAAGATATTCTCTGATATCTGGATGCAGGAAAACGGTTTCTGGGAAGGTAAAGAAATCAAAATAACAAAAATCAAAGATATACTTTCGCAAAAGAAAGAGCTCCCACTTATAATTTCCGTTAATTCCAGGGATAACTTAAACAAGGCAATAAACCTTATGCATAAATATAATATTTCGCAACTCCCAGTTATTGATGATGGAAAATTAGTCGGGAGTTTAAACGAAGCATCGGTGATGAAAATTCTGCACGATGGCATAGATTTTACTAACCAGCAGATATCTGCAATCATGAGTAAGCCTCTACCTGCACTTGATGAAGATACGAATATATCGGAAGCCTACAGGATACTTCTGTCAGGCACATCCGGCATCATAGTCACAAGAAAGGACATTCCAGTAGGAGTCATTACCAGGGTAGATTTAATAAAAAGTTGGACAACACAAAAAGAGGAATAAAAGAGTATGAACAAAGGAAATTTTGATGAGATTTGAAACTAGAGCCATTCATGAAGGACAGGAACCTGACGCATCAACAGGAGCTGTCATTGTTCCTGTTTATCAAACATCCACGTACCAACAGGATGCGATAGGCAAGCACAGGGGATATGAATATTCCCGTACGGGAAACCCGACAAGAAAGGCACTCGAAGATGCCCTGGCTTCTCTCGAGGGAGGTAAATATGGACTTGCTTTCGCCTCAGGCGTGGCTGCCACAGCAGCAGTCTTCAATCTCCTCAAAAAAGGTGACCACATCGTAGCAGGAAACGATATATATGGAGGCACATATAGACTTCTTGAAAGAGTATATAAGAATTGGGGACTTGCGACCACTTACGTTGACGTAGATAACGTGGATAATTTTCAAAAAGCATTCCAGAAAAACACAAGATTGGTATGGGTTGAAACGCCAACCAATCCGCTGTTAAAGATAGTTGATATCAAAGCGCTTTCAAAAATAACAAAGAAGGAAAATATCATCTTGGCAGTTGACAACACCTTTGCAAGCCCCTACTTTCAAAGACCACTTGAACTTGGAGCGGATGTTATCGTGCACAGCACGACTAAATATCTCTCAGGTCACAGCGATATAATAGGCGGGGCCATCGTGACATCTGATAACAAACTCTACATGGACTTAAAGTTCTACCAAAATACAGCCGGTGCGGTACCTGGTCCATGGGATTGCTGGCTTGTATTGCGCGGCATAAAAACATTGGCCATAAGAATGAGAGAACACGAGAAGAATGCTCTGTATTTGGCTAAATACCTGGAAAAACATCCGAGCGCAGAGAAAATTTACTACCCAGGATTACTAACCCACAACCAACATGATCTTGCAAAGCAGCAGATGAGTGGATTTGGCGGCATGATAAGCATTGAACTAAAAGGAGGATTTCCGGCAGTAGAAAAATTCATATCAAGACTAAAAATATTTTTACTTGCCGAGAGCTTAGGAGGAGTTGAATCCCTTGTCTGCTATCCTCCAAAAATGACGCACAGCGCCATCTCAGCAGAAGAGAGATTAAAACGAGGTATAAAAGATAATCTGATTCGCCTTTCAGTCGGCATCGAAAACAAACTAGACTTAAAAGAAGATCTGAAAAATGCATTGCACCAGACTAAATAATCACAAGGAGAACAATTTGACATTTATAAAAATGGTAAAAAAGTCTGTATTATTCCTAATTCTAACAATTTTTATAATCTCGGTAACAACTTCCTGTGCAAAGACTGGGTCTACAGATCAATCAGCAGGGGGAGAGGTCGCACAGTTAACCGAGCCTTCTGCTGCAGTTTCCAATTTGGACGAAATCAAGAAACTACTTCTTGGAAAATCCTCTGGACAGGAAGGTGCTGTAACTGTAGATATCTTCCTTGCCACCCCGAAATTCTTCAGAGCTTTTGCCGCCGTTGAAGCTGAAGAACAGGGAAAATCAGAAGAAGAAGTTTATGAATCTTATAAAGACAGGTATTCTTTTGATGAATTTCTCGTTTTCGCTATCGACTTAAATACTCACTCGGTAGATCTTTCCAGTTATAAGATGGAAGATATTAGCACACTTCGAGATAATCAGGGTAATCTATACTCTCCAGTCGAGTGGAGGGAGCTTGGAGAATCGTCGTCCTCGCATCATCGATCTGGTGCCCTATTATTTTCACTTGCCAACAAGGAGGGAAATCCTGTTATCAGTGAGGCGACCAGATATATCGAGGTAATAATAAAAGATATTGCAGGAGTCAAGGAGAGGACTTTTAAGTGGGAACTCCCAATAAAGTACCCCGAGTCCTCTTAGCGCTAGATCGTCTTATAAAATCTCCTGAAATCTTTTAACGGAGATAACAAGCGTTTCACAAAGGAAAGTAAGCGCTATGGCAAGGTAAAACAGCGAACCGACTATAAGGGAGGTCGAAAAACCGAATAAAAGCGATAATGTAATAGCCATCACCGAGCCCATTACAGACATCGTTCCGTTAACTCCATACATCCACATGATTGTATTCTCATTTCCCGTTTCTTTAAGCAGGCTGATACCTGTAGGAAAAGGTATTCCCAGAACAAACCCGAGCGGAATCAACAACGATGAGCTAATAAGAGTCTTAATAAAAATACTGGCATCCAGAAAATTATTCAACAAAAAAGAAACGGTAAAAAATAATCCAATTGCAACTGCAAATATTATGAAACAGAACACGATTAATCTTTTTCTATTATTTGCAGGATAAAATTTCTGAGAAGAGATACTGCCTGCCCCCATGCCAACTAAGATCGATCCTAAAATGGTAGCCAAGGATATCGTTGGTGAACCCAAGAACAACGTTAATTTTTGGAAGAATGCTATCTCGATCATCATGAAACCTGCTCCAAGTAGCATGAACAACAAAAGAGGTTTGATGATGATATTGCTGTTATAACTATTATTACTCTTTCGAATATATCTAAATGGCATACGTACAGCCAAAAGATTGGTAAAAAAAGAAAGGATTAGAAGCACAGATATATTCAAGGGAATGCCACGGTCATTTTGAAAGAAGAATGGCCTATCATCGGTAGGAGCACTAATATCATGAGGTGACATTCCTATTAACTCATTTAGCTTTACTTCTCCCTGTGATAATGCTTCCAGGATTTTATTAAACATATTATGTTCACTTAGTGTTCCATCATCGAGTTTGTGAGTCACAGTTTTCTGTTTTATATACGGCAGATAGGAAGTCGGCCCATCAAGGCCCAGGAGATGCATAGGGGTATGCATTAAATTGACCTCATCGAGGGTAATTGGATTTTTCTTCAGCACAACAGAAGATCTCATTTCCCCGCCGATCGCGTAAATACGTTCCATGGCTTCCTCATTATTTATGCCCATGTCCTCAAACGATGTTAGAGCTGCAGAAACAAATCGCAATACCTCATATGAATTATGCAAAACTACTATAAGTCTGCCCTCATCGGTTAAATGATTGAAATATTCTTTGATTGACTGGACCGTTAAAAGATAATTTTCCGTCAAAGCGTAGCCCTCAATGCTCCTGGAGCTCTTGGTGACCGGAACGCTGAGCATGATTATGTCAAACTTTTCATCAGTACCTCGCAAAAAGCTCCTGCCTTCATCCACAATTATCTTCACATTATCAAAATCCGTATATATACCCCCATTGTAATCCTTATAATCCTTAACCATATTGACAAAATCAGCATTTACCTCAACACCAGTAATGTTGGTTACTCCAGCAGCCAGACCAAGTAGGACCTCCTTACCTCCACCCGGTCCAATCACCAGCATATTTTCTTTCTCATTGTCTTTAAGAAATAGAAAGGGAAATGATTCTTCATTTGGCTTCTTTATGAAATCCATATTCTCAATGCTTGTGACATTACCATCGAAGTTGTACATCCTGGTGCCCGCAGCTCCATCAATAAAAAGCCATCTATTATCGCCTCCATTGGTTTTATCTCTAATCAGGTCGGTGCGTCCAAAAGCGCTCCACCTGCTCTCCATAATTTCAATTTCAGAAAGCGGATCCTCAAGAAAGTTATATAGATCTTTACGTGGATCCCTCCCAATAGGTACCTCTCCAAGGAAGCTGAAAAGAACATTCATAGCAAATAGCAGGATAGAGATCGATGCTGTAACTGTGGAAAATATTAACGACCTCAGGGACTCCCTCTTTTCCTGATACCTTTTAATGAAAAAAAATGATGATATTGAAGACAGCACACTTATAAGCAGGACCCCATTTATTCCCCCAAGACTGTTTAAAACAAATATTGCTGAAACCGCGCCAATAGCTGAACCCAACAAATTCGAAGCATATAGTTTGAAACTTTCTTTCGCAAAGATATGAAAAGCAAGCGATAGCACTATTCCAGCAAGAAAGAATGGCATAAATGAAATAACAATATAAAGAAAGCCGTTAGCGAAGATGGGAATGAATGTTATAAAAATAATGAATAAAGATATAGATAGTGCAAGAATACTGCTATATAAAGAGAGCTTTCTATAAATCTTACGATAATCTTTCAGTTCATGGATTTTCCATCTATAAAAAGCAAATATACCACCACATCCAAGACCCAGTATCGCAAGGGAGACAATAATAAAGGCATAGTTATAGGCAAATATTACTGAAGAGATTCTGCTTGCAATTATTTCAAAAGACAATATGGCTAATGAAAGGAGAAAAACCCCTATGAACATCTCTAAACGTGATCCAGACAATCAGTCTATTATAGGTCAGACCTGTTTACGCTGATATCTTTTTTTGTGGATTCTGAAGCGTGACCATCATGTCCATGATGCTTCATGCCTCTCATCATGAAAATGTGAGAAAGTGGACAGAGAAGAATAAGCGCAAATAAAAGCACTTTATTTAGGGGTATACCCAGAGCGAATAATACGAAGAATAAACCCATGGGAACAACACAGCCCAATATCATTAAAATTAAATGTTTATTGCTCATTTTATTTTTTTGTTGTGACATAGCGTCTTTCTCCTCTTAGTTATTTCTTTCTTACCTGATCCTGCTGTTCCTTATGCGTATCCCCTGCATAGGCATATGTGCATAATGTATCATTATTTTCGATCAAGTCAAGTGCCGCAGTTGGTATGAATGCTAACATTGCATACAAGTAAACTATTTCAGTTGAGAGGAGATAACCCCATCTTCCAGCCACAAGACTCTATCTGCTATGTCAGCTATCCTCATATCATGGCTTACAATAATTACTGTTTTCCCCTGCTTTTTGGCAATATTTTTTAGAAGTTCCATAACATGATGTCCTGATTTGGAATCTAGATTTGCTGTTGGTTCGTCTGCCAAAATGATCTTAGGATTATTTATAAGAGCTCTAGCTAGAGAGACACGTTGTTTTTCACCGCCTGAAAGTTCTTTTGGTAAAAAATTTAAGCGATCCTTCAAACCCAGCTCTCCCAAAAGCTCAACTGATTTTTCTTTGAACTCTTTTTTCTTAACACCGGCAAGCCCAAGAACAATCGCTACATTTTCTAGGGCAGTAAGTGCTGTAAGAAGGTTAAATGATTGAAAAACAAAACCAATGTTATTCAGCCTGAATTTAGCAAGGTCTTTTATTTTTGAATCAGTAATATTATCACCATTAATAATGATTAAGCCGTGATCTGGAGTAAGAAGTGCTCCAAGCATTGTAAGAAGTGTAGTCTTGCCCGAACCGCTTGGCCCCATAATTAAGATTATTTCAGATTTAAAAACATCAAAAGAGACATCGCTAACAGCTTCAACCAAAGCATGCCCGCTCCCAAAAGTCTTTGTTAAGTTTTTTACTTGTAAAGCATTTTCTGTTTTCATTTCAATTCACTATTCTTTTCTTTATCTTTTTTTTATAACGCAAAACAACCTAGGCTCTAAAAACTCTTGCCGGATCTATCCTCATTACTTTTCTTATTGGTATATAAGCAGCAAAAATACTCATCAAAATCGCAGCACTAAAAACCAAAAGAAGGTCTTTATAACCAATAATTGTCGTAAATGCGGGAACAAGAATTTTAATGACCTTAAGAAGTAAAAAAGTAGATCCAACGCCCACAAAATATCCTAAAGTTGATGATATAAATCCTTGCTCGAAGAATATCTTAAAAAGCTGAAAGTTCGATGCACCAATAGCTTTTAAAACTCCAAACTCTTGTTCCTTTTCAACAGTTGAAGTATATATTGTAAGCCCAATTAATGAGGTGCCTATAAAAAGTGCAATGATGTTCAAAACAAATATAATAGGTAGAAAGCTCTCTTTCAGTAATTTTTTATTTTCGTTTAAAAATTCTTCTTTTGGTTTTGTCTCATAATCATTTAATTTTTCTTCTAAATACTCTTTTACATTTCCCTCTTTCCCTTCCTCAGCTTTTACAAGGAGGTAGTTTACAAAACCTTTAGTTTCATCATTTTTCGCGTATCCAGAATTCTCAACTATCTTCGGATACATTCCAAAAATTTCTTCTGCGTCTTCCTTCTTCACAAAAACGTATTGATAGACGATCATGTTTCCACCCTCGGATAAACCGACTACTTTAAATTTTTTATTATTTATTTCTAAACTATCATCGATCTTTAAATTTTTATTTCTCGCAAAAACGATATCAATTATGATTTCATTTCTATCTGGTTTTTCTTTACCTTTAAGTAGTTTAAGTGGTTTACCAATATTTTTTTCAGTATCATAACCAACAAGGAAAAAATTTACTTTCTTACCTTTAAGATCAAAAGCAATTTGTTGTCCAATGAATTGATTAACTTCCTCTACACCCGGAATGGTTTTTACTTTTGATTCTAAATCCTTTGGGACAAAGGAGACACTATGGAACATATCTGCTGATCCTTTCTTGGCAATCCAGAAATCAGCATCAACACTGCTAATAAAAGCAGTAATATTTTTGTTCCAGCCCTGATAAAGACCCTGAATTGTAAGCATTAAAACAACTGCGAAAGCAACTCCTCCAACCGAGATAAATAACCGAGTTTTTTCCTGAAACAAATTTTTTCTTCCAACTGAAATCATAATTTAATGAGAATTCCTTTCTTTTGTAGTTAAAACATTCTGGGACAAATTCTCATTTTCACTTTAATCTTTAAAATGTTGAGCCTTTAGCTTTTTTTCACGTTAACAATTGATAATGTTTATCTTAAGCCCATGCCCCCCACGGGCATTTTCATCCTAACATTTCTCCTGCTTTTGTCAAGGGTACAATAAGATATTCTTGTTAAACAGCTTGACATGATAGATACATATGTAAGATATTAAAATGAATAATTTGTAGGAGATAAAATTTTATGAGCTCATATGCTAAAGATAAAGATGACATCTTGATCAGACTGAAACGAATGGAGGGCCAATTGCGCGGCATTCAACGCATGGTAGAAGATGGGAAATATTGCGTGGATATCCTTATACAGCTCTCCTCAATTATTGCTGCCAGTCAGAAAGTTGGTTTGATCATCCTGGAAGATCATATCCGTGGCTGCGTAAGTGATGCCATCTCAAAACCCAAACAGGATGCCGCGATCCAAGAGTTGGTAGACGTCGTGCAGAAATTTATAAAAACCTAAAGGAATCAAATTTTTCAGGTTTTAATGACTCAGCTTTTTATCTTTTTTGCTTAATTACAGAAGATTTCTTTTTCAAATTATACCTTGACATGTATTGAAAAAGAGGTAACATAAAATCAATATGCCCTAGGGGGGCATAGGTTTATTATAGAGGTGACCGATTTATGAAAGGTAAAGATAAAAGTAAGCACATAGCGCTAAAGATAGAGGGCATGAGCTGTACCTCCTGCGCTCAGACCATCGAAAAGGCACTGCAAAACCTAAGTGGTGTATCCAAGGCAGATGTCAACTTTGCAGCTCAAAAAGCCAGCCTGGAGTACGACCCTGGTGTAATCACTATTCAAGAAATGGAAAAAGCTATCAGCGATGTAGGATACAGGGTAGCCAAAGAGGAGGTTCTATTAAAAATAACCGGCATGAGCTGTGCTTCCTGCGCCCAGAAAATTGAGAAAGCATTAAGTCAGATTGAAGGTGTTTTTAAAGCTACTGTGAATTTTGCAAGCGAAAGCGCGAAGGTGCAATATTATCCGGGTATGGCGAGCACAGCCGAGATGCGAAGAGCCATAAAAGACCTTGGTTACGAAGTTACCGAAAAACTGGAAGGGCAGGCAGCTCTGGAACGGGAAAGACTGCTCAGAAAGAAAGAGATTCAAAGACAGGGCACCTACCTTCTGGTCGCATGGCCCCTGGGCATTATTATAATGTTGGGCACATTTCGTGATTATTGGATTCTTTCTCGCTTTGTCCCAGAATTTCTCAGCAACAATTACGTTCTTGCAGCTCTTACCACGCCGCTTATATTCGGACCAGCACGTCAGTTTTTCGTGAACAGTTTCCGGGGATTAAAGCATGGCGTCACTGATATGAACTTACTCTACGCTACAGGAATAGGGGCAGCCTACCTAATCGCTATAATCAATACTTTCTGGCCATTGGCTGGTTTCGGAGGGGCAAAAGCTACCTTCTTTGAGTCCGCTGCTCTTCTAACCGCTTTCATAATACTTGGAAGATTTCTTGAAGCTCTAACACGAGGCCGAACCTCAGAAGCAATAAAAAAGCTCATGGGCTTGCAGCCCAAGATTGCGCGGATAATACGAGATAATATGGAACTGGAAGTCCCCGTTGATGAGGTGGAGGTTGGAGATATCGTAGTTGTCAGACCTGGAGAAAGGGTACCTGTAGACGGGATCCTCAGAGAAGGCTATTCAGCGGTGGATGAGTCCATGATTACAGGGGAGAGCATACCTGTTGAAAAAAAGGTGGGCGACGAAGTAATTGGAGGTACGATTAATAAGACTGGTGCCTTCAAGTTCGATGCAACAAGAATAGGCAAGGAGACTGCCTTGGCCCAGATAATCAAACTGGTCGAGGATGCCCAGGCTTCCAAAGCACCCATCCAGAAACTTGCTGACTGGGTAGCTGGTCACTTCATTCTGGGAGTTCATATCCTTGCTCTATTAGTCTTCGTATTCTGGTTCTTCCTAGGATATAGTCTTTTCTTTAACCCTGCCTCCAGTTTCATCCTGTCTCCCTATGCACTGGGAGGTATCGGCGTATTTGGCTTCTCACTTCTCTTGAGCATCACTGTACTTATCATCTCCTGTCCTTGTGCAGTTGGGTTAGCCACTCCCAGTGCAATGATGGCAGGAACCGGCAAAGGCGCAGAGAATGGAATACTGTTTAAAGGAGCAGATGCTGTAGAGAATACCCATAAGCTACAGGTTATAGTTTTTGACAAGACCGGCACCATCACAAAGGGCGAACCTTCGGTTACCGATGTAGTCGCTGGAAAAAACATGGTAAAAGAAGAAGTGTTAAGGTTTGCAGCAATAGCTGAGAAAAACTCAGAACATCCACTGGGAGAAGCAATAGTTCGAGGTGCGAAAGAAGCCGGACTGGAAACCGAGGATGCTGACTCATTCAATTCAATACCAGGTCAAGGTGTTGAGGCAAGATATCAGGGTCTGGATATACTATTGGGAAACCGTCGTCTGATGAAGGAACGAGAAATCGATATCACAGCACTTCTATATAATGCTGAGCAGCTGGAAGAAGGTGGTAAGACTGTCATGTTTGTGGCCCTGGACGGGAAAGCTGCTGGGATCATCGCGGTAGCAGACACCCTGAAAGAATATTCCATTGAGGCAGTGACAAGACTGCACAGAATGGGACTGAAAGTTATAATGCTAACAGGGGATAACCGTCGTACGGCTAATGCTATAGCAAGGCAGGTGGGTATCGACCAGGTCCTGGCAGAGGTCCTTCCTCAGGATAAGGTAAATGAGATCAAAAAGCTTCAGGATCAGCACAAAAAGGTGGCCATGGTTGGTGACGGCATAAACGATGCTCCTGCACTTGCACAGGCCAACGTCGGAATAGCCATCGGAAGCGGCACGGACGTAGCCAAGGAGACGGGGCATATTATTCTGGTAAAGGATGACCTGAGAGATGTGGTGATAGCCATCGAAATCGCAAAGGGAACGATGCGCAAAGTCAAGCAGAACCTCTTCTGGGCCTTCGTATATAATACAGCGGGAATACCGATTGGTGCAGGGCTTCTCTATCCATTCTTTAACTTGGTTGTCAGCCCTGAGTTGGCTGCATTCTTAATGGCCATAAGCTCTGTGTCCGTTACCCTTAACACGCTCCTTCTAAAAAGATATGTCCCTCCCACCAAAAAGAGGGGCAGAATAGTCGATAAAGGTCCAAAACATACTCAAGTCGCATTTGATAAGGAAGTAGCAACCGAGGGCCAACGGTTATGATGAGCTGGCAAATTTTTGAAATTGAACTAAATCAAGGCATAAGAAGGTGAAAATTATGGCTCAGATTCAAAGGAAGGTTATTGCGCTGAGCGCGTTAAGTTATAGTGTTATCTCCCTCTTGTTGGCTGGCTTGTTTTTTACAATAGCCTCCATTACGGGGGAATATAATGTTGTGGCGAGATATGGAGGTGCAGCTTGGGTCTTTCTGCTTTCCATGATCGTGACCATGCCGCTTATCACTTCCTATCTTAAAAAGAAGTTTAACAAATAAGAAAAATTTTTTAACTCATCGATTTTTAAATAAGGAGATTTAAGGATGTATCCAGTACTTTTTCGGATAGGGTCACTCCCAATAAGAACTTACGGAGTAATAATTGCTATAGCAATTATTGTTGGCCTGTTTGTCGCACGCAGGGAAGCCGTTAAGAGAGGTTTCAATGTGGAAGTTGTTGAACGCCTCTTTCCGTACATATTAATACCAGGCATAATTGGCGCTCGCATTGTCCATGTTCTATTCACTGACTTTTCTTATTACTTAAAAAACCCGCTTGAAATTTTTGCAATATGGCATGGCGGGCTCGCAATACATGGAGCAATAGCCGGTGGTATTCTGGGTGCTATCTGGTTTGTCCGTCGTAATCATATTAGTTTCTGGAGTATATCTGATATCCTTGCGCCAGCCTTAATACTTGGCCAGGGAATTGGCCGAATAGCATGTCTATTCAGCGGCGATGCATACGGTAAACCGACTAACCTTCCATGGGCCATCACTTTTAACAATCCCCTATCCCTGGCCCCTATCGGGGTACCGCTTCACCCAACACAGCTTTACGAAGCAGGGTGGGATCTCGTTGTATTTCTAATTTTAATTAAATTTGGATCGAGAATTAAGATGAACGGAGGACTTTTTCTCCTATACGCCGGCCTATATTCACTCGGAAGGTTTACCATCGAAATTTTCCGTGGGGATGAGACTACATATGGAATCTTTGGTTTATCGATCTCCGCAGCACAGATATTAAGTCTGCTTATTATTTTTACAGTGCTGTTTTATTTCATGTACAGAAGACTTGGAAGGAGGGAGTTATCGTGAAGATATTTATGGTTCCAAGAGTTGCCCATTGTGACGAAGGCCACTTAATTTGGTCCTGGGTAAGACTTTAAACTGCCCCTCAGAGTTGATAAGAAATTTATGGAGAGTTTTCGTTGTTTCGTTAAATTAGTGAACGTGTTAAATACAAGGTAAAAATGCGAAAGAATAAACCGATAATCATTGGTGCAATTGGAGTTGTTGGATTATTAATAATATATTTTGGAATCCTATCGTGGGTTATTTCCCTTAAACACGCGCTGGAAGTATTTGCCGGGATCTGGTACTGGATCATAATCCTGGCAATCGGTTTTGGAATCCAACTTGGACTCTATTCATACATAAGAATTAATATTCGCAAAAAAGCACCAGCAGAAACAGCCGAGGTTGCAACTGCAGGTGGAATATCAACGGGTTCGATGATTGCATGCTGTGCTCATCACATAGCTAACATTCTACCAATAATAGGATTATCGGGTTTATCTGCGACCCTGGCCTTTTTTGAGAAATATCAGATCTCTTTCATAATGCTTGGAATTTTTTCTAACCTGTTCGGAATTACAATGATGCTAAACTTAATCCAAAAAACCGGAATTTACCCAAAAAATAATACGTTCATTAAAACCGCATTAACCCGCGATATGAAAGTTGTTCGTAATATTGTATTAATTCTGTCCATTACCATTGTTGGCTTCTCATTCCTGTGGACTTCACTTTAATATCATAGATATGGCTATACCAAACTTTAAGAAATACCTGCATATTAATTAAGAAAAGAGTCAACATATGAACAAAAGCTATATCATTAAAAATGCTCTGATCGTAACTGTTAACAACAGGAACGAAATTATTGATGAAGGAAGCATTGTTGTTGAAGGACAAAAAATAAAAGCCATAGGAAAAGCATCAGAAATTGCAAGCAAATACTCCACAGAAAAACAGATCGATGCTTTAGGAATGGTAGCGATGCCTGGTCTTATCAACGGCCACATACACACTATTACCTCGCTTTACAAGGGCACGATGGTGGGATTTGGTTTTGAAAAAACCGCCGGCGAGGATACAGCTTTAGCTTTCCGTGCTACGCCTGAGATTATGTTGGCTGCTTCACGTCTGGCTGCAGCCGAGATGCTACTCGCCGGTACCACATTAGCAAATGCGGCAACTGATGCGATAACTTTCGAGACCAGTCGTCAAACAGCTGAGGCACTGGGACAGGTAGGGATGAAGACTTTCATCCAGACTGCTATTGCCGATGTTTTTGGCCCAACCGACCTTGATGCTGATGCGCAGTTTGCCGAAACAGAAAAGCTCCTGGCTTGAGCGCTATCCAAACAAGAAACTGGCTAAATGGGGTAAGAGATTTGCAAAGTTAAAGAAATTATTTGGGAGATAAAACATTGTGTACATAGCGTTAAATGGTTTGAAAATTTACTATGATGTCGAAGGCCAAGGGGAACCTATACTCCTGCTCCATGGAACACCAACTTCTTCGTTTCTATATAGAAACCAGATTGATGTTCTTTCCCAGTACTATCGTGTGTATGCCCTTGATCTGCCAGGATGGGCAAGGTCCGATAAACCAGAGAATTTCGACTACAAACTGGAATCTTACGCAGAGATTATAAAACGATTTCTGAACAAAATGGGGGAAGAGAAGATAATCTTAGGCATCCATGATTTGGGTGCGGCAGTTGGAATGACATTCTACAGTCGTTATCCACAGATGGTTTCAAAACTGGTACTTTTTGATACGTTTGCCTACCTATCTTTCGCTAAGAGGTTGGGGTGGAAAGCATTATATCAAACGAATGCAGGAAAACCTTGCGGTTAACTATAGAAAGGATACTTTATGAAGACAATTACAGAAACAACTGAGATTAAAGCTTCCGCAGATGTTGTATTTGCCTATGTTGACGATATCCATAATACCGGCTGGCACATGATGAAAAGTTCGATGCCCTTAATGGGAAGCAAATTGAATTTAGAAATACTGTCTCAAAACCCAACCGGCGCGGGCGCTACCTACCGATGTTATGGTAAGGTTTTGGGGTTAACGATTGATTTTACCGAAACTGTAATAAAGTGGATACCAGGTAAGGAGAGAGTTTGGCGAACCATTGGCAAACCTAAAATCATCATTATGAAAAATTATGAAATGTGGTTTACTATCGAGCCAATAGGCAGTGAAACACGTCTAACTTTTGGAATTACATACGATCTTCCCCGATCTCTTTTTTGGAAAATGATCGGCCTACTGCTCGCTGGTTGGTATAGTCGATGGTGTCTCGAAAATATGTGCAGCGATGCCAAAAAGGCCTTAGAATCCAATAATCGCATTGACGATTTAGCGAGGGAGTGAACATAAAGAAAGAATTTGCTGTTGTAATTCATGAATATTAGAAATTGCTTTTTTTCAATACATCATTAATAAAAATTTTTATCAGATTTGGGTCAAATTGTGTATTTGCATTTTCTCTAAGTTCATTGACAGCCTCTTCTCGAGAGAGAGCTTTCCTGTAGGGTCTATCATTGGTCATGGCATCGTACGCATCAAGGATGAACGCCATACGCGATATTAGAGGGATAGCTTCCCCTTTTAATCTCCCGGGATAGCCGTTACCGTCCCACCTTTCGTGGGAATAAAGTATAAAATCAGCTATATGCGCAATCTCTGGAGTAGCCTTGGCTATTCGGTATCCTGCCTCAGTATGTTTTTCGATAACCTGAAACTCCCCCATCGAAAGCGGTCCCTCTTTATTTAAGATATAGTCAGGAACCATTATCTTTCCTATATCATGCAACTCGGTAGTGAGAACGAGTTTAATACTATCCTCATTTGAAAGATCCATCGCTTCTCCAAACCTGTCAGCCAAATCTTTCAACCTTCTCATATGTTCCTCTGTCGGATGATCTTTTTCGTACATTGTTGCCTTGATTACATTTAGAATTGATTTCCTAACATCTTCTCTTTTTGGAATCTTATCTCTGAAAAGATCCTCATCCGCTTCCTTAAAGGTCTTTTCAATCGTCTTCAAGTTAGAATCCTTCAGTGCAATACCAATGGAGATGCTTATTGGATTTTGACGTTTACCCAGTCTTTGATTATGTAACTCAATGTTACTCTTTACCCTCTCTGAAATTCCCTTAAGTGCAGCATAATCAACGTTCCTCACCAGCACAGCAAACTCGTCTCCACCAATGCGGGCAATAACATCTGATGGTCTGAAGGTTTTTAATAATATACTGGATAAATTGATTAGAAGTTTGTCGCCATGCCTATGACCAAACACATCGTTTACATATTTCAATCCATCCAAATCAATCATAAGTATTCCCACACTAATATCTCTTTCCATGGATAAAAGTTTCATCTGTTCTTCAAAGAAAGTCCTGTTGTAAAGATTAGTCAATGAATCGTGCGTAGAAAGATGCTTTAATTTTTCTTCAGCTCTTTTATTCTCAGTTATATCAATCACAGAAAAAAGTAACCTCGAATATGAAGTCTCATTACCAGGAACTACCGCCCATTTGAGATAAATATTAACCTTTTCCCCATTTAAAGTGAGAGCAATTAATTCCCCTTCAAAACTGGTCTTATCCTCAGCAATAAAAATGAGTTCTTCTCTAAAAGTATCTATAGCATCTTGGGGAAAGAATCTATCGAAATCTTTTATAAACAGTTCCTTGCTTCCTACATTAAATAATTCAAGTGAAGCTTTATTTACATCTATAACATTAACTAATTTAATACATTTGGAAACCTCTTCAGGGTGTTCCTTAAAAAACAGCCTGAAATCTTCTACTCCTGCGTTCCGCAATTCTTCTATATATTTTTTTACCTCCGAAAAATCTTGCTCCCATAAAGAAATCGGTGATTCTTCAAAAATCGTATGATACCTACCCTCTTCCTCTTGTAGCTTCTCCTGCGAATGTTCTAGCGCCGCAAGCATATCGTTTACCGCACCTGCCATCTTTGATATCTCATCTTTCCCGACTATAAAAACTCTTGCTGAAATATCTTCTCTTGCACCAATACTGGTCACTTCATTGCTCAACCTTGCTATCCTGGAAAAAAACACCCTATCCGAAATCAAGAGACTGAATCCTGCCAATAACAAGCCCACTAAGCCCAGCGAAAACAAATAACTGCTGATTAAGTTTTTTCCTTGTTGGTAAAAATTTCTGGGAGTATCAGCCCTTAACAACAAAGCTGGTTTTCTATTGATATCATTTATAAGCGCATATCCTGCGATAAACTTTGAGCTTAATGTTTTTGCAACAATAGTTTTGTTAGTTGATAAACTTGAAAGCGCTAATTTAAGGTCCGAGGACATCTCCGTATCATCAATTCGGCTCATTTTTAGCGATAAATTAGCAATTTTCGAAAATTTATCAAGAATTATTGAGTCAAAATAACGTCCCATAATCAGAGTGCCACGAATCGGACTCTCATCGTTGCTAGAAAGAATAGGCCTTGAGATCACAATCATTGGATTCTCAGGAAGAAGTATTATCCCAGATACATAGCCTTCTTTATTGTGGAGGTTAATAAGATGATTATTTAGAGCAAGATACTGTTTAAAGCTATCAGGTATTGGCATTTCGCTTCCATTCTCAAGATTGACAGCTTTACCGTAAACAACTTTGCCATTGTTATCAACGAACATCATCAGACTGATATTAAGATTTGTGAAAGTCGAATCAACGAGATTAGAATTAATATAATCTTCATTTGCGTCCTGTATAAACTTATAAGTATCATCCCATGAGGACCAGTCAGCGACCACAGCACTAAAAGATGAAATTTCATAATCCAAAATATTCAGTACACGTTTAATGTTATCCTTGGCACTTTTTTCATCCATTGCCATGAATTCGTCAAGAAACATGTATTTTGAATATAAATATAGAAATACCACTACAATCAAAAATATCATGCTGATGATAATCAGCATCTTCCTGCGAAGGCTCAATCTACTCCCCTGGTTAAATATAGAATACGATAGTAATTATCGGATTATTGCGAATTAATCTTAAGGTAAAAAATCAAATTTCTGGATACGAAAATTATATCAAATTACCGCAAATCTTACTTTAGCACGAAAACTTCAAACCTATCCTTATCAGCTTTACATACGGGGCACTTTTCCGGTGGCTCTTCACGCGCACAGAGATAGCCGCAGACCCTGCAACGCCAGACCTTTATTCTGGACTCGCCCTTGGCCAAAGCACCTTCTTGCAAATTAACCCCTCTTTTCTGCCTTAGTTCTCTCGATGGGCGCCTTTCTGGAATTGAAGACGGTTTTCTATTATTTTTTATCAATTTGCTGCTAACATAGAGACCACAATAGCAAGTATCATACTGATTTAAATCAGGATCACGATAGTCACAGGGACAAATTATATCCAGATCATCCGCTCTGTTCCCTATAGCAAGCCTGCATGGACACGACATGTAGCCATATCTCCGTTCATTTTCGTATAAACCTTTAACAAGGTTCAGTGTGAAGCCTTTATCCGGATTGAGGTTATAACCACCAGCCTTTGCTTCCCTATCAAGCTTTTCGTACAGTGAAATAACCTCTTCGCCAAAATCCTGACTCATAGGTTTAGCGCCCTCTTTATCTCTTCTTCTTTAAATCCAACAATTACTTCACCATTTATATAAATCGTGGGGAAAGACTCACCAGACGATAACCTATGCATATCTTTTAAAGCTGTCTCTCGCTCACTTCCATGCAGCTGATCCAAATATATGTACTCGTATTCTATCTTGTTTTCATCCAGAAGGTTCCTCGTCTTACTGCACCAGACGCAGGTGCTGAGCGCAAAAAGCTTCACATCACCCTTTTTGTTTTTTCCTTCTACTTTTAGCATGCTATCTCCTTGAGTTCATTTAAGCTATTTCGAAAATCTGTAACCAATGTTCCGGACCGTCTGAATTAGCTCTCCCGTAGTATCTCCTAACTTCGAACGCAGCCGTCTGATGTGCACATCAACGGTCCTGGTGCCACCGTAATAGTCATACCCCCATACCTGGCTGAGCAGCACTTGTCGTGTAAATGCCTTGCCCTTGTTATCAAGCAGGAACTTCAACAATTCAAACTCCTTGTAGGTCAAATCCAGGAGCTCGCTCCCCAAGAAGGCTTGATAGCTCTCCGTATCTATCTTTATCTCCTTTACATCAGGTGCGATGACCTTTAATTTTCTGGGCTTTATAACGCTGAGTATCTTCTCAACCCTTAGCTTCAGTTCATTTTTGTTTATCGGTTCAAATACGAAATCTCCAAATATCTCCGCAACTTTAACTGATGCCTGATCCATTTCAAAAACCGCAATCGATTTCTTCAGCTGCTGTGGATCAAAATTGGCTGAAATCTTTTCAATAAGCAATGGAAGGTCACCCCCCGAGACACCTCTTAAATCAAATATGAGGACATCACCCTCTCCGTGAGCCGTGCCTCCCTTTGCAAGCTTGATATCCTCCCATGCAAACTTCAGAGAGACCGACCTCAGTGAGTCATTTATATCCTTTTTTATCCTGTCAATTGAAAATACCGATAACTCTTTCAATATCGCCCCGATCCCTAAATACTTTGATCTCGGAATATCTTTAATTCAAATATTTGTTACAATTATTGCAGAGAGTGAATTCTTTGTCATCATTATAGTTTGGTTTAAAGATTAATATCAATAATAGTTATTAATAATGGAGGACAAGATGAACCATAAAAAGATCGCCATACTGGTTGAGAAGGAGTTTGAGGATGCAGAGCTGATATACCCGTACTACAGGATGATCGAGGCGGGGGCGCAGGTCACCGTGATCGGCACAGGAGAGAAAGTCTATCATGGAAAGCACGGTTATCCAGTTACAGCAGACGCCACTATTGGTGATATATCACCTGCAAACTTCGATGCCATCATCATCCCAGGAGGACATGCACCTGATAAGATGAGGATATTTGACAAGATGGTGGAATTCGTTGCAAAGGCAAACGAGATGGGTAAGATAATCGCCGGAATCTGTCATGGACCCCAGCTAATGATATCCGCAAAGGTGCTATCCGGTAAGCGGGCAACCTGCTATAAGGCAGTTCGTGATGATGTAATTAACGCTGGAGCCATATTTGAGGACAGTGATGTAGTAGTAGACGGAAACATTATAACCTCCAGGAAGCCAGATGACCTGCCAGCATTTTGCAGGGAGATCATAAGAGCGCTTGAGCTCTAATAAATTTGTGATTCCGACGTAATGGGTTCTGATATAATATCTTAAAATAAGTCCGCATTTAGCAGCTCGAAAAGGAGAACAATATTGGCCTGCGATGACTATGAAGCAAATCTGAAATCATGCACCTGTACTTACGATCCTTGTGAGCGCAAGGGCTACTGCTGTAAGTGCATCGCTTATCACAAGCGTTATGGCGAACTGGTCGGCTGCCTATTTCCTCCAGCCGGAGAGAAAACATATGACAGGTCAATCGAAAACTTCTTGAAGTGGCAGAGGAAATAATATTTGATTTTTTAATTTACATAGATTAATTTTAACCTGATAATCAGAGGCAGGCACCTTGAGACGGGGTAACAAGTTCCTTTTAGCATCGATCTTTCTCATAGCAGTTATTCAACTGGCCACCCTGTTTTTTTTATACAAACCCGATGCGGTCGCACAACAGATCTCAGAAGCTAATGCCCCACCCACGACAACAACGGAAACTGCCGAGATGACCGTCACCGTGGAATCCGTTACCGAAACAACAATTATAGAAGAGACAACCCCAGAGACAACAGCAATAAACACCGTATTAAACGAAACACAGGCTAAGATCCTTGCAGACGCCAAAAAGCAGGTTGAGGAAAGAGTTGTAAATAAGGGCGGATATTACGAAGGTGGATATCCGCCCGACAGCGAGGGAACTGCGGCAGACGTGATAACAAGGGCGCTTAAGAATTCGGGCATCGATCTTCGCGAACTGGTCTACCAGGATATGCTGGCTGCCAAGGACCAGTATCCATGGGAACTCTATGAGGTCAAGGAGATCGATAAGAACATCGACTTCAGAAGAACACCCAATCAGATGGTGTTCTTTAAGCGAAACGGGTTGGTTTTAACTAATGAATTCAACAAGGACGATCCCGAGAACGTGGCACAATGGCAAGCAGGCGATTTCGTCTACTTCAGCACTGAAGGAGATGACTGGGCAGAAACCTGCGGGATAATATCCGATAAGCGAAGCG
The DNA here is from genome assembly GCA_023488455.1 of Actinomycetota bacterium. The sequence continues at coordinate 28,711 of JAMDDV010000010.1, read as the reverse complement.
AAGATGGTATTCCACTTGTTATCCACAACACCGCAGACCCGGGATACGTGATCGAGAACGACTTCCTCTTATCCTACAAAATCGTAGGGCATTTTCGCTACCCAAAACCCTAAGTGACTTAAAAATACTTCATATTAATTAACATGGTTATGAACAATAATTTATATAAATAATGTACATAATGTATACTATTGACATTATGATATCAACATAATACACTAAATCGCACAAATAAGGAGAAGAGGAAAATGGTCGAGAGAATAGGCGCACGAGACGCGCGTAGTAGATTTTCTGACATATTAGGAAATGTTCATTACGGCAAGCAGGTGGTGATTGTAGAGCGTTCTAGCAAACCTTTGGTCGCTATTATTCCAGTCGAGATGTATGAGCACCTAATCGCCGAACGGGAAGCCCGTTTCCAGGTGATCGATCATATTCGCAGTCACCTGCCGGAAGTCTCGCCGGAGGAAGTACAGCAAGATGTATCTGAAGCAATAGCTGCTATAAGGTCTGCCAATGCTAAAAGTGGTGCTTGACACCAATATCTTTGTTAGCAGTCTCTTAGTTAAGACGGGACTACCTGCTCAGATTCTGGATGCCTGGCGTGAACGGCAATTTATATTAGTCACCTCACCCTATATTATTGCCGAAATTCGTGCCACGTTAAGTTACCCCCGTATACGGCGCAAATATGAGATTACCGAAGAAGAGATAGATAAATTGATTACACTTTTAAAACAAGACGGTCTTCTTATACTAAGTGATACCAAGGCCATCGACTCTATTGCTAAGGATCCTGCTGATGAGAAGGTGCTAACATGCGCCGCTGAAGCCAAAGTTGACTTCATCGTCAGCGGTGATCGACACTTGCTGAACCTTAGCATTTATCAAGGCATCCCGATCCTAACTGTTCGACAGTTTATAGAGCATTTGCAGGTTCCTAAACTACATTAATACATTTTTACGAAATCAGATAACAATATAACATCATACCCATAGCTTTTAGCTTTTTCATAAAGTTTTTTATCCGCAGTTACAAGTGGCACTTTATATTTTTCCGACATTGCTATGTAAATACAATCATATATTGAATCTTCTATTTTTCTTGCAATACTGTATGCATCAACGAAAGTTTTGTAATCTATACGAGTAAATACAAAAATATCAAAAATATCTTTAACGATCTCCTCTAACTTTGATTCACTAAAATCTGTTCTGTGCTTAAAAATGTTCAGCAACTCGAATATTAATAGCTCTGGAGATATTAAATGACAATCCATTGCCAACGCCCTTTTATATATTATTTCAGCAGTCTCTGTATCGCCCTCATCTTCCGTACAAAACCACTTCAATATTACAGAAGAATCAATAATATAAACCTCTTTCCTTGCATCTCTTAAAATCAGGTTATCTATATTATTTGATTTTTCCAAGTAGCTCATCAGTTCTTTCTTCTCTCAACCTTCTTATCTCCTCAACAACATCAATACCTCTAAATATTCCTTCCTTTCTAATCTCTTCGCCTATCTTCATTAATCTCTTTAGAGCTCTTTTCTTCTTTTCAAAAACTATTTCTTTCTCTATTTCATCAAAATAAAGTCCTGCAGCATGTTTAAAAAATTCTGAGCGGTTTTCATTCCTCATCTTCCTGTATCCGTCTATTTTCTCCAATAAATCGTCCGGTAAAGATATGTTAACTACACCCATTCTTTATAACCACCTCCTAACTCATGCAGATATGGTATTCATAATGGACCATATAAAATAGCTTCACATTTCTCTCATTTTCATGCAAAAAAAATTAGCATGTATAATAATATATACAAATTATTATACATTATTTTGCACAATATTTTATATAAATTTTATCCTTATCTGAATAGCCAGAAAAATTATCTTGGGGAATTGAGGAGGTTGCTCTTTGAATACCCCTATCTACCTTTTTTGTAATACAGAATATCTTGCTTGGCAGAGAACAGCTAATTTCTTATCTTCATTACAATAGACCTGGCATCCTGGGTACCGCGAAGCGAAGAGGTCATCCCCATAATAGCACCTTTTATGAAGTCCTGGACGAAGTCTTTTATGTATATCCTCTTGCCATTGACGTACAGCGCTGCCTTTACAGGCTCATAGCACAGCTCGGGTGAGTTCAAAACAAATTCGCCTATCCCATCTATGTCGTTGATATTAAAAGCTGGCACATGCACTGGCCTAACTTCCAAGGGAAATATCGCACAGAGGACATTCTCAATATCTTTGAACCTCGCGTCTTCATCTTCGTCACCTGTGACAAAGATTGCTTTGGGCAGCCTGCTCTTTGAATATCCCTCAACCAGAACAAAATCCACATCAAAGAGGAAGCGCTCGATTATGCTCCCCGGATCATCACCATCTTTTAAATGAACCAGGATTGAGGCAACTTCATCGTCTGACGCTATCGATATTTGTGCACCGTGCTCAAAATGTCTTGCGGAGTCCCTGCTGGTGTTATATTCAAGCTCATCTTTCTCTACATGTTTCAGCGCAGCCACAGAAAAACCTCTCATTGAAAGCCAGTGCGTAAGTTCAGATACGGTTGTCGTCTTGCCGCTATTCTTTGGGCCTATGAATGAAATAACTTGTTGCAATTACAATCACCTCTCCTATTTTTTGTCTTAATCCTAACACACCAATTCGACTAAAAAAACTGTTGCATTAATGAAAAATATAGATTAGAATATAAAAAATATTATGAATAAGAATACATATATTATGTCAAAGACGACCATCGATATACCAGATGAACTGTTAGAGGAACTCATGAAATCCACTCGTCTTACAAAGAAGAAGGATGCAGTAATTACTGCTATCTCAGAATACATAAAGCAAAAAAGACAAAGGGATTTTTTAGGGCTAGCAGGTAAATATTCAGTAACAGATATAGCAAATAAGCTCGAAGAGTTAGAAATTGCCGAAGAAAAAGATACTTATAGATAGCTCCATCTGGATTGAGTTCCTAAAAGGGAACAACAGCAAGATCATTCAGAAAATAAACGATCTCCAGAAAGAAGATCTGATCTGCATCTGTGGAATGGTACTATGTGAAGTCCTTTGTGGTTTCAAAAAAGAGAGCGAAAGAGCAGACATTTCTCTGAATATCAAATCTTTCAATTTCATAAATGAGGACGAAAGTACATGGGAGAAAGCCGCAGATATATTTATTAATCTAAAAGAAAAGGGTTCAGCCACTCCTTTAAGCGACTGCATCGTCGCAGCGGTTGCGATAAACAATGGATTGAAAATATACAGCCTGGACAAGCACTTCGAATCTATCGATGGTGTCGATCTATTCCAGTATTCCTGATACCCAGTTCTTTTATAAGTGTGGCTTTCGCGCTGTCCGGGGTTAGTTTACCTTCAAAGAGCAGCCTGCGCTCGATGCGCATTTTGAGCACAGCGATATCTTTGCCCTGCATATCTGGATATCGGGCTTTCAGGAAATCGCCGCTTACAAGTTTAAGTTTCCTTATCTCCTTTAACCTGCTATGAAGTCTTAGCAGTAGATCTGCAAACTCCCCAATCTGCTTCTGTACTTTTTCATTCCTCACTGGACCTGGATCCGACGTCCTGTCAGCCTCTGAGCAGATGACGAGATCGATCATCTCATCACCAAATCTATCAACAAGCCTGTATATCGCTTTATTTGTTAAGCCCTTCTGCGGCCCTAACAGGTTGATATAAAGATGATTCCTGACAAGCTTCTGGAGATACCGCGCGACCCTCTTACCTATGGCAAGTCGCTCACAAATTGGTATAATCCTTCTTGCACCAATATCAGCATGATTTACAAAATTTTTCTTTCCGCCAGATGATATATCCCGAGTATCGCTTTTACCAATATCATGAAGAAGCAAGGCCAGTTTAAGACACGAATACCGCGTGAGACCTTCTGCCACTACCTTATTCATGTGTTCTGAAATATATTCGTTAAATTGACCATATTTTTTGCTCCTTTCCACTTCTGTAATCAGTTGATTAACCTCCTCGATCGATAACAGGGTATGTTCAAGAACATCCTTGGTATGATAATCTCCCTGTTCTAAACCTTTAAGTTCTTTTAATTCAGGAAATATGATGAACAATACTTCGCTCTCCTTCAGCTCACGCATGATCAAATGAAAATCAGGCAGTGAGAGCATCATACGGAATTCAGACCAGATTCTCTCCCCCGAAACGTTTCTCAACAAATTGCGATCAGCTGATATCTGGTGCAAAGTTTTCACGCTGATATGAAAGCCGAGCTGATGAGCAATTCGATAGGCCCTCACAATTCGCAGTGCATCATCCACAAACACATCGCTGCTTGTGTTTTTGATGACGCTCGCAATCAGGTCCTCCACCCCACCATAAGGATCGATTATCTTACCTGGTAACATATCCACATCAAGAGGACATGCGATCGAGTTGATAGTAAAATCGCGTAGAGCCAGATCATCCTCAATATCTCCACGCAGTCTTGAAAAGTCAACGGTCTTAAGAACTGAGTTTCCCGTCCATGCAACACGAAGATTTTGCCTGTCAAAATCAAGATAGAATGGCCGTGCTCCGACCTTCATGGCGAACAGCCTGGCAGCTTTTTCGACATCACCTTTAACTGCGATGTCAAGATCATTTGATTTAACCCCAAGCAGTGCATCACGTATGAATCCGCCCACAATGTACGCTTCGCCGAACTCACTGCCCAGCAGCTCCACCGCAGTTAGAAATTGCGGTTCGTCTTCCAGAGCTCTTCTAATCTTAGAAACGTTATCATCAAACATGGTTTTCGACTGATTTACCTTTTACGCACCTATTTTTTTATCTCAAACTGATCCGAAAGCGAAATACTTGTGGGATAAGCTAATATCTCCCCGTATGCAGTATACCTTCCCGAAGACATATCTATGACATCAAAACTCTCAATAAATGCAAGTTTTGCACCAGCTGGTATCTGCAGCTCCTCGACAATCTGCAAGAACGACTTATCGTGAGACCATCGCCATACTTCCTCTCCGCTCGGATCCAGAACCCAGAAGTCATACTTCTGTGCTGTGCTAAATGTCAACTTCCTGACCTCAGCTGATCTATTCTCAATACGGAGCTCCAGGATAACCGGCCCGGTTGACGTCTTTACGGGGTCAACAATGAGGGTAAACTCAACTTCATCAACTACCTTAGCTGGCGATTGTTTCTCACCAGTCTTCTGTGGCACACCTATCCTCGAAAGCGTGCACGAGAGCATTAATATAAACGAGATAACGAAAATTAGCAGGCTATATATTATATTTCTCAGCCCACCAACTGAAAGTTGGTTTTTGTTATAATGTGCAAAATTCATCTCTGTATGCCTAATCTACATAAATGCGCGGAACGCGCTTCCCAATTCGCGTCACTATCTCATAGTTAATGGTTCCTGATAATTCCGCAAGTTCATCAGCGCTTACTGATAGATCACCACTCTCCCCAATCAAAAGCACCTCATCCCCAATTTTCGGAGCCATGACATTGGAGACATCCACCATGATCTGATCCATCGTTACCGTTCCAACAATCCTGACCTTGCAGTTATTAACGATCACACTTGCTTTATTCGAGAAAACTCTTCCATATCCGTCAGCATATCCTACAGGAAGCGTTGCGATTACGGATGGCTGCTGCGTTCTGAAGGTCATCCCATAAGAAACTGGTTCGCCTGTCCCCAGGTTTTTTATGAACGATATCCTGGTCTTCCACGTAAGAGCAGGTTTTAGTGATGACACCGAGGAGCCCTTAAAAGGACTCAGGCCGTAAATCGCTATGCCTGCCCTGACCATGTCAAGATGTGAATCGGGCATCCTGAGGATAGCAGCAGAATTGGCTGCTGAGCTCAGTTTGAGGTCAAAACCGTGCGAGCGCAGCTTGAAGATCGCTGACTGAAATTTTTGCAGTTGAAAAGCTGTGAACTCCGGGTCGCTATTTGCTGCTGCGAAATGCGTCATCACGCCAATGACGTTTAAGCCCTGAAGTTCGAATATCTTTTCGCATATGGTCTCGCAGCGTTCAACTGATATTCCAACCCTGTTCATCCCAGTGTCAATTTTTATCATCGCATCGCACGTGCGATCTTCCAATACGAAATAGTCAGAGATCCTCTTTGCAGCTTCAAGGGTATATATCACAGGGATTATCTTGTACCTCAAGAGCTCGTCCTCGCAGCCGTCCGGAGGCTCTGATAAGAGATGTAATAAACATACAAGTCCGCCCTCCCTCAGCTCAATCGCCTCCTCAACGGTTGCAACGCCGAGCCGCTCGGCTCCGGCCTCTATGCAAGCTCTTGCAACCGGGATCGCTCCGTGCCCATATGCGTCCGCCTTAACGACTGCCATTAACTGGGTATTTTGAGCCACTTTGCTCTTTAGAAAAGAGACATTAGATCTAATTTTTGAAAGGTCTACCTCGACCCAGGTAGGCCGAAAATAGTTCTTGAACATGTCATCAAAAAGTTTTACTCAAAGCCTTCACCACGTCAGCTCTTGTTATTATCCCAACCAGCCTGTCACCATCAAACACGGGAATTCTGTTGCGCTTCTTATCAACCATCACGGTCGCAATCGTTTCCAGCGTGTCATCGGGTGATACCTTATCAATCCGCGTCGTCATTATATCCTTGACTTTGGTTGCGATTGCTTTCTTCAACTCATCCTCAAAATGAGATAAGCTCTCAAGATATATAACGCTATCCAGGAACTGAATATAACGTGGAAAGTGAAGTCGGGCATCCTGAACTATAAGATCAGCTTCGGATACCATCCCGACCACCTTACCATCTGCGTTTACCACCGGAACTCCGCTAATCTTCTTCTTAACAAGCAGGTCAGCCAGCTCCCTCAATGAAGCATCCTCGTTTATTGTGATCACATCTTTCGTCATTACATCTTTAGCAAGTATATCCTGGGTCATCTCACGTTCTCCTGTCTCCGTTTACCACATATCTTTAAAAAAGCACTGCCCAAAAAGTTTAATATATCCAGAGCAGTAATCGAAACCATGCCTTTCTCCTCAGCAGCAATATCTCCGGATAGCCCATGTAGATACGCACCTGCCACCGCAGAAACGAACAGATTATTGCCCTGGCCGATCAGTGAAGCAATAAGACCAGCCAGTACATCACCACTGCCTCCGGTCGCCATTCCAGAGTTGCCAGTCAGGTTGATAAAAGTATCCCCGGCCTCGGATGTGATAAGCGTACGCGATCCTTTTAGCACAGATACCAACCTGAAGTTCATCGCAAAATTCCTGTTTACTTCCAACCTCTTATCATAAGGGATCTTATCGCCGATCAGGCGCGATAGCTCCCCGGGGTGAGGAGTCAACACACATGCTGCCTTCTTCTCTAAGATCGTATCTATGTTCTCAGCAAGCGCATATATTCCATCCGCATCCAGAACAAACGGTTTATCAATGCTCTTGATCAGATCGCGGACAAGAAAACCAGTCTCCTTTTCTCGCCCAAGGCCCGGGCCAATCAGCACCACATCACTTGAACTTACCTCATCCATTATCCTGTAGATGCACTCATGATCCAGAAACTTTTCGTTCTTCCCGGATATGGGCAGGTAGGTTGCCTCAGGGGCCAGGGTTGAAACAACGGAATAGATTGACGAAGGCAATACAACCCTGACAAGACCTGCTCCACTAAGAAACGCTGCTTTGGCTGCGAGCGCCACAGCACCTGCCATGCCACAGGAGCCCATTACCATCAATATGATGCCGAAATCTCCTTTGTGTCCATATTGCAACCTTGGCTTAAGCGAGTCCCTTACCCTGGAGGACGTTGTATAAAAAATATTAGACTCCGGCATGAACTTTTCATCCACACCAACATCTGTTAGAACGATCCTGCCTGCATAGCTTGCTCCTGGCTGATTGAACAGACCATATTTGTAGCCGCTGAACGTTATCGTCATATCCGCTTTTACTGCTGAGCCAAGCACACTCCCCGTATTTGAGCCGATTCCCGAGGGGCAGTCCACGCTGACAACCATCGGCAAACCGTTACTGTTTTTTTGCTTTAAATCAGCAACCAGTTTATTTATTTGATCGATAGCTGATCTGTACAGCCTCTGAACCTCACCGCTTAAGCCGATGCCGAAGATCGCATCTACAACTATATCAGGAGAAAAGTTGCCCAGCTCCTGTGCTATCAACCCCTTATCATTACTAAACAAAAGCGGCTTTACACCGAGCTCCCGCAGTCTGGCCAGGTTTTGTTGGGGGTCGCCTTTCAGATCAAGATCTGATGAAATTATCAAAACCCTGACTTCGCATCCCAGCCCGTATAACAGGCGGGCTACGACAAGGCCATCACCGCCGTTATTCCCCTTCCCGCAGAATATGGCTGCCCTCATGCCATAAAGACAGCCAAAGATCTTTTTGACCGATAGAACACACGATCTGCCAGCATTTTCCATGAGCTCGATCGAAGGCACCCCAGATGAGATCGCCCGTTCATCAGCCCCAAGAACCTGACTGCCCGTATATACTTTGCCAGCGACAATGGTATTGCTAATCATCAATGTTAATTTTAGTTAATAAAAGCGGTCTTGTTTAGAAATATTCGAAAATTATTTAATTTTTATTGCTATTGCAACAGCCGCAGCGATGTTATCTGACGTGGTAAGCGAGATTTCAAACGTCTCTATGCCAACGTTCTGAACATGCTGTCTTAAATCTGAATAAAGAATCACCTGTGGTTTGCCGTTATCAGAAACAATCTCGATCATCTGCCACGAAAATCCGTTCAGTCCAGTTGACAGCGCCTTGAATATGGCTTCCTTGGCCGCAAACCTCAGCGCAAGACAGGAGATATGGTCGTGCTTCTGGCTACAATACTTTACTTCGGACTCCGTAAAAACTCTTTTGATGAATCCGGGGGTCTCCTCGATGATCTTCCTTAGCCTGGGTATCTCCACGATATCCAGACCTATGCCGGCGATCTCCATTACCTATTCAACCGTTACACTCTTGGCAAGGTTCCTGGGCTGGTCCACATTGCATCCGCGCAGCTTGGCCATATAATACGCCATCAGCTGCAGTGGGAGGATCGCGGGGATGGCCGATATCCTCTCATCAACCTCCGGTATGTATATCACATCATTCGCAATCTTCGTAATTTCCCTGTCCCCTACCGTCGCAAGCGCAATCACCGGGGCATTTCTGGCCTTTACCTCCATTATATTACTGCACATCTTCTCGTAAACTGACCCTTTCAAGGCAACCGCAACCACCGGACACTCCTCATCAACGAGTGCAATTGGTCCATGCTTCATTTCACCTGCCGGATACCCCTCCGCATGGATATACGAAACTTCCTTTAGCTTTAATGCCCCCTCCAGGGCGACCGGCATTCCGTACGACCTTCCAAGGAACAGGAAATCAGGAAAGTTATAATATTTTTTTGATATGGCTTTTATGTTTTCACTTTCATTCAACTGAGCCTCAAGAAGTGATGGTATCTTGTGAATCTCCTCAAGGATGCGCTTCATCTCATCCTCTGTAAGCATGTTCCTTTTTCGCGCGAACAAAAGTCCCAACATATAAGCCACAGCGATTTGTGTCGTAAAGGTCTTCGTCGCCAGAACACCGATCTCAGGTCCAGCATGAGTATATATAACACCATCAGTCTCCCTGGATGCTGAGCTTCCCACTACGTTGGTCACTACCATAACCCTGGCACCAAGCTTCCGCGATTCCTTCATAGCAGCAAGGGTATCGATGGTCTCGCCGGACTGAGTTATCGCGAGGACAAGATCGCCCTCAGATATGATTGGGTTTGAGTATCTGAACTCTGAAGCGTTCTGCAGCTCAACCGGCAGCCTCGCCCAATTCTCAATGGACTGCTTCGCGATCATCGATGAATGATAGGATGTCCCCATGGCGACCACCACTATCCTGCTGACATCTGACAGTATATCCATATGCTTCCTGCCAAAACCTGGCTCGATCAGCGAATCATCAAGCCTGCGGCGAATAGTTTGTCTTAGCGCCTCCGGTTGCTCGTATATCTCCTTCAGCATGAAGTCATCAAAGCCGCTTTTCTCCGCCGCCTTAACATCCCATGAGACGGTAAAGGGTTCGCGCTCAATTACATTTCCCTTGAGGTCAAGAATACTGTAAGAATTTTTTTTGAGTTCGACGATCTCACCGTCGTTGATCACGATGAATCTTTTTGTGTGTTCAAGCACCGCCGGGATATCAGATGCAAAATAGTTACCACCCTCTCCCACACCAACTATTAAAGGGCTGGTAAGCCTTGCGCCAACCAGCATCTCAGGATGCTCTTTACACAGGAATACGAACGCTCCCGAGCCTTCTATCCGGTTAATGGACCTGACTACCGCGCCAGTAAGATCACCATCATAGTATTTTTCAAGCAGATGCGCTATTACCTCTGAATCTGTGTCGGATCTGAAATTATGTCCTTCAAGTATGAGCTCTGACTTCAATTCAAGGTAATTTTCAATGATACCGTTATGTATGACAGCAAAATTATCGCTGCACGCCATGTGTGGATGTGCGTTTATCTGATTTGGTTCACCATGTGTTGCCCAGCGAGTATGACCAATCCCGATATTTCCAACCGGTTTTTGCATAAGGACGATCTCCTCGAGCCTTTTGAGGTACCCTGCCTCTTTTATAACTTTTATGCTGCAGTTCTCACCCTCACGCTCAAGAACAGCGATGCCTGTGGAATCATAGCCTCTGTACTCAAGCCTTTTAAGCCCGTTCATTAAGATATCGACGCACTCGCCCTCACCAACGTAACCGACGATTCCACACATCGTGCCCCCCTCTTATCTCTTAATGTTTTTATCTATATCAATTGCCATCGAGTATATTTTACCTGCAATTTCTTCGATTTCATTTAAATTCTCAGACTCGACCATTATCCTGATCACCGGTTCAGTGCCTGATTTCCTGACAACAATCCTCCCCCTGCCGGAGAGAATATCAGAGTATCCTGAGATCAGCCCTCGGAAATTATCATTCTCGATAACCTCGTCCCTGTGCTCTACCCTGGCATTAACGATTTTCTGCGGAAATTTCGTCAGCACGGAACCCAATTCCCTGAGATTCTGTCCTGTCTCCCTTAAAATCCTCAAAACCTCCAGTGCGGTTATCAGACCATCACCAGTTATCGCGCGATCCAAAAAAATTATATGACCCGACTGCTCTCCTCCTAAATTCGAGCCCGTCTTCAACATCTCCTCCAGCACATACCTATCGCCAACCCTTGTACGAATAAGTGAAATCTGTTTCTTGCCAAGCATAACCTCAAGCCCCATATTCGCCATCTCTGTGGAGATCACAACGTTTTTGGCCAGCATTCCCTTGCTCTTGAAATGCAGTGCGCTCATCGCAAGGATATGGTCTCCATCCAAAAGATGGCCTTCGTGATCGACCAGCAGGCACCTGTCTGCATCGCCATCAAAGGTCAGGCCAATATCAGACCTGTCTTCAACGGTGATACGTTGAATAGTCTGCGGATGCGTTGACCCACAATCCTTGTTAATTTCAGACCCGCCCAGATCAACGTTATGAGCTTGCACCTCAGCGCCAAGCTTTAAAAAAAGTGCAGGGGCTATATTTGCTGCTGATCCGTTCGCACAATCGAGCGAAATCCTCATACTATTTAAATCGCTATCAAAAATCGACAACAGGTAGTTAGAATATATATGGATTGCGTCGGGATAATCATAAAACCTGCCAACATCAGTGCCAGCAGGTCTTTTAAAAGTGTTGAGATCTGAATCGATGGTTTCTTCGATCTGCTCCTCGATATCATCGGAAAGCTTCATGCCGTTGCTCGAGATAAATTTGATACCGTTATCACCCACCTGATTGTGTGAAGCGGAAATCATCACTCCAGCATCAAAACCCTGAGTACAGGTCAAATATGAGACAGCAGGTGTCGAAAGTATGCCAGCTTTGAAAACATCAGCACCAGCAGAACATAATCCTGATGACAGCGCGTCTTCAAGCATGTAACCGGATGGCCTGGTATCCCTTGCAAGCAATATTCGGGATCTTGAACTTCTACCAGTGATTACCTCAGCACCAGCAAAACCGATTTTAAAGACAAGCTCTGGAGTAAGGTCTATGTTTGCCACACCCCTAACGCCGTCAGTTCCAAAAAGGCGACGCAAAATTACCTCCAATCACCCGACCAGCGTTAATTAACGTTTTGTATACTGTGGTCTCTTCCTTGCTTTTTTCAAGCCGTATTTTTTGCGTTCCTTCATGCGGGGATCGCGCGTCAGAAGACCTTCTTTTCTCAATACAGCCCTATAAGACTCATCAATATTTAGCAGCGCTCTTGAAATTCCGTGTACAACAGCCTCTGCCTGCCCATGGGATCCGCCACCAACAACCCTGACGTTGATATCATAACTCCTCTCGGTCCCCGTCAGAACCAGGGGCAGCCTCACCTGCTTGATCAAGAGCTCCTGTTTAAAATAAGCTGCAAAATCTTTATCGTTTACTGATATCTTTCCCTCTCCGGGTTTGAGAAACACCCTTGCTACTGCAGTTTTTCTTCTACCCGTCCCCGAATAAATCAATTGCTCAGTCAAATCATCCTCCAGTAACCTCTTAAAATTAAATGTCTATCGCTATCGGCTTTTGCGCCTGATGAGGATGTGATTCGCCGCGATATACGTTTAACTTTTTGAACATTGCCCTACCAAGCCTGTTTTGGGGCAACATATTTCTAATAGCCTTCTCCACCACAAACTCGGGCTTGCGCGCTAAAAGTGACGCATATTTTTCCTCGATCAACCCGCCTGGGTAGCCCGTGTGATGAATATATTTTTTCTCAACTGCTTTCTTGCCCCTCAAAACCACCTTCTCAGCATTTATAACGATCACAAAGTCACCCACATCCAGGTTATTGGTGAAAATGGGTTTATTCTTGCCCATTAGCATGGTTGCCACCTTGCTGCAAAGCCTGCCAAGTGTCTGGCCTGCGGCATCCACCAGGTACCATTTTCTCTCTATATCCTTTACCTTAGTAACATATGTTTTCATTTCTACCTTTTCCCGATGAACCTTTCATGCTTAATTAATAAGAAATTCTGATCAATATTCCACACCAGTCAGGAAGAGACCCTGTGGCTCAACAGGGCTGCACAGCACTGTTGACCGCTTTATGCTTAACAGATCACGTACATCCTCAGGCACAGCTTTGCCAAGACCAACTTTTAATATTGCACCAATCATCATCCTGACCATCTGGTGCAGAAACGAATTAGCCTTAAAGACTAAAACAACAAAATCAAACTCCCGCTTACAGGTTACTGAAACAAGCTCCCTTATTGTATTCCTGACACTTGAGCTAGGCTTGCAAAACGATCTGAAATCATGCCTGCCCACCAGGTAGTTAGCACCACAGATCATGGCTTCAATATCCAGTTTCCTTGTCTCAAAGAGATATCGCCTGCCAAACGCGCTCGGATAACCTCTATTTAATATATAGTATGTGTACTCACGGTACCTTGCCGAGCGCCTTGCGTGAAATTCCAACGGAACCTCCTGGACTGACTTAACCACTATATCTTCAGGAAGAATTGAGTTAAGCGACCAGCGAAATCTTCTCTCTTCCAAAAGCTGCTGAGTTTTGAAACTAATTACCTGATTGGTTGCTGAAACCCCTGCATCCGTCCTGCCAGCATAAGCAATCTTTACTTCTTCCTGCAGAATTCTTATTAAGTTTCCAACGATCTCGTCTTCTATAGTTCTTAAACCTGGCTGCCTTTGAAAACCGCTATAATTATTACCATCATACTCTACAATCAACTTGTAATTTGGCATAAATAGCTAATATCAATCAAACAAACTCTAAAAAAACTATCGGCGCATTATCCCCAAGACGGTTCCCGATCTTGACGATCCTGGTATAGCCGCTCGATACATCCGCGTATTTTGGTGCAATCTCCTCGACCAGCTTCTTTGCCCCTTTTGCGTTACCTAAAATCTGAATACATCTACGTCTTGAGGCCAGGTCTCCTTTTTTTGCCACGTGAACTGCGCGCTCAACCAGCATCCTCGTCATCCTGGCTTTTGCCTCAGTCGTCTTTACCCTTTCATACTCAATCAAAGAAAGGGCTAGATTCCTTATGATCGCCTTCTGATGAGCGCTATCGCCGCCCAACCTCCTGCCTTTTTTGGGCTTCACCATAACTAAATTTTTCCCTTCTCTTATTCTCTTAACAAGAGGCCCATATCATTCAACTTCTCCTTGACCTCTTCGATCGATTTCTGTCCAAAATTTTTGATATCCAGCAGATCTTGCTCTGAGTAGGTAATAAGCTTGCCTACCGTATCAATTCCTTCGCGCTTAAGGCAATTGAACGACCTGGCGGAAAGCTCCAGCTCCTCGATCGGAGGCAGCGAATCATCAACCTGTACATCCTCAGGTCCCTCGAACACCTTTTCCTCTTCGCTTTTTTCTGAGATATCAATCAAAAGAATCATATGCTCATTCACTATTTTGGCTGCCTGGCTCAAAGCATCTTTTGGCGGTATGCTTCCATTAGTCCTTATGGATATCGCCAGTTTATCAAAGTCTGTTCTCTGACCGACCCTGGTCGCGGTCACCTCATAGTTAACGCGGAGTACCGGTGAGAATATCGAATCGATTGGTATCTCACCAATAGACTCCTTTCCGGTCTTGTTCTCATCAGCTGTCAGGTAACCGCGGCCTCTCTTAACGGTCATCTCAATCTCGAGCATTGCGTCATTCTCAAGATGTGCAAGATAAAGATCCTTATTAATAATCTCTATCTCGCTCGGGGCATCAATATCGCCCGCCAACACTTCTCCTGGCCCCATCTTGGAAAGTTGCATTTTCACAGGCTCCTCCGACTTGCAGTCCACGACGACCTTCTTCAAATTTAATATGAGTTCAGTTGTATCTTCCTTAACTCCATCGATCGTGGAGAATTCATGTAGCACACCATTTATCTTTATCGAGGTTATGGCCGCGCCCTGAATTGAAGAAAGCAGTACTCTTCTTAAGGAATTGCCAAGGGTATGACCGAACCCCTGTTCTAACGGTTCGATCACGAACAGACCTTCATTTCCATCTAGCTTTTCTATCTTAACCTCAGGTTTTTGCATTGTTAACACTAACGTTTCCCCCTTAGAATCACTTAGAATATAATTCCACGATCAACTGTTCACTAACGGGAATGGTAATCTCGCCCCTGGTAGGCGGGCGAAGCACAGTACCTTTTAAATTTTGTTTATCAAATTCCAGCCACTGGGGTCTTTCATGCGATGAGCTGCTCTCAAGCGAAGCAGTGATCTGATCCAGCCCTCTGCTCTTTTCAACAACCTGCACAACGTCATCTGGCTTGAGCTGATATGAGGATATATCCGTCTTTCTGTCATTTACCATAATATGGCCGTGGTTGACCAGCTGCCTGGCATGGTCTCTGGACATCGCAAGTCCAAGCAGATAGACCACATTATCAAGCCTCATCTCAAGCAGCCTTAATAGATTCTCTCCTGTAATGCCTTTTTGCCTTGTGGCTTTCTTATATGTATTGTGAAACTGTTCCTCCATGAGACCGTAATAGCGCTTCGCCTTCTGCTTTTCACGGAGCTGAATCAGGTACTCGGTCTCGCGAGGACGGGTATGACCCTTCTCACCTGGCGGATAAGGACGTCTCGTGAATGCGCATTTATCCGTCAAGCATCTCTCACCCTTCAAGAAAATTTTATCTTTTTCCCTCCTGCAAATTTTACATGCAGGCTCAATATTCCTGGCCAACTAGACCCTCCTTCTTTTCCTTGGCCTGCATCCGTTATGCGGAATCGGAGTGACATCATTAATGGCTCCAACCTCCAGACCCGCAGCCTGCAATGACCTGATTGCTGTTTCCCTACCCGAACCTGAACCCTTCACAAACACATCCACCTTTTTCAGCCCATGCTCCTGGGCCTTTCTTGCAGCCGCCTCAGCAGCCATTTGAGCAGCAAAGGGAGTGCTTTTACGTGATCCCTTGAATCCAAGGCTTCCCGCGCTACCCCAGGAGATGGTATTCCCTTCCTGGTCGGTTATGGTTACGATCGTATTATTAAAAGTCGATTGTATATAAGCAGCTCCATACAATATGTTCTTCTTAACTTTTTTCCTGGTAACCTTTTTCTTTCCTGTACTTGCTTGTTTTGGCAAGTTTTTTAACCTCCTGTGATTAAACTATAAGAATTTACTTCTTGTGCTTTATCCCAACAGTCTTGGGCTTTCCTTTTCTGGTGCGCGCATTTGTGTGCGTTCTCTGACCGCGAACCGGCAGCCCCCTCCTGTGGCGAAGCCCTCTATACGAACCTATCTCCATTAATCTTTTTACGTTCTGTGAGATCTCACGCTTAAGGTCGCCCTCTATCTTCAGGTTTTGGTTGATATAATCCCTTATCTTATTAACTTCGTCATCGGTCAGGTTTTTTACCTGGACATCTCCCTTGATGTTAGTAGCATCCAGAATTTTCTTTGCTTGCGGTCGTCCAATGCCATATATATATGTAAGCGCTATCTCGACATGTTTATCCCTGGGTATGTCTATTCCAGCTATTCGAGCCAAATTCTCCTCCTAAGCCTAACCCTGCTTCTGTTTATGGCGTGGATTGGTGCAGATCACCCGCACCTTACCCTCACGTTTTATGATCTTACATTTTTCACATATCTTCTTTACCGATGGTCTTACCTTCATCACAACTCCTATTTATACCTATAAAGTATTCGACCCCTGGAAAGGTCGTAAGGCGAAAGTTCAATCACAACCCGGTCACCAGGTAAGATCCTGATGTAGTGCATTCGCATCTTTCCGGAGATGTGAGCCAGCACTTTATGCCCGTTATCCAGCTCGACCCTGAACATTGCATTTGGTAGCGTTTCTAAAACCGTGCCCTCAACTTCTATCGAATCTTCTTTCTTTGCGATCTTTTAACTCCTTTCGGTTGCTAAAAACGCAAAGCGATATTTTATCAACCATACATATATATATCAACAAAATTCGGTTAAAATTAATGGTCTATCACCGTTAACAGCTACCGTATGCTCAAAATGAGCGGACAACTTTCTATCCTTCGTAACCACTGTCCACCCATCGCCCAAGACCTCAGTATCATCAGAGCCCTCATTGATCATTGGCTCAACGGCAAAAACCATCCCGCTCTTGATCTCAGGCCCGACATTTGCAGAACTATAGTTCAATATCTGCGGTTCCTCGTGCATCCGCGTCCCTATACCGTGACCCGCATAATTCTTTACTACTGAAAATCCGTTTGACTCAGCCACTAATTGTACCGCATGTGAAATATCCGAAATACGATTTCCCTCAACGCATTCGCAAATCCCCGCATAGAGCGATTCCCTGGCCACCTCAATTAGCCGCTTTGCCCGATCATCAACATTGCCAACTGGAAAGGTAACTGTTGCATCAGCAAAATAGCCTGACTTCTGCACCCCAACATCAATTCCTACAATATCACCCTCTTTAAGTGGTGTATCGTCCGGAATGCCGTGTACAACTACTTCGTTTATCTCCACACAGACGGTCCTTGGAAACCCGCGGTAACCCTTGAATGCAGGTCGAGCACCTCTTTTTTTTATTATGTTTTCAGATATCTCATCCAGGCTTATTGTCAAAACGCCTGGCCTTATACTCTTGTTAATTATCTCCAGAATCTCCGCCACTATCTTACCAGCTTCAGCTATCCTGGCTATCTCCTTCTTTGAGCGTACAGCGATCATTTTTTTTTAATCAAACCAATAATCTCAGAAAAAATATTATCCTTCTCTCCCCATCCATTTGCATCTTTCACAATGCCCTTCGCCCTATAGTAGTCCAGAACGGGAAGCGTTTGGTTGTAATAAACCTTAAGCCTGTTCTTTATGGCCTCTGGAGTATCATCCATTCTTGTTTTTAAATCCCCTCCACAGACATCACATACATCTAAATTGGCCTGCGGGTCATACTCAACATGCGTAACCCTACCACACAGATCGCATACCCTCCTTCCGGAAAGACGCCTGATTATCTCCTCGTCTGATATAACAACGTTCACTACCAGATCTACCTTCTTTGACAGCAATTCAAGCATCCTGTCCAGCTCAATGGCCTGCTTCACATTTCTTGGATAACCGTCCAGGATGAACCCTGCATCCGCGTCAGGCTCCTTGATCCTCTCAAATATCATACTGCTCACCAGATCATCGGGCACGAGCTCACCCGCATCCATATAATCGCTGGCCTTCTTGCCGAGCTCCGTCTGTCTCCCTATGGCATCACGCAGGATATCACCCGTTGAAATATGCAAGACTTTTAGCTCATCAGCAATAAGCCTGGACTGCGTTCCCTTACCTGCTCCGGGAGGACCAAAGATCACCAGGATCATTTCAAAAACCCTTCGTAATCGCGCATTATCAGTTGTGATTCGAGAGCCTTCATGGTCTCCAGGGCAACACCAACTACTATTATTAACGATGTCCCACCAAACCTGAACGGTATACCAAGCGTGGCATATAGTACCTCGGGTAGAACCGCAATAATCGCCAGGAAGATCGACCCTGGCAACGTTATCCTGTTCAATATGCGGCTCAGGTAGCTTGCAGTTGGCTTACCTGGCCTGATCCCGGGGACAAAACCACCGTACTTCCTGAAGTTATCCGCAATATCCAGCGGGTTAAACACGACTGCAGAATAAAAATAGGTAAATGCGACTATGAGGACCGCATAAAGTGCGATGTAAATCCAGTTAATCTCATTCCTTGCCCCGGGAGAGAGTATGTTTGCGATCGTCTGAAGCCAAGGATACGGTAAAAACCTGGCGATCATCGCCGGAAAAAGCAGCATTGAAGATGCGAAAATAACAGGAATCACGCCAGCAGTATTTACCTTCATCGGAATATAGGTCCCGCGCCCGCCATATATCCTGCGGCCTCTCACCTGCTTTGCGTATTGAACCGTTATCTTCCTCTCGCCCTGAGTCATAATAACTATCCCGGCGATAACGACAACAGCAAGGATTCCCATTACTATAATACTGACGATATTGGTCTCCCACACCCTGAACATCTGCACAACTGCCGGAAGAAAACGGGAAATAATGCTTGTGAAGATAATTAACGAAATACCGTTGCCAATCCCTTTCTGAGTAATCAACTCACCGAGCCACATAATCAGCGCAGTCCCTGCAGTTAGCGTTGCTATCATTAGGATGACGTTCATCATTGTGAAATTCTTAATAGCACCCCTGAAGAAAAAGACCATTGCAGTTGATTGAAATAGCGCTAGGCCGACAGTCATATACCTGGATATCTGCTGTATTCTCTTGCGGCCGGATTCGCCTTCCTTTGCCCACTGTTCAATCTTGGGAATGACCATCTGTAAAAGCTGCATGATGATCGATGATGTGATATACGGCATGATGCCAAGCGAAAAAACTGCGAAATTTGACAAGGCCCCGCCGCTGAAGAGATCCAGAAACCCAAAAATACCTTCTTCAAAAAAATGTTGAATCTGCTCGAGATCAATGCCCGGCACTGGGATGCTCGCACCAAGTCTGTACACCAGCAATATAAAAAGGGTGAACAGTACCTTGTTGCGAATATCCTTTATTTTGAAGATGTTGCGAAACAACCTGAACACTAAAGCACCTCAACGCTGCCGCCAGCAGCTTCGATCTTTGCTCTGGCCTTTGCGCTAAACGCGCTTGCCTTCACGGTAATTTTTTTAGCAATCTCACCATCGCCCAGCACTTTTACAAGCAACTTCTCCTTTTCAATCAGACCTTTTTCTTTTAACTCCCTGGGAGTTACCATTGCGCCATCTTCAAATCTATCTAGATCACCGATATTTATAACTGCAAACTCCTTCTTGCTTATCGGCTTGAAACCGCGCAGATGCGGAATTCTCCTTTGAAGCGGCATTTGCCCACCCTCAAAGCCAATTTTTATCTTTGCACCAGATCTCTGTTTCTGGCCTTTATTACCACGCCCACTGGTATTGCCGTGTCCGGAAGACAACCCTCTCCCAACTCTTTTAACAAATTTGCTGGCACCACTGGGGGCTCTTAAACTACTAAGATTCATTAAACCTCCGTATTTTCCATATCTGTGGAAACAACCTTTTCGGTAATGCTTTTCAACTTCTTGAGCCCGTCAACAGTAGCACGAACCATATTCAGCGCATTTGAGCTACCAATCGACTTAGTTAATATATCTTTAACGCCCACAAGTTCCAGAACAGCACGCACAGGCCCGCCCGCGATAACTCCTGTGCCAGGAGCTGCAGGTTTGAGGAAAACCATCCCCGCGCCCGCATGACCCATGATCTCATGTATTATGGTTGCCCCACGCATTGGCACCAGGAACATATCCTTTTTTGCATTGTTCAATGCTTTCTGTATGGCCATGGGTACCTCATTTGCCTTGCCGAAACCAACGCCAACATGACCGCTCCCATCACCAACAGCAACCAGTGCGCTGAACGAAAACCTCCTGCCACCCTTGACTACCTTGGCGCATCTGTTTATCTCAATAATTCGTTCTTCAAGTTCTTTTTCCAAAGTAACTGCTTCCGCCACGCAAACCTCCAAAATACTAGAACTTTAAACCGCCCTCGCGAGCACCATCAGCCAAAGCCTTAACTCTGCCATGGTAAAGATTACCGCTTCTATCAAAAACGACCTCACTGATCCCTGCTTTCAACGCCTGCTCCGCAATTCTCTTGCCGACCTCTTTAGCCTTTGATATCTTGCCCTTCTCACTTTTAACTTCATCAGGCAGGTTCACAGATGAGCATGCCAAAAGCGTGTGTGCCCTGCTGTCATCAATTATCTGAGCCACAATCTGACGATTGCTCTTGAACACGAAAAGTCGCGGTCTTGACGGTGAACCTGAAATCTTAAGGCGCACTCTGCGGTGTCTCTTTTCTTTTTTCTGTACCTTATTCTCGATCATAATTTCTTACGCTCCCGTCTTGCCGACCTTCTTGCGAACATATTCTCCCTGATATCTTATCCCCTTACCCTTATAAGGTTCAGGCTTTCTAACCGATCTTATCTCCGCAGCAATTTCACCGACCAGCTGCTTGTCAATCCCCTTGACCACGATGGTCGTCTGATTCGGGACTTCAAACATGATACCGGCAGTTTCCTCGAAAATCACTGGGTGGAAATATCCCACCAGAATTTCCAGCTTTTTACCGTTCTTGGTAGCTCTATAACCCGTTCCCACAATCTCCAGTATCTTTGAAAATCCGTCACTCACTCCTATAACCATATTGTTAACAAGGCTCCTGTAAAGCCCGTGGAGCGACTTCTCGTATTTGGAATCCGAGCTTCTCTCAAGCCTGATTACGTTGTCTTCCCTGATCGCCTTGATCGGGCTAAGAACATCAAGCGATAGCTCACCCTTGGGTCCTTTAACTGTAATGTGCTGGCCATCTATACCAACCTCAACTCCGGTTGGTACTGATATTAACTTTCTACCTATCCTTGACAATTCGCACCTCTAACGTTGGGAAAACTACCACACAAAACATATTACTTCTCCGCCCACTCCTTTTAGCCTGGCCTCAGAATCGGTCAACACGCCCTGTGAGGTGGAGATAATGGCAATACCCAGACCGCTTAACACCTTGGGTACCTCGTTTTTATCCACATAAACCTTTCTGCCAGGTTTGCTTATCCTTTTAATCCCCGTCAAGGCCTTTCTCTTATCCTTATACTGCTTAAGCTTGATTCGCAAAATATCCTGCGGGTTGCTTTTTATCACCTCGTAAGAATCGATGTAACCCTCACTGCTCAGAATCCTTGCTATCTCTACTTTCATCCTCGACGAAGGAATATCCACAATAACCTGGTCAGCCTTATTAGCATTTCGTATCCCTGTAAGCATATCCGCAATCGGATCAGTCATCATTTATATCAAGCCTCCCTGTCACCAACTGGCTTTTTTAAGACCCGGAATCCTGCCCTCCTGGGCAAGCTCCCTCAAACAAATTCTGCATAAACCAAATTTTCTAAAATAAGCCCGCGGTCTTCCGCACCGCTGGCATCTGTAATACATCCGGACTCTGAATTTTGGAACCCTATTCGCTTTTACTATAAGCGATTTCTTCGCCAACTCCTAACCTCCGTTAAAATTAAGCCTGTTTCCTGAACGGAAAACCAAAACTATTCAAAAGCTCAAAAGCTTCCTCACTGCTATTGGCTGTGGTTGCTATCGTTATGTTCATGCCTCTTATTGCTTCAACCTTATCATAGTCCACTTCGGGGAAAATCAACTGTTCAGTAATCCCGATATTATAATTTCCCCTACCATCAAAGGACCGAGGCGAGAGTCCTCTGAAATCCCTGATTCGCGGCAGGCTTACGCTAAGCAGCCTATCCAGGAACTCATACATTCGTTCACCCCTGAGGGTTACCTTGCAGCCTATTTTCATTCCTTCTCGCAGCTTAAAACCAGCAATCGATTTCCTCGCCCTGGTAACTACTGGCTTCTGCCCGGCTATCAAGGAAAGCTCACTCACCGCGTTATCGAGATGCTTCGGATCCTGTTTCGCGCTGCCAACCCCTACATTGATGACAACTTTATAAACCTTAGGAACCTGCATCTTATTCTTATATGAAAATCTGTTCATCATTTCTGAAACAATTTCCTTCTGGTAAAAATCCTTTAGTCGAGCCAAATTCTCCTCCATAAAACCTAAGCAATAACGTTATCGCACTTCTTGCAAAGGCGAACCTTTTTGCCATCATCCAATATTTCATATCTAATCCTCGTCGGTTTATTGCACGAGGTGCAAACGAGCATCACGTTTGAAATATCCATCGGGCCCTCTTTTTCAATAATGGCTGCAGGTTGTGTCTGGCTTCTCTGTTTAGTATGCCTTTTAACCATATTAACGCCTTCCACATACACGGAATTTTTTTTGGGTCTTATCCTTAACACTTTGCCCTCTTTGCCCGCATTCTTGCCTGTTATGACATGAACTTTATCGCCCTTTTTTACCTTAAACTTATCAAATTTCCTATCCATCAAATTACCTCCGGCGAAAGGGAAACAATCTTCATAAATTTCTTTTCACGCAACTCCCTGGCTACCGGTCCAAAAATTCGTGTACCCCTCGGATTGTTCTGCTCGTTTATTATGACCGCCGCATTATCATCAAACCTTATATAACTGCCGTCTTTTCTTCTGAACTCCTTGCGCGTCCTCACCACCACTGCTTTTACCACTTCGTGCTCCTTGACAACTCCAGTGGGGGAAGCGCTCTTTACGGAAGCCACAATGATGTCGCCCACTCTTGCATACCTTCTCCTCGTGCCACCCAGCACTTTTATGCACTGTATCTCTTTTGCGCCCGTATTATCGGCTACGTTTAATCTGGTTTGTTGCTGTATCATCTATAATCTCCTGAAAAAATCGAGCTTTGCCTACCTTGATCATCTGGCTTTCTCGACGATTTCCACAACCCTCCACCTCTTCGTCTTCGATAAAGGTCTTGTCTCCATTATGGAAACCAGATCGCCTACGCCGCACTTCTGATCTTCGTCATGCGCTTTAAACTTCTTGATCCTTGATAATATCTTTTTATATAACGGGTGCTGGAAGCTCGTCTCAACAGCTATGACCACTGTCTTTGCCATATCAGTGCTAATTACTCTTCCCTGCCTAACCTTGCGTTTATTTCTCAACTTTAAATACCTCCGAACTATACCTGGTTCCCAGCACTTAACTCTTTTTGCTTTTTAACTGTATATACCCTTGCGATGTCCTTTTTCGCAGCCTTGATCCTGGCGAAATTATCAAGTTGCCCTGTGGCAAGCTGAAACCTCAAGTTAAAAAGGTTTCTCTTTGCCTCAAGGAGCTTCTGGCTTAACTCCTCGTCGGTCAATTCCTTCAACTCGTCAACCTTCATCAAAGCTCACCGCCCAAATCTTTAATCGTAACAATCTTGCTTTTAATGGGTAATTTATGACTTGCCAACCTTAGGGCTTCCCTCGCAACGGTTTCAGGAACCCCTGCCAGCTCAAACATGATCCTGCCGGGTCGCACCACCGCAACCCATCCTTCCGGCGCACCCTTGCCGCTGCCCATCCTGGTCTCAGCCGGTTTCCTCGTTACAGGTTTGCTTGGGAATATATTTATCCATACTTTCCCGCCTCTCTTTATAAATCTGGTCATAGCAATCCTGGCAGCTTCGATCTGCCTATTCGTAATCCAGGCAGGCTCCATCGCCTGCAGCCCGTAATCTCCAAAGGCAAGTTTAGAGCCAGCTACCGAGACTCCTTTCATATTTCCTCTTTGTTCTTTTCTATGCTTAACTCGTTTCGGTAATAACATCTTTTATCTCCTCTTCCTTCCTTGAGGATAGAGTAGCTTCAGTTTCAATTTCCTCATATGATTCAACATCACTTATGGTTTCAACTGGCGGTTTCGTGTTCTCTTTTTCTCCGCTCGCCTTCACGTCTCCCAGATAGACCCATACCTTAACTCCAATGCACCCGAATGTTGTGTGTGCCTGGCACGTCCCATAATCGATGTTTGCACGAAGGGTATGCAACGGAACTCTTCCTTCACGATACCACTCTCTTCGAGCCATCTCAGTACCAGCCAGCCTGCCTCCGCACTGTACCCTTATGCCCTTTGCACCGACACGAAGCGCAGCAGCTACTGCCTTCTTCATGGCCTTTCTATAAGAAACACGGCTCTCAAGCTGTTGAGCAATGCTCTGTGCGATAAGCCTTGCGTTAATCTCAGGTTTTTTAATCTCCTGTATGTTAATTTGTAGCTGTTTACCAGTCATCCGCTCAAGTTCTTGGCGCAGTTCATTTATATTGTTGCCTTTTTTACCGATCACAATGCCAGGTCGAGCGGTAAATATATCAATTTTTACCTTATCTGCGGCTCTTTCAATTTCAATGCCAGAAACTGCAGCATCTCTAAGATTAGACTGCAGAAACCTTCTGATGTTTATATCCTCAATCAGGTTAGATTTGTAATGCGAAGTCGCGAACCACCTGGATTCCCAATCCCTTATTAAACCGACCCTCAGCCCTATTGGGCTAACTTTCTGACCCAAATTAACCTACCTTCCTCTCAGATACGTAAACAGCTATGTGACATGTTCTCTTTCTTATCCTGAACGCTCGGCCTCTTGAAACCGGTTGAAATCTCTTTAAGGTTGGCCCTTCATCCACATACGCCCTAGAAATATAGAGCCTGGACTCGTCTATCTTCGCATCCTTATTTTTGCTGATGATATTTGCCCTTGCGGCTTGCACAACCTTTTTAATCTCCTTAGCTGCAGCTCTGCTTGTGAAATCCAAAACATCGATTGCCCTATCAACGTCAAGCCCGCGAATGTTATCAATCACCATTCTTGCTTTTCTTGGCGATATTCCTATGTATTTGGCAATTGCCATTGCTTCCAAAAAACCCTCCAGATATATAAACCTATTTCAGCGCTGTTGACCTTTCAGTATGATGACCATGTGACCTGAAGGTCCGCGTTGGAGCGAACTCCCCAAGCTTATGTCCAACCATGCTCTCAGAGACAAAAACAGGCACATGCTTTCGACCATCATAAACTGCAATCGTATGACCAACCATTTCTGGGCTGATAGTGCAATCTCTTGCCCACGTCTTTATTACTTTTTTTTCATTTTTCTCGTTAAAGTCCAATATCTTTTTCAACAATGCAGCATCGATATAGGGTCCTTTTTTAACAGATCTAGACACTCAACCTCTCCTAACTAGTCCTTCTCCTTATTATTAACCGATTGCTCGGTTTATTCTTCTTTCTGGTTCTGTAACCTTTTGCCGGCATTCCCCAGGGACTGCAGGGATGCCTACCGCCACTGGATTTGCCCTCGCCACCGCCAAGCGGATGGTCATGTGGGTTCATGGCAACACCTCGCACGCTTGGTCTAATCCCAAGCAAGCGACTTCTACCAGCCTTGCCCAGCGATATGATCTCATGCTCTTCGTTACCTACTTGCCCTATTGATGCTCTGCAGTTTACGCTCACCATTCTTACTTCACCAGAAGTTAACCTAAGCTGAGCAAATTTGTCCTCCTTAGCGAGGAGCTGGACGGATGAACCCGCTGACCTGGCCAGCTGGCCTCCCCTTCCTTCATATAGCTCTACATTGTGGATAAAGGTTCCGGTCGGTATATTCTTAAGCGGCATGCAGTTGCCAGGTTTAACATCAACTTTCTCTCCTGATATGACCTCGTTCCCTACCCTCAGGTCTTTTGGAGCAAGTATGTATCTCTTCTCTCCGTCGATATAATGAAGCAATGCAACCCTGCAAGAACGGTTAGGATCGTACTCGATGGCAGCTACTTTAGCTGGTATTTCATCCTTGCGCCTCTTGAAATCTATCAATCTGTATTTTCTCTTATGACCACCACCCAAATGTCTCATGGTCACCCTGCCATGGACATTTCTGCCTGCTTTCTTCCTCAATTCAGAGGTCAGTGACTTCTCCGGTCGATCTCTGGTTATGTCGTCAAACGCCGAAACTGTTGCAAACCTTCTTCCGGGAGAGGTGGGATTATATTTCTTTATAGCCAACTTACCCTCCAAAAACTCCTGTTCATCTGTTCTCAAACACCTCAATCTTATCGCCCACACGAAGTCTGACTATCGCCTTCTTCTGTTCAGAGGTATAACCCAGGGTCTGACCTCTCCGACCAGGACGGCGCAAAGGTTTTCTTTTAACGATCATTGTGCTAATGTCCAGAACTTTTACTTTAAAGATATCCTCGATAGCCTTCTTAATCTCCGTCTTCCTAGCACGACGGTCCACAATGAAAGAATATCTATTCTTATCAGCCTGGGCATAGCTTCTCTCTGTTATAACTGGCCTTAAAATAACATCCCTAGGGTCCCTCATTGAGCGCACGTCCTCTTAACATCATCCATCAGGGATTGCGGCACTATCATCTTCTCGCAATTCAAAATGTCATAAGCGCTAATCATATCTGTCGGAAGCATGATCACATTCCTCAAGTTCCTGAAGGAAAGGATCGTATTTATGTCATCCCTGTCAACAATAACCAGGGATTTTCTTTCACATCCAATATTATTCAAAAACTCAACAGCAGATTTAGCGCTTGGTTTTTCAAACTTAATATCATCTACGATGATGAGACTGCCTTCATTAACCTTGTTCATAAGTGCAATAGCCTTAGCTTTTTTTATCTTTTTCTTAGGAACATTATAAGAGTAATCTCTTGGCGTCGGGCCAAACACAGTTCCACCGCCCCTCCAGATAGGAGAACGAATCGAGCCGGCCCTTGCCCTGCCGGTCCCCTTCTGTCTCCAGGGTTTTGCTCCGCCACCTGATATTTCACTCCTGCCCTTCGTTTTATGGGTTCCAGCCCTATGGTTAGCAAGTTTGCACTTAATAACTTCTATCAGAAGTGCCTCATCGTTGCCCTCTTTAAGCACAGGGTTATCCATTTTATAGGTTCCAACCTTATTGCCTTTTATGTCAACAATGTCTACGTTTGCCATGAATTACTCCAGTTACCTATACTTCTCTGATCAAAACCATGCCCCCGCGGGGGCCAGGAACAGTTCCAGATAGCAGCAAGATGTTCTTTGCTTCGTCAACCTGTGCCACCTTCAGATTCAGCGAGGTGACCCGGCGACCACCCATTCTCCCAGGAAGCCTTTTCCCCTTATCTACTCTTGAAGGAAATGAGCTCGCCCCAATTGAACCAGGTGCGCGATGAAACATCGCTCCATGCGATGCCGGTCCTCCCTTGAAATGATACCTTTTCACAACTCCAGCGAATCCCTTTCCTTTGGAGATACCGGTCACCTTCACCACATCTCCAATCTTGAAAATTCCAGCCTTTATCTTCTGACCTATCTTATAATCGGATACACTCTCAACCCGAACTTCCTTTAAGTGCCTCATGAGTTTGAGTTTATTCTTTTTGAACTGTCCTATTACCGGTTTTGCGATTTTCTTTTCTGTTACTTCCTTATAGCCCAACTGCACAGCTTCATATCCATCTTTTGTGGTGATCCTGAGACCCGTCACAACATTTGGCATAACTTCAATAGCCGTCACCGGCACCACAGTACCATCTTCATTAAATATCTGAGTCATCCCAACCTTAGTACCTATAAGAGCCTTCACTTAGTAAATCTCCTGGACCTATAGCTTTATTTCTATATCAACACCAGCAGGAAGATTTATCCTCATGAGCGAGTCAACCGTTTTGGGTGTTGGGTCAAAAATATCGATCAACCGCTTATGCGTCTGTATCTCAAAATGTTCTCTTGAATCTTTGTCCACATGAGGTGATCTTATCACACAATAGATGCTCCTCCGCGTGGGCAACGGGATTGGCCCGGACACTCTCGCCCCTGATTCAAGCGCAGTCTCTACTATCTTCCTTGCCGACTTATCAATAATCTCATGATCATATGCTTTAAGCCTGATCCTGATCTTTTGGCTGTTTTTAGCCAACTACTCCTCCGTTTTCTCTATCCTACTTCAATATCTTAACTATCTTACCAGCTCCAACTGTCCTACCACCTTCACGTATGGCAAAGCGCAGTCCCTCTTCCATGGCTATCGGTGTTATTAGCTCCACGGTTAGCTCAGTGTTATCACC